>JBAQUQ010000001.1:0-2555 GCA_049297615.1 Burkholderiaceae bacterium
GCCGCAAAGCGCTGCGCGAAGGCAGCTTCATCGACCAGCAGCAGGCACACCGCCGCGCGTGCCGCGGCCGCGTCGGCGAGCATGGCGGCGAGGCGGCCATGGTGCTCGGCCTCGGGCGTGGCGACCATGTCGAACCACAGCAGCGCATGCGTCGTGCCCTGCGGCACCAGGCGCTCGGGCGTGGCTTGGTCTTCTGCGCCGAATGCTATGTCCTGCCCGACCCCCAACTGCACATCCTGGCCCAGGGCCTGCACCAGGAGAGAGCGCAGCGCCGCGATCGCCTGCGCGCTCGGCGGCTGCGCGTAGGGCACCACGTGCACTTGCGCGACCTCGCCGCGCTGCTCGCGCAACAGGTGTTGAAAGTAGGGCTCGTGCAGGGGCAACTCGACATGGGCGGCGAGCCGACGCGCTTGCCAGGCATGGGCCAGGCTCAACAGCAGGCGCGGCAGCACGACCAGCAGGGCCAGGCTGGTGGCGAGCAGGTGGATCCAGGGCGCAGCCGAATCGGTGCCCGCCGCGCCAGGCGCTGCGCCCTGACCAACCCCGGGCGTCGCCGTCAGGCGCAGCGCGTCCAATGCCGTGACGCCGGGCACCTCGATGCCCGTCAGTTGAACAGCCGGAGCAAGCACGAACGACAGTGCGGCGTGCACGCTCGATGCATCGAGAAAGGTGCTTTGCCAGCCAGCGCGATAGTCCAGGACCAGGCCGCGCAGGTACAGGCCGGCGATGAGGCCCAGCGCCAGCGCAGCGGCCAGGCCATGCAAGAGCATCGCCGCGCGCGCCATGTTCTGCGGCAGGCTGGCGCGCGCCCAGAC
This sequence comes from Burkholderiaceae bacterium, assembly GCA_049297615.1. Classification (GTDB taxonomy): domain Bacteria; phylum Pseudomonadota; class Gammaproteobacteria; order Burkholderiales; family Burkholderiaceae_C; genus JAEMQF01. Next base: position 816 of record JBAQUQ010000001.1, read on the forward strand.
CGGAGCCAAGGCGATCAGCGGCGCTTGCTTGCCCGTCGGGGCGATGGCGAGCGCCGCCTGCCACCAGCGGATCAGCCAGCCTGGCTGCGCGGTCGGCTTCCAGGGTACGCGCACGATCAGCACGGCGTACACCGCGAGGTTCCACGCCATCACGCCCCACAGCGGCGGCGCAAGCAGATTGATGTGGCCGCCGCCCAGACTGTCGATTCCCAGGCCCAGGGCCAGGGCGCCGAACACGGCCCACGCCGCCCACGCGGCACGCCAGACGCGCCGCCCGAGCCAGACCTGAAGTTCGGGCCAGCGCGGGCCGTATCGCTGCAGCGCCTGGTGGGCGCGCTCGAAGAGGAAGCGCGCCGCACTCGCATCGCGCCCGACCGCGTCGAGCGCGGCACGCGTGGCCCAGTCACGGTCCGACGCAGACCACAACGCGCCCTGCTGCGGCCCCGCCGATTCGAGTTCGCGCAGCAAGAGCACGCGCAACGCCTCTGCTTCGTTCATGCGGGCGTCGGCTGCGTCACTTCGGGCTTCTATTCTTGCGAATGGACGATTCAATAAATGGATTTTACTTCTCGCCTCTGTCAACCAATACTGTCATCGACAGTCGTGCAGATGCACCGGCTTGCCCCGGGGCGCGGGTGAATCAATGCAGGAGAACCCGATGAATTCAATGCCAGACAAGGCCCGGCTCGAACTCGATGGCCTCAGCCAGGACGCGCTCGACGAACTGACGCGTCGCGTCCAGGACATCGACAACAGCTACCGCGCGGTGGCCGAGAAGATGGGGCAGTTGTACATGAGCGCAGACTCCAACAAGGTCACTGCGCTGACCCGGCGCCTGGACAAACCGATGCGCAACGCCTCGGACAACGAACAGACCTTCTCTGCCATCCTCGAGGAGATGCGCATGCACGCGAGTCGACGCCGATAATGCGCTGCGTGCTCCACAGGAGGATCCCTATGACGCAAGGTCACGGCTTTTCAGTCCACCGGGTCGGCCTTGTCGGCGCTGCAGCCTTGCTGCTTGCGGCCTGTGGCAGCACGGTGCAGGTCGGGCGCGACTTCGATATCAGCGCCTTCGAGAACCGGGTCGAGCGCGCCGTGACCACCCAGGCGCAGGTGCGCGCCTGGCTCGGGGCCCCAGCGGGCACCGGGGTCGCCGTGGACTCTCGCGGCGAACGCAGCGAGGAGTGGAAATACTACTTCGGCCAGGGCAGTCTGTCGGGGATGTCGCAGGCGAAGTTCAAGAGTCTGGACATCCGCTTCGACGCCGAAGGCAAAGTGCTGAGCTATTCCTGGTCGGGAGAGACGAAGTAGGCCGCTGCCGCGCCGCGACCGGCAGGCTGGCCTCAGTCGCGCGGGTAGATCAGATCGGCGCGACGGTTCTGCGCCCACGCCGATTCGTCGTGGCCGGCGGCCCGGGGCCGTTCTTCGCCCCAGCTCACGGCTTCCATCTGCGCATCACGAACGCCAAAGAGCTTGAGGGCCCGCAGCACGGTCTCGGCGCGGCGCTGTCCGAGCGCCAGGTTGTATTCGGCGCTGCCGCGCTCGTCGGCATTGCCTTCGATCCTGATCGCCAGTTGCGGCTTGGACCCGAGGTATTTGCCGTGGAGTTCGATCAGGTTCGTGTACTGGCTCTTCAGCGCGGCTTCGTCGAAATCGAAGAAGACGCTGCGCTGCGTCGAAATCGGGCTGTTCGGGTCGAGATGCGGCGCCAGGGCCGCCGTCGCCACGGTTGCGGCC
>JBAQUQ010000002.1:0-8958 GCA_049297615.1 Burkholderiaceae bacterium
GGCCGGTGCTGCCGCCGCGGCGGGTGCGCCTGCCGGCGCCGGAGCGACGAAGGGGCCCGGGTCGGCACAGGCCGGCGTCTCGGTCGGCGGCTTCGTATCCTTGGCCGCGGATTTCATCGACGTGTAATACCTCGCCGCCGTCTTGTCCATCGACTTGCAGAGAAGGTAGTCAGAGACCTTGCCGCCGTGCGCCGCTTTGGCCGCAGCTTCAGCGCCCTTGGCCTTGGCCTCGTCGGTCAGTGCGGGCAGCTTGGCCCATGCGGGAACAGCGAATGCGAAAGCGCTGAACAAGGCGATGGATAGACAACGCATGGTGATTTCCTCAGGGCAATTTTTCCGCCGATTCAGGATCAATTCGATTCAAACCTGGCGAGCCGGCCGTGCTGCCGAATCGCTTGCCAGCGTGCGCACCCGCGCAATCTTGCCGGCGAGCACGTCGGCGTGCCACTGCGCGTGATGCTCCTTGGCCCAGGCATCGTCGACGACGCCGGTGCGCATCGCATTGAACGCACCCTTCATGCCGAGCGTGCCGAGGTAGATGTGGCCCACGAACAGGGTCATCATCAGAAGCGCCGCCACGGCATGGATCATGTGGGCAATCTGCATATTGCCGCGCGTGTATTCCATGGCGGGAATCAGCTTGTCGAGCACCAGGCCGGAACCGACGACGACGATGCCCAGGGCGAATACGCCGCCCCAGAAGACCAGCTTCTCACCGGCATTGAAGCGGTGCGAGGGCACTTCCTCGCCACCGAACATGCCGCCGGCCTTGGCCAGCCATGTGAGGTCTCCCTTGGCAGGCATGTTGTCGCGAAGGAAAGTGATGAAGACGACCAGCAAGGAAACGACAAACAAGGGCCCGGCAAAGTTGTGGACGGTCTTGAGTGCATAGCTCAGCCAGCCGAACAGCGTCGCGCCCATGAAAGGCAGCAGGATGAACTTGCCGAACGCCAGCACGAGGCCGGAGACGGCCAAGGTGACGAAAGTGATGGCATTGCTCCAGTGCGCAGCACGTTCGAAGTAGGTGAAACGCTCGATCGTGCGGCCGGTGTCGGCGATGTGGCCACCGAAAGGCCCGCGCCTCCAGTAAAACAGGCCGATCGCCACGACCACGAGGAAGAACAAGGCCCCCCCATAGGGAATGATCCAGTCGTTTCGAACCTGTCGCCACGCTTCGCCGGCACTGGTGAACTGCGAGCCCGGATACAGAACGAAAGGCTGAATCAGCGGTTCCGCCGCCGGCCCCGGCATGCTGTTCGTTGGCGCAGCAGGCTCGCGAACGGCACGCCAGAACGGGGCGTTGTTGCCTGGCTGGGTTTTGGAGCGCTGAGCGTTTGTCTCGTCAGGCTTGGGTGCGGCCGGAGCGACAAATCCCGCGGGAGGGCCCGCCTTGTTCGCGTCCTGGGCCCATGCTGTGCCGCCGATGAGCAGCACCGCCACAGCGGCAAGGGCACTTCGAATCAAACTGTGCATGCGGCAGTCCTCGCGGTCACTTGGCGCGCGTGTATTCGTTTTGTGCCTGGGCGCGATTGCGTATCTGCTCCTCCCAGGCCTCCTTGTCGCCGGCCTTCCAGCCGGAAGCGGCAAACGCGTTATTGGTGCCCTCCCAGGCCTTGGAATCGGCCTTGCGCGTCCCAGCGGTCTGCGGCTGTTCGGTGCAAGCCATCAGGGTGAGGAAGGCTGCCGAGACGGCGGCAAGAACGATGAGGCGATTCATGACTTGGTCGCCGGTTTGCCGTACGCCGTACCCCAGCCCCAGACTTCGCTGCCCTTGCCGCGGCTCAGCACGCGGGTGCGGAAGATGTCGGCCACGACGTCGCCGTCGCCGCCGAGCAGCGCCTTGGTGGCGCACATTTCGGCGCACGCCGGCAGTTTGCCTTCCGCCAGACGGTTGCGCCCGTACTTCTCGTTCTCGGCAACGCTGCCATTCGCCTCCGGGCCCCCGGCACAGAACGTGCATTTGTCCATCTTGCCGCGCAGACCGAAAGTGCCATTGGTCGGGAACTGCGGCGCGCCGAACGGGCAGGCGTAGGAGCAATAGCCGCAGCCGATGCACACGTCCTTGTCGTGCAGCACCACACCTTCGTCGGTTCGGTAGAAGCAATCGACCGGGCACACCGCCATGCAGGGTGCGTCGGAGCAATGCATGCACGCCACCGAGATCGACTTCTCGCCGGCGATGCCGTCATTGAGCGTCACGACGCGGCGGCGGTTCACGCCCCAGGGAACGTCGTTTTCAGCCTTGCAAGCCGTGACGCAGCCGTTGCATTCGATGCAGCGTTCGGCGTCGCAGATGAATTTCATTCGAGCCATACGATTCTCCTTAGGCCTTGACGATCTGGCACACCGTGGTCTTGGTCTCTTGCATCATCGTGACGCTGTCGTAGCCGTAGGTCGTCGCGGTGTTGACGGCCTCGCCGCGCACGACCGGCGCCGCTCCATCGGGGTAATACTGCAGCAGGTCGATGCCACCCCAGCGCCCCGAGAAGTGGAATGGCAGGAACACGGTGTCGGCGTCGACGCGCTCGGTGACGAGGGCTTTCACGCGCATGCCCTTGAATTCGGGCAGGGCGTCCATCGGAGGCGTACGGACCCAGACGAAGTCGCCATTGCGGATGCCGCGATCGTTGGCCGACTTCGGGTTGATCTCGACGAACATCTCCTGCTGCAATTCGGCGAGCCAGGGGTTGGAACGCGTTTCCTCGCCACCGCCCTCGAACTCGACCAAACGGCCCGAGGTCATGATCAGCGGGTAGGTCTTGCCGATGTTCTTGTTTTTCTCCTGCACCGTCTTGAACAGCGTTGGCAAGCGCCAGAACGCCTTCTTGTCGTCGTGGGTCGGGTATTTGTCGACGAGGTCGGGGCGAATCGAGTACAGCGGTTCGCGATGCTTGGGCACCGGATCGGGGAAGTTCCACACCAGCGCGCGCGCCTTGGCATTGCCGAACGGATGGCAGCCATGATTCTTCAGCGCCACCCGGATGATGCCGCCCGAGGAATCGGTCTTCCAGTTCTTGCCCGCTGCTGCCTTTTTCTCGTCTTCCGTCAACTCATCCCACCAGCCGAGCTTCTTCAGCAGCAGGTGGTCGAATTCGGGGTAGCCGGTCGTGATGTCGGAACCCTTGGAATGCGAACCGTCCTCGGCGAGCAGATTCACGCCCTCGCGCTCGACGCCGAAGTTGGCGCGGAAGTTGCCCCCGCCGTCCATCATGTGCTTGGACGTGTCGTAGAGGTTGGGCGAACCGGGATGCTTCAGCTCGGGCGTTCCCCAGGACGGCCACGGCAGACCGAAGTAGTCACCGTCGAGCTTGTAGCCGGTTTCCTTGTCGATGCCGCCCTTGGCGCGCAGCGACTTCACGTCGAAGACGTTCATGTTGCGCATGTGCGCCTTGATACGCTCCGGGCTCTGGCCGGTGTAGCCGATGGTCCAGACGCTGCGGTTGATCTCCTTCAGGATCGACTCGACTTCGGGCTCGTCCATCCCGCCACGGCCCTTGACCAGCTTGGTGCGTGCCATCAACTCCTTGCCGAATCCGAGCTTGTCCGCCAGCTGGTACATGATCATGTGGTCACTGCGGCTCTCCCACAGCGGCTCGATCACTTTTTCGCGCCACTGGATCGAGCGGTTCGACGCCGTCACCGAACCCGAAGTCTCGAACTGCGTCGCTGCGGGCAGCAGATAAACGGCGCGCTTGGCATTTTGTTCCGAGGCTTTGCCCGGCATCGCCGCCATCGCCGCGGTGGCCGATGGGTAGGGGTCGATCACGACGAGCAAGTCGAGCTTGTCCATCGCGCTCTTCATCTCGAGCCCGCGGCTCTGCGAGTTCGGCGCATGGCCCCAGAAGAACATGCCGCGCAGGTTGGCGTCCTGGTCGATCAGTTCGTTCTTCTCCAGCACACCGTCGATCCAGCGCGACACCGTCATGCCGGGTTTGCCCATCATTCCCGGCGCGTACTGCTTCTTGATCCACTCGAAATCGACGCCCCACGCCGCCGCGAAGTGCTTGAACGAGCCCTCGGCCAGGCCGTAGTAACCGGGCAGCGAGTCGGGATTCGGGCCGACGTCGGTCGCGCCCTGCACGTTGTCGTGGCCGCGGAAGATGTTCGCGCCGCCGCCGCTGACGCCGACATTGCCCAGCGCCAATTGCAGGATGCACGACGCGCGCACCATCGCGTTGCCGATCGTGTGCTGGGTCTGCCCCATGCACCAGACGATCGTGCTGGGGCGGTTCTCGGCCATGATCTTGGCGACCTTGAAGCAGGTGGCCTCGTCCACGCCGCAGGCGTCCTGCACCTTGTCAGGCGTCCAGTTCGCCATCACGTCTTCGCGCACCTTGTCCATGCCGTAGACGCGGTCGTGGATGTACTTCTTGTCTTCCCAGCCGTTCTTGAAGACATGGTGCAATACACCGAACAGGAAGGGGATGTCCGAGCCCGAGCGGATGCGAACGTATTCGTCGGCCTTGGCCGCGGTGCGCGTGAAACGCGGATCCACCACGATCATCTTGGTGCCGGTTTCCTTGGCGTGCAGCATGTGCAGCATCGACACCGGGTGCGCTTCCGCCGCGTTCGAGCCGATGTACAGCGCAGCCTTCGAGTTCTGCATGTCGTTGTACGAATTCGTCATCGCGCCGTAACCCCAGGTGTTGGCCACACCTGCAACCGTTGTCGAGTGGCAGATGCGCGCCTGGTGGTCGCAATTGTTCGTGCCCCACAGGCTCACCCACTTGCGCAGCAGGTAGGCCTGCTCGTTGTTGTGCTTGCTCGAGCCGACGATGAAGATCGAGTCCGGACCGCTCTCCTTGCGCAGCTCGAGCATCTTGGCGCTGATCTCGCCCAGCGCCTGGTCCCAGCTGATCTTCTGGTACTTACCGTTGACCAGCTTCATCGGGTACTTGAGGCGGAATTCGCCGTGCCCGTTCTCGCGCAGCGCGGCGCCCTTGGCGCAATGCGCGCCGAGATTGATCGGCGAATCGAACACCGGCTCCTGGCGCACCCAGACGCCGTTTTCAACCACCGCGTCGACGGCGCAGCCCACCGAGCAATGGCCGCAGACGGTGCGTTTGACTTCCAGTTTGCCCTTGCCGGTGCCCGCCACGGGATCTTTGGCTTCGGCCTTCTTCACCAGGGTGAGCTGGGACGTTGCGATACCGGCGCCCACGCCGAGCCCGGAGCGGCGCAGAAACGCCCGACGGTCCATCGTGGGTATCGCGCGCGAGACGCCGCGGGCGAGGCTTGCGACCAGTGCCGACGAGCTGTCGCCGGTGGTCGATGAGGATTTGCGCGTAAGCAGCATGGGGACTCCTTGATCACTGCGGGGACATCGGGCACAACGGCCCGCGGGAGGTTCAGATCCGGGCGGTGCGGTAGTAGTGCAAGACGTGCGGCGTTTCCTGATACCCTGCTGGTTTGTCCACGTCAGCAACGTGTTTGGCAACCGACACTGCCACTGGTTTGCCCGGCAGCAAAGCCGCTGCCGCGGCCAGGGCACCCGCCGTACCGGCACCGGCAAAAACGATTCGGCGCGACAGTTTTGGATTGGATGATTTCATCGACGTCTCCAAAGGTGGAACTCGAAACTCGAACTCGTGCAGGCCTGTGAATGCCATTGCATATCTTATGCCCCAGCCGCACTTTTTTCTTGCGGGGTTGCACTAGGAATTTCAATTGTGCAGCGGGTGCCTAGGGTAAATACTTAGTCGTGGTCGCGCTGCGGCGCACCCTCACGGCAACATGTCGAAGCCCTGAACTTCCACTTGCAGAAAAGCCCGGGTGAACCCCGCAAGTTCCCGATAGAGACGCGCGCGCGGCTGGGTATCGAGCGCGTCGCAAAGCCTCTCGGCCCAGGGCTGAACGTGGGCGCGAAAAAAGCGTCGCTGCGCCTCCAGGTTGCACGCCGAAATGTCGTCGCCGGCGATCAGGTAGCGCATCACTTCGCACAACGCCGCAATATGGTCTTCCGTCTCGCCGCGCTGCGGGTCGCGCGCCAGGCCGAGCGCGGCCAAATCGGTCCGCAGCAGTGCGAGCGGTTTTTCGTTCAGAAAACCCGTCAGGTAGAACGAGCCGTACAAGAACACCTCGGGCTTGCCCACCCCTTGAAACAGCGCGTCATATTCCTCGGCAGCCTGCGTCGGCGTGGTGCCGCGCAGCGCCGCGACAAGCACCTGCCACGGCGCTTCGAGGAAGGCGCCGGGCTGAGGAGCTTGCGTCACGGCCACTTCGAACTGCTCGAGCAAGTCGGCGTCGGGCGGCGCAAGCCACAGGCGCGCGAGCAAGCCGTAGAGCTCGGCACGGGCGAGCTCTTCGCTGTCGTTCGCGCTGGCGAATTGCAGGGTTTGTGTGGCAGGCGTGGACATGGGGCACTCTACAGATCGGTGATCTTGACTTCGAACGGATTCGTGTGCAGGTCGATCACCCGGCAGTCGCCGCACATCTTCAAGCGCTGCGCCGCAGCGCCCTGGAACGCCGAATGGCCTGCCAGCTTGGCGATCATGTTCTGAACAGCGGGCAGGGTGCCGAAGGCTTTGCCGCACTTGATGCATGCATAGGGCTGAACTTCATGCAGCACGCGCGCGCTTTTGCGGGCCTTGCCCGAATCGGCGAGCCAAAGCCGCGGCTCGAGCGTGATCGCGCCTTCCGGGCAAGTCGATTCACACAAGCCGCATTGCACACAGTTCTTCTCGATGAACTTGAGCTGGGGTTTGTCGGGGTTGTCGGCCAGCGCGGCTTCGGGGCAGGCGCCGACGCAGCTCAGGCACATCGTGCATTTCGCGGTATCGACGCGCAGGCTGCCGAACGGGCTGCCCGAACGCGGCAAGGCAATGATCTCGGGCACCGTCGCCGCGCACGACATCAGGTGTTCGATGGCCAGATCGAGCGTCGCCCGCTTGTCGGCTTGCACGGCAAAGCTCGCGCTCTTGGCCACACCGGCGGCCGGCGGCGCCTGCAAAGCCTGGTCCAGGGCCGCCACGTTGTTCACGTGAAGCAGCCGCAAGTGCTCGCCGCTGAACCCCAGGCCGGTCAAGACGGCCTGCGCAACGGCCATCTGCTGCGCCACCGCGGCGCGGTACTGCGGCGCCTCTTCATCGGTCATCAGCACCCATACCTGCGAGGCGCCGTAGGCGATGGCGGCGAGCCACAAGTCGATGCCGATCGACGCGGTGTGCCACACATCCACCGGCAGCACGCGCGCCGCGACGCCCCGCACCGCCTTGTCAGTGCGCGCGGCGCGCCCGAGTTCGCCGATCAGCGCCGCTCCTGCTCCCTGACCGTGCAGCAGCAGGGCCGCGTTTCGGCCGCCGCCGCGCTGGTAAGTCGCGAGCAAGGTGCGCAGGCGCAGGCCCATGTCGGCGGCGCCCGGCGTGGCATAGCTCAGCGCGCCGCTCGGGCATACCGTGGTGCATGCGCCGCAACCCACACATAGATAGGGCTCGACGATGATTCCGGCCTCTGATGCCCCGATCGCGGCCCCGGGCGCGCGCGCCCTGCCCTTTTGCGAAGCGGCGCTGCGAATCGCCTGCGCCGAGCAGACGTCGATGCAGGCGCGGCAGCCGATCACTTCATTGCGGCTGTGGGCGCAAATCTTTTGCTTGTAGTTGAAGAACTTGGGCTTCTCGAATTCGCCCACGCATTCGCGCAATTGCAGGACGGCCTTGAACAGGGATGCTTCGTCGCGCGCATGAAAATAGCCCTGGGGCGGCTGGTGCAGGGCGAGCGTGGGCGTGGCGCCCAGGTCGAGGATCAGGTCGAAGTCTTCGCTGACCTCTTGCACGCCGCGTTCGAAGTCGATGGCACCCGCGGCCTCGCAGACACGAACGCAGTCGCGGTGGCTCTTGCAGCGCGACATGTCGACTTGATAGCTGAAGTCGATGGCGCGCTCAGGGCACACGTCGATGCAGGCATTGCAGCGCGTGCACAAATCCAGATCGATGGCATTGCCGGCGCGCCAGGTCACCTCGAACGCACCGAGCCAGCCGCGAATCTGTTGAAGCTCGCCGGCGTGCACCGCGACGTCGCGCATCTGCGCAACGCCGCCCCCCGACCGCGCCAGCAGCAGGCTGACCTGGAGTTTGTCGGACAACATCTTCGCGACCCGTGTGGCGCGCTCGGCGTCGGCGCCGACCAACAACACCCGGCCCGCCGACTTGTAGCTCACCACCGGCACCGGCTCGGGCGCGGGCAGCGATGCGGCGGCGATCAGGGCGGCGATCTTGGGCATCGCCGACTTCGCGTCTTTCGACCAGCCACCGGTTTCCCGAATATTGACAAAGCGAATCGGCCGCTCGGCGACGCTGGGCGCGCCTTCGGTTTGCGAATTCAGCTCGAGGAACAGGCGCGCTTCCTGGGTGCACGCGACCAGCAGATCGTCACCGCTCTTGGCGGCACGCTGAAACTCCGGCGCCTCGCGGCGGCACAGGGTGGAATGAACGAACTCCAGCCCCTCAGCCTGAGGGCCCAGGGTCTTGATCAGGGCCGGCGCGTCCAGCGGCATCGTCCGGTTGCAATCGCAAATCAGTGTCTTCATGGGGGTCTTGTGGCTCTTCAGGCGGGGACTGTGCCATCAGCGCGGGCGCAGCGCCATCGGGACTTGCCTTGGCGGCGCCCTCGAGCCGGGCCTGCAGGGGCGGCGCGGCCAGCTCCTGGGCAGCCTCTTCGTCGGCAAACAGTCCAAGAGCTCGCACCGAGCTCATCTGGCGCAGCATCGCAAGCGGCAGTGGGTCAGGCTTGCCGTAGTCGTCGATATAAGTGTCAAGCCCGTCCATCACGTTGAAATGCGGGTCGCTGAAGAGTTTCTTCATCGCCGCATTGCGCACCTGCGGGTCGACCTGCCGGTTCACGAAGGGCGAGAAGTCGGAGTCGCGCGTGAGCTGGGCGACGTCGTCGAGCGTGGGCAGGGGTGGCGCTGCGGGTGCCGGTGCCATTCCTGCGGCCTGCGCGGGCGCGGCATTCGCCCCAGGC
>JBAQUQ010000003.1:0-1502 GCA_049297615.1 Burkholderiaceae bacterium
CGAATAGTCGCCACGCAGCAGCATGTCGTGAAAGGCCTGGTTCAGATCCGGATGTTCGGCGTGGAAGAGATTCCAGCGGCCGAAGCCGTGGTCGCGCAGGTCGATGCCTTCGACGACGCAGTAGGCCACGAAGTTCGATGGGGAGTAGTCGTAGTCGAGCTTGCGGCGCACCGAGCGCGAGAAATGCCCAAGGCCGATCATCTGTGCCGCCCGCCGTGGGTCCATGTTGCACACGACCTCGGTGCCGCTGTGCTCCGCGACCGGCCCTGTGGGCACGCCGCTGTCGTCGACCTGTTCGGCCACCACGCCGCGCACCCGGTCGCGCTCGAGCAGGAACTCGATCACCTTTTGCCCGGTGAGCACCTCCCCGCCGTTCTCCTCGATCACGCCCACCAGCGAATCGATCACGTGCTCGAAATGTCGGGTGGGGTAGTACGCGCCGCGCGTGTAGCCGACGAAAAGCATCACCCAGGCGAAGAAGGAGAGTTGATCCGGCGGCAGCAGGAAGTCCGGCCATTGCAGCGCGAGCAATGCCTGCGCCTCCAGAGGCAGCCCGAAGCGATCGAAGACCTGCTGCAACGTTGCCTTGCGGTAGCGCAGCACCCGCGTGAAGCGGTGCAGCCTGGGCAGCAGCGCCAGAGTGCTCAGCGGCTCGGGCAGCGCGTCGATCTCCTCTGCGGTGCGCCGCACCTCTTCGACGAAGCGCGCCAGTGGCCCGGCGTGCCGGGGGAAGAGTCGGCCGAGGCGCGCCGCGAGTTCGTCCAGGTCATACGGGATGTCGAGCGCGTAGCCCGGCATGCGCATGTGGTCGAAGCCGCTGCGGTCGTATTCCTCGAACGTCACTTCGTCGGCCAGGCCCAGCTTCGAAAGCAGGCGGTGCACGGTCTGCCCCTCGCCGCAGTTCCATACATAGTGGAGCTGGGCGTTGAAGCGGTAGCGCTCGCCCATCTCGAAGGTGTGACCATAGCCGCCGGGCAGGTAGTGGGCCTCGAGCAAGCGCACCCGCTTTCCGCAGCAGGCCATCAGTGCACCGAACGAGAGCCCCGCCAACCCGCTGCCGATGATCAGGTAGTCGGGCTGCATCGCCCCGAGGCCAGCAGAAAGCCGCCGGCACGCAGGAGGTCCGGCCGTCGCTGCGCGGGCAGGGTCCGGCGCTCGACGCGCAGGGCGCCCGCGCACCGGCTCATTGCAGCACGCCGAGGCCGACCACCTCGAAGGCCCAGAAGCCCAGCAGCACGTGCGACACCGATACGCCGGCCAGGCCACGCTGACGCGCATACAGCCAGCCCCAGAACAGCCCGGCGGCGAAGGCCACCACGGCCAGCCCCGGCGACACATACAGGTGAGCGGCCGAGAAGATGACGTTCGCGCCGACGATCGCCATCCAGTCGCGCCAGCGGCCGCTCAGGAAGTGCGACAGCGAGCCCTGCACGCCACCGCGGTAAATCAGTTCCTGGAACGGCGCGAATACCACGTAGGCCAGCGCCAGCCAGGGGTTGAAG
>JBAQUQ010000004.1:0-55430 GCA_049297615.1 Burkholderiaceae bacterium
TGCGACTGAGCGCCGAACGCCCACCCCAGCATCACGTCACGATCGCAGCGAAAGACCCGCAGCAGATTGGCAAATTGGCCGCGACTCTTGGCGGCGTTGCCCAGCAGTCGCGATTCGACCGCGACGAGCTGCTGGAGCGTCTCTTCGCGTAGCTACTTCCGCCCGATCGCCGCATGCAACTCGCTCAGCGGCACCATCCTCCCGTGCAGCGGCAGGATGCGGTCCACCGCCAGGTTGAGCCGCTCGATGTTCTGCACCAGGTTCACGTTGTTCGCATTGGGCACCGCGGGGGGCGGCATTCCGGCGGCGAGCGGCGTGTAGGCGTCGGCTTCGATGAGGAGGCGCTCTTTCGGAAGGTAGACCATCAGGAAGCCCTGGGCGTGAATGCTGCCGGTCATCTCATGGACTTCGACGCGCCGCGTCGCGTCGCTCAGGTCGTGTCTGCCGCGCACGCCGATGATGCTTGCGCTGCGCCCCGAGCTGGCCAGCAAGTCGGGGTTGATTCGGTTCGGGTTGCCCAGGGCACGTTCGAACGGGGCCTTGGCTGCGGCACTGGTGACCAAGCTGGCGCCCTGCGCGGCCGCCGCGCGTAGCCCGCCCGCGTGGTCGAAATGGTGGTGGGAGTTGACGACGTAGCGGATCGGTTTGCCGGGAACGATTTTGCGCGCCTCGGCGAAAACCGCTGCGGCACGGCCGTCGTAGAGCGGGCTTTCCACCAGCACGAGGTGGTCGCTCATCTCGATAAGGACGCTGTGATGTGAGCCGCCGGCGAGATACCACACGCCGTCGGCGGCTTTTTCGGCGACGACTCGTTCCGTGAAATTGCGCGCCGCCTCGGGAACGACGATGTCGGAGGCGACATTCACCTGCACCTCGCGCACCGCGACGTCGAGCACTTCGAAACCGCCCTGGCTTTGGCGAATTCGGGTGGGGAACATCACGCCGTTGAAGTCCTTGTAGTCGAGGAAGGTCGTGATGGCTTCGGTGTCGCCCGCCACAGGGTGGGACCGGCGCGACTCGATGCCCTCGACCAGGTTGTTGGCGCCGATCAGCACGGTCGCGGTGAAGCGCCCGGGCTCGGTGAAAGACGCCGCCTGCAAAGTCTTGCCGCCGACGCTGCGCTGGCTCAGCGTGGCGCCGTTGCGCAGCGCCGCTTTCAAGGCGCCGTGCGGCGTGGTCCACAAGTCGTGGATGCGTTCGTCCAGCGCCACGGGAGCGGGTATCGAATTCGCACCGGCCTGGTTCCAGGCGACGTTGGCGCGCATCAATCCGACCGCGCGCTGCTCGCCCTGGCCCATCAGCGGCACGGCGCCGCCGCCGTTGGGTTCGGCGCGCGCGCGGCCGAACTCTTCGCGGTAGGCGCCGTTTTGATAGTCCGCCAGGCGGGTCAGCGAGGTGTAGGTCATGCGCGGCCAGGCCATGCCGGGGATGAAGGCCTGGCCGAACAAACTGCCGCCCCCTTGGGCGGAATAACGAATCGATTGCAGGCCGGTGCCGCCCATGGCCTGTTCGGATTGGCGCAACACCGGTGCTGCGTCAGGCGGTACGAGGCTGGCGCATGCCGACAAGCCAAGCAGGCTTGCAGCGACGCTGTTCAGGGCGATGCGACGGATCATGGTCGTTCTCCTTGGGCTTGTACGCGTGGTGCCGTCGGCACTTGCGGGTTAAGCTGGCGCACGCGGTCCGATGGCGCCCCGACTGTCGTGCGGAGTCAGCCCGGTGCCAATGGGGGAAAGCGACAGGCCCGACGTTGAATTTGCGTGGAATAAATCAATCCTTGCCGAGCGCGGCGCGCAACCATGACCGAACCCAGCTTTTTCTGGCACGACTACGAAACCTTCGGTGTGAATCCGCGCCGCGACAGGCCGGCGCAGTTTGCCGGCGTGCGCACTGACATGGCGTTGAATGAGATCGAAGCGCCGGTGATGCACTATTGCCGGCCGGCGCCGGATTTTCTGCCCGAGCCCGAGGCCTGTGTGCTCACCGGCATCTTGCCGCAGACCTGCCTGGAGAAAGGCCTTCGCGAGGCAGCGTTCGCCGATACCGTGCATGCACAGTTGGCGCAGCCCGGCACCGTGGGCGTGGGCTACAACTCGATCCGCTTCGACGACGAAGTGACGCGTTTTCTCTTTTGGCGCAATTTGCTCGATCCGTATGCCCGCGAGTGGCAAAACGAGTGCGGCCGCTGGGATTTGCTCGACGCGATGCGTTGCGCTTATGCGTTGCGCCCGGGGGGCATCGAGTGGCCGCAACACGCCGACGGCAAAGTCTCGTTTCGGCTCGAAGACCTGGCGCGCGCCAACGGCCTGGTGCATGAGACTGCGCACGACGCGCTGTCCGACGTGCGTGCCACGATCGCGCTGGCGCGTCGCCTCAAGTCCGGCCAGCCCAAGTTGTGGGATTTTTGCTTGCGACTGCGCAAGAAGAACGAGGTGCTGAAGGAGATGGCCCTGGCACAAGACCAAGGCCTGCCGTTCCTGCATGTATCGGGCCGCTATGGCGTCGAGCGCGGCTGTATCGCTGTCGTATGGCCCTTGGCGCCGCACCCCACGAACAAGAACGAAGTCATCGTTTGGGACTTGTCGGCCGACCCGAGCGAACTGTTCACGCTTGGAACGAAAGCGATCCGCGAGCGCCTGTTCAGCGCCCCAGATGCGCTTCCACCTGGGGTGGTGCGCTTGCCGATCAAAACGATTCACCTCAACAAGTCGCCCATCGTGATCGGCAATCTCAACACGCTCGCGCCGCCCATGGCCGCGAAATGGCAGATCGACGTCGACCAGGCGCGGCGCCATGCCGAAGTCGCGGCGCGCCGGGCGGGGTCCATGGCCGGAATCTGGCCGGCGGTGTACGAGCGCGATGCGAGCGATGGCGACATCGATGTCGACGAAGACCTGTACGGCGCCTTCATCGGCGACGAGGATCGGCGCAGCCTGCAACGCCTGCGCGCACTGCCGGCGGCGCAACTGGTCTCGAAGCGGCCGGCATTGGCCGACCCACGCCTGGAAGAATTGCTGTTTCGCTTTCGTGCACGCAACTTCAGTGCATCGCTCGACCCTGCCGACCGCAAACGCTGGGTGCACCACTGCGCGCGCCGCCTGCATGAGGGCGCCAGCGGCGCGATGACGCTGGCAGCGTTCCAGGGCCGCGTCGACGCCCTGGGCCATGGCGCCGACGAGCGCTGCCGGAAGATTCTGGGCGCCCTGCTCGACTACGCCCAGGCAATCGCGCCGCCGCGCTGAGCGCCGCCGGGCGGGCTCAGGCTCCGTTGGGCCTGTCGCTCAGCGCCTTGCGCATGTGCAGCGCAGGCTCCCAGGTGTGCAGTGATTCGTCTTGCTCGCGACCTGCGCCGCTACCTTGGGCGATCAGGGCCACGGCTTGTTCCAGCAACTTCACGCCCATCGGGCCGAGATCGCGCCGCCACAAGGTTTCAGCGGTGTCTTCAGGGCGAATGAAACACCAGTCCTGGCAAATCACCGGGCCGGCGTCGGCGCGGTCGTCCATCCAGTAGACCGAGCCGCCGGTGACGCGCTCGCCAAAGCGCAGCGCCCACTCGATGGCGTCGCGCCCGCGATGCAGCGGCAACAGGCTCGGGTGGTAGCCGATGGCACCCAGGCGTGTCGCCTTGCGCGCCGCGCCGCTGATGAAGCAATGCGCGTGGGCGCAGACGATCAGATCGGTGTCGGCGGGAACATGTTCGGCTTCGAGGCGTTTGCCGACCTCGACTGCCGGCACGCGCAGCTCGACCGCGCTGGCCCAGAGCCGATCTTGCGGGCTCGGTGCCGCCACAGCGGCGACGTCATGCGCAGCCTCGCGCAGGCTGTTCAGCGCCTGCGCGCCCAGCCACTTCTGCCCCACGAGCATGATCTTCATTGACAGCGTTTTCCAGTGAGCGCCCCCAGGCCGACGACAGACGTCGTGCGCCCCATGGACCGGGCAAGGACCGCATCGCGGCCCCTGGCGTTGAGCAAACTCGGGGCGGCCCGGCGTTTGCTCATGAGTTCAGACCTTCTGCAGCGGATGCCGGCAGTTGTCGACCAGGCGCTTTTGCGCCTTGGTGTTCATCAGCATCGACTTGTCGGCGATTTGCAGCCACATCATGCCGGCCTTCTTGTCTTCCAGGCGCACCGCACCGGTATTCGTGGTTTCGGGGACCATGGTGTAGGTCTTGCCCTTGTAGGCAACGCTGAAGTGGCCCGCCTTGCCCTTCACGGCAGCGACGTCGATGACCTGGTTGAATTCGCAACTCGCTTTGCCTGTCAATACGAGCTCGGCCGCTGAAAGCTGCCCGGCGCTGAGCGCTTGGCTCGGGACCGCTGCATGGGCCGCACGTTTGCCGGGCGCCTGGGTGGCGGCAAGGCTTGTCGTGGTCAGGCCGCCCAACGCGAGAACGGCGAGCAGCAGGCGAAGCGGCATCGATGTTTTCATCAGCTCTTCTCCATGCGGGTGGTGGACCGGGGAATTGTGCTGTGCAGTGGCGTGCCGCGGCGCAGGCCGGTGGCGTGCGTCGTCCGGCGAGCGTTGGGAAAGTCACGCCGCGGCGCAAGCGCGCGGTGTGCAGGTCTGGACAAGTGCATCAAAGCAAGTGCTTGACGCCGCTTTGCTCTTCGAGCAATTCCTTCAAGGTCAGGTCAATACGCTCCTGGCTGAACGCGTCGATGTCCAGACCCTTGACGATGGCGTACTCGCCGCCTGCGGTGCTGACCGGGTAACCGAATATCACGTCCTTCGGAATGCCGTATTCGCCATTGCTCGCCACGCCCATCGTGACCCATTTGCCTTGGCTGCCCATCACCCAATCGCGCATATGGTCGATCGCCGCGTTGGCGGCCGACGCGGCGGAGGACAGGCCGCGCGCTTCGATGATCGCGGCGCCGCGTTTGCCCACCGTGGGCAGGAACACGTCCCGATTCCACGCCGGGTCGTCGATCAGATCCTTGACGGCTTTGCCGGCGATCGTGGCAAAGCGGTAGTCGGCGTACATCGTGGGCGAATGATTTCCCCAGACGCAGAGTTTTTCGATGTCGGCCACGGCACTGCCCGTCTTCGCCGCAATCTGGCTGGCCGCGCGATTGTGATCCAGGCGCAGCATGGCAGTGAAATTCTTGCGCGGCAGATCGGGCGCGCTTTTCATCGCGATATAAGCATTGGTATTGGCCGGGTTGCCGACGACGAGCACGCGTACCGTTCGCGATGCCGCGGCGTTGAGCGCACGGCCCTGTGCAATGAAGATTTGCGCGTTCGCCGCCAGCAGGTCCTTGCGCTCCATGCCGGGGCCGCGCGGCCGTGCGCCGACGAGCAGGGCGTAGTCGGTGTCTTTGAAGGCGGACGGCGCGTCGCCAAACGCCTGCATGCCGGCCAGCAGCGGGAAGGCGCAGTCCTCAAGCTCCATCATCACGCCCTTCAGCGCTTTTTGCGCTTTCTCGTCGGGAATCTCGAGCAGTTGCAAGAATACGGCTTGGTCTTTGCCGAGCATTTCACCCGAGGCGATTCGAAACAGCAACGCATAACCGATCTGGCCTGCAGCCCCGGTGACGGCAATGCGAACGGGCTTTTTGTTCATATCGAATTCTCCAGACAAGGGGCAGCTATCGGACGAAGGTCGCAACGGGGCGAGTCGGCGCGCGACCCGTCGGCGTAGAAACCAAAGTGTAGGCCAGCAGATCCCATGGACTCGGCGGGGCGGCTGTGCTGCAATCGCACCCCATGTCGATGGTCAACTCCGAGTCCGCGTCGCGACCGAAGCGCGCCGACGAGACGCCGGCGTTCCTGCCTTTGTACCGCCAGATCAAGGCACTCATCACCCGCGATCTGCAGGCGGGCGTTTGGCGCCCCAGCGAAGCCATTCCCAGCGAAAAGGATCTGGCCGCGCGCTTTCGGGTCAGCCAGGGCACGGTGCGCAAGGCGGTCGACGAACTCGCAGGCGAAAACCTGCTCGTGCGGCGCCAAGGCAAGGGCACATTCGTGGCGACGCACAGCGAGGAGAAGGTGCAGTTTCGCTTCTTGCGCCTGCAGCCCGACGATGGCGATGCAAATCGCATGCAGCGCCGCTTCATCGATTGCCGGCGCCAGCGCGCCGGGGCCGACGTTGCGCGAGCACTCGGCTTGAAGAGTGGCGACGCGGCCGTGCAGGTGCGCCGCGTCCTGTCTTTCCGCGGCCAGCCGGTCGTGTTCGACGACATCTGGCTGCCCGGCAATCTGTTCAACGGCCTCACCGAGGAGCGGCTGGCTGGCTATAGCGGCGCCCTGTACGCCCTGTTCGAGCGCGAGTTCGGCGTGCGCATGATCCGCGCCGAAGAACGGATCCGCGCCGTCGCCGCCGACCCCGAGGCTGCCTTGCAATTGGGTGTTGTGCTGGGCGCGCCCCTGCTGTGCGTCGAGCGCCTGTCGATGACCTATGGCGATGCGCCGGTGGAATTTCGGCGCGGCCTGTACGACACCACGGCGCACCACTACCGCAATGACCTGAGCTGAGCCCGCGCGTCAGTCGCCGGAAGGCGACTGGCGGCTGGCGAAGGCCCAGCCGCCATACGAGCGGATGGGCTGAGGGATCAGGCGTAGCCAAGCTGCCGCCAGGCTTCGAACACTGCGACGGCCACCGCATTGCTCAGGTTCAAGCTGCGCTGGCCAGGGCGCATCGGCAGGCGCAGGCAACGGCCGGGCTCGAACGACTCGCGCACCGCCTCGGGCAGGCCCGAGGTTTCGGAGCCGAACACCATCCAGTCGCCGCTTTGCCAGGCGTGTTCGTCAAAGCGCCGTGTGGCGCGTGTCGTGAAAGCAAAGAGCCTGCTCGGCGCGACCCGGGTGTCGGCGAGAAATCCGAGCCAGGAACTGTGGCACTGCACGCTCGCATACTCGTGGTAGTCGAGCCCAGCGCGTTTGAGCTGGCGGTCGTTCATCGAAAAGCCCAGCGGTTCGATCAGGTGCAGGCTGCAGCCGGTGTTCGCGGCGAGCCGGATCGCGTTGCCGGTGTTGGGCGGGATTTCGGGATGAACCAGGACGATGTTGAACATGGCGCGACCGGCGACTTCGCAAACTCAGCGCCAGCTCAGCGGTCCGGTCGCGGTGTGCGCGCGAGCACCCACAGGTGGACGCTGGCCGCGCCTGCCTGGAGCAAGCAGCGCGTGACCTCGGCCGCAGTCGCTCCCGTGGTCATCACGTCGTCGACAACGGCGACGGGCTTGCCGCGCAACTCCGCGATTCGCAGCGGCTCGACGGCAAACGCACCGCGCACATTCGCGGCGCGCGCGCTGGGCGGCAGCGCGAGCTGGTGCGGCGTGTCGGCGATGCGCAGCAGCAAATGCGGGTCGCTCCTGCAACGAAGTTCGGCGCCGAGCCGGCGCGCAATTTCCCAGGCCTGGTTGTAGCCGCGCTCCATCAAACGCCGCTTGCTCAAAGGCACGGGAAGCACGAGCGCGGGCAAGCTCACGCTCGACGTGCGAATCGCCATGAGCAACGCCCGCGTCAGTGAGGCCAGCAAGTCCAGCCCCGCATTGAACTTGAAGCGTGCGATCAGGCCGTCCCAGGGAGGCGCGTAGTCGAACGCGGCGACGGCGCTCTCGTAGGGCGGGGGGGCGTGCAGGCAGGCGCCGCACAGGGCGGTCGCCGCGGGGATATCGATGGCACAGCGTGCGCAGCGCGGCTTTGCCGGGGCCCATCGCGCCAGGCAATCGGCGCACACGCGCTGCTCGCCCCAGCCATGGCACAGTGCACAAAGACCGGGCAGGCTGGGCAGGCGATGTGCTGAGAGCATTGAAAGCTGAGTGAAGAGCGCGGCTCACGAGGAAACGACGGGATTGTGCTGAGGATCCCTGATCCCAATGGCCACGACGCGGCCCCGTTGCGACCCCATTGGCGCCCCGGGAGCGGACCCGCCGTGGCGAGTCCTGGGGGGCTCAATATACTGCCCGCGCATGGTGCGCAACGAACCTCTGCCGCAGCGAGCGCTGGACGCCGCCGCTGTCGAGGCGATGTTGCGCCGCGCGGCGCGTCATGAAGAGCCGCCGTGGTTGCACGCCGAAGTCGCGCGGCGCATGGGGCAGAGGCTGTCCGTGATTCGACTCCAGCCGCCATGGTTGATCGACTGGTGGGGCTTCAGCGGCGCCGCAAGCACTGCCTTGGCTAGGGCATACCCGAAGGCGCACCGCGTCATTGTCGAGCCGACCCAGGCGCTTGTCGATCGCAGCCGCGCCGCCACGCGCCGCGCTTGGTGGAGCGCGCAACGCTGGCGCGGCGCAAAGGTCGATGTATTGCTCGACGGCCCCGGCCTGCCATCAGGTGCGCCAATGATCTGGTCGAACATGATGTTGCACGCCGAGCGCGACCCGCCCGCGCTGTTCGCGCGCTGGCACGATCTGCTTCAAATCGAAGGCTTCGTCATGTTTTCCTGTCTGGGCCCGGGCACGCTGCGCGAGTTGCGAGAGCTGTACACAAAGCTCGGTTGGCCGCAGCCTGCGGCGGCCTTGGTCGACATGCACGACCTGGGCGACATGCTCGTGAGCGCCGGATTCGCCGACCCCGTGCTCGACCAGGAGACGCTGACCCTGCATTGGGCCGGCGCACAGGCACTCCTGGCAGAGCTGCGAACCCTGGGCGCGAACGCGGCTCCTGGCCGCTTCAGTGGATTGCGCACACCGCGTTGGCGCGAACGCCTGGGCCAGGAGCTGCATGCCCTGGCGGGCCCCGACGGCCGTTTGCGCTTGAGTTTCGAAGTGGCCTATGGCCACGCATTCAAAGCCGCGCCCCGCCATCGCGCGGGTGAGCCCACGACAGTGACGCTGCAAGACATGCGCGCGATGGTGCGCTCGCACAATAGCGCGCGGCGCGGCTGATCTGCGCTATCGCGCTGCGCTGAAGCGTCCCGGGCTGTGGGCTAAAATGCGCTGCTTTTCGAGGCTGGACAGCCCGCAACGGGTCAGCCCCGCGGTTCTCGGCAGCCCTTTCACTCTCCGATCGCGCTGTCCGACGCCCGAGAATTCCAATCCCACCGACCGCGAAAATGGCTCCAACACTGTCAGCGCAGTTCATCGGCCGCCAGGCCATGGCCCACGGTTCGCGTTTTGGCTTGCGTTTTGGCCAGGAGTCGCCGGGGCAGTCGAATACCCGCCAAGATTGGAGCGTGCGCTGGCAGCTCAGTCGGCACTGCTCGCTCGCACCGCGCCAACTGCTGTTGTGCTACCTGGGTCTGTGCTTTCTGTCGCTGGCGATCGCCGCGGGCTTCTGGTCGGTTGGCGCGCTGATGGTGTTGCCGTATGCCGGCGTCGAACTGCTCGCGGTGGGTCTGGCTTTGTTCATCTATGCGCGCCACGCCGCCGACAGTGAATCGATTCGCCTGGGCGCAGGCCGCCTGGTCGTCGAATGCGCTTTCGGGCGCCGTGTCGAGCGCGTCGAGTTTGCTCCGGCGTGGGTTCGCATCGAGCCCGAGCATGGCGACCGGTCCTTGGTCGAGCTTTCCGGCCAAGGGCGAAAGATCTCAGTGGGGCGCTTCGTGCGCCCCGAACTGCGCCGCGAATTTGCCGAGGAGTTGCGCTGGGCGTTGCGCCGCTGGAGCTACGGCGGTGCTCTGAACGGATCGGTTTGAATCGGTTTGGGACGGATCTCTGGACAAGAACTGAAATGGCGAATGTGAAAGCAAGCAAGACGATCCAGACAATTTGGGGCAAGCTGGTGCAGGCGAGCTTGATGGCGGGTGCGCTGCTGGCAACCCACGCCGCCCTGGCAGTGCAAGACCTGCCGGGCGGCCCTGCCGTCAATCAGCTCGACCTGCACCCGCCCGTGACCCAGATCGCTGCTGACCAGCGCTGGCTGCACAACTTCATGATGGTGCTGTGCACGGTGATCTTCGTCATCGTGTTCGGTGTGATGTTCTATTCCATTTTCAAACACCGCCGCTCGAGAGGTGCGAAGGCGGCCAACTTCCACGAAAGCGTAAAGGTCGAAATCGCCTGGACCGTCGTACCCTTCATCATCGTCATCTTCATGGCGCTGCCGGCGACGAAGACCGTTGTCGCGATGAAGGACACCAGTTCTTCCGACCTGACGATCAAGGCCACCGGCGTGCAGTGGAAATGGGGCTACGACTACCTCAAGGGGGAGGGCGAAGGAATCGGTTTTCTGTCGACGCTCGACCCTGCGCAGCGCCGCATGTCGGACTCGGGCCAACCGTCGGGTGACGACTACCTGCTCAAAGTCGACAACCCGCTGGTTGTTCCCGTGGCCAAGAAGATTCGAATCATCCTCACGGCGAGCGACGTGATCCACGCCTTCATGGTGCCCTCGTTCGGCATCAAACAAGATGCCATCCCCGGCTTCGTTCGCGACACCTGGTTTCGCGCAACCAAGACCGGTGACTATTACGGGCAATGCGCCGAGCTGTGCGGCAAGGAACACGCTTACATGCCGATCCACGTGAAGGTGCTGTCGCAGGCTGACTACAGCGCCTGGGTCGATGCACAAAAGAAGCAGATGGCCGCCCTGGCCGATGCGCCCGGCAAGACCTACACGCTGGAGGAACTGGTGGTACGCGGCGAGAAGGTCTATATCGCCAACTGCGTGGTGTGTCACCAGGTGCATGGCAAGGGCCTGGGCCCGTTCAAGCCGCTCGACGGCGCGGCGGTCGTGCTCGACGCCGACAAGAACAAACAGATCTCCGTTGTTCTGAACGGCCAGAAGGACGGACTGATGCCGGCCTGGAAGCAACTCAGCGACACCGAGCTGGCCGCCGTCGTCACGTACACAAAGAACGCTTGGTCGAACAAGACCGGCCAGGCCGTCCAGCCTGCCGACGTCTTGGCGGCTCGCAAGTAGTTCGACGCCATCGGCAGCACGCAGCCCCGAAGAGACTCCAGGAATCGATATGAGCGCAGTTCTCGAAACTCCCCACGGCGGCCATCACGCCGATCATCACGGCGCGCCGCACGGCTGGCGCCGCTGGCTGTATGCGACGAACCACAAGGACATCGGCACGATGTACCTGGTTTTTGCGTTCACGATGTTCATGGTCGGCGGCGTGCTGGCTCTGGCGATTCGTGCCGAGCTGTTCCAGCCGGGCCTGCAAATCGTCAACCCCGAGATGTTCAACCAGCTCACCACGATGCACGGCCTGATCATGGTGTTCGGCGCCATCATGCCGGCCTTCGTGGGCTTTGCGAACTGGATGATTCCGTTGCAAATCGGCGCGCCCGACATGGCCTTCGCGCGCATGAACAACCTGAGCTTCTGGCTGCTCATTCCGGCGGCGGTCATGATCGTCGGCTCGTTCTTCATGCCCGGCGGTGCGCCCGCAGCGGGCTGGACGCTGTACGCGCCCCTGACCTTGCAGATGGGCCCGTCGATGGACGCCGCCATCTTCGCCCTGCACATCCTGGGAGCGAGTTCGATCATGGGCTCGATCAACATCATCGTCACGATCCTGAACATGCGCGCGCCGCGCATGACGCTGATGAAGATGCCCTTGTTTTGCTGGACCTGGCTGATCACGGCTTACCTGCTGATCGCCGTGATGCCCGTGCTGGCCGGCGCGATCACGATGACGCTGACGGACCGCCATTTCGGCACACATTTCTTCAATCCCGCGGGCGGCGGCGACCCCGTGATGTACCAGCACATCTTCTGGTTCTTCGGCCACCCCGAGGTCTACATCATGATCCTGCCGGCGTTCGGCATCATCAGTGCGGTCGTTCCGGCGTTCGCGCGCAAACCCCTGTTCGGCTACGCGTCGATGGTCTACGCCACGGCGTCGATCGCGATCCTGTCGTTCATCGTCTGGGCGCACCACATGTTCACCGTGGGCATGCCGGTGACGGGGCAGCTCTTTTTCATGTACGCAACCATGCTGATCGCCGTGCCCACGGGAGTGAAAGTGTTCAACTGGATCGCGACGATGTGGCGCGGCTCGATGACCTTCGAGACCCCCATGCTTTGGTCGGTGGGTTTCATCTTCGTCTTCACGATGGGCGGCTTCACCGGCTTGATCTGCGCGATGGCGCCGATCGACATCCAGATTCAGGACACCTACTACATCGTGGCTCATTTCCACTATGTGCTGGTGGCCGGTTCGCTGTTCGCGATGTTCGCCGGCTACTACTACTGGGCGCCGAAGTGGACCGGTGTCATGTACGAAGAGATCCACGGCAAGGTCCATTTCTGGGGATCGTTGATCTCCTTCAACATCACGTTCTTCCCCATGCACTTCCTCGGGCTGGCGGGAATGCCGCGGCGCTACGCCGATTACCCGATGCAGTTTGCCGACTTCAACCTGCTCGCCTCGGTGGGCGCGTTCGGCTTCGCAGCGATGCAGGTGTATTTCTTGGTCACCGTGGTGCTGCCGATGATGCAGGGCAAGGGCAGGCCGGCCCCGCAGCGCCCGTGGAATGACGCTGACGGCGGCGGCGCGGTAGGCCTGGAATGGGAGATTGCGTCACCGGCGCCGTTTCATACCTTCGAGACCCCGCCGCATCTGAACGCCGCTGCGAACAGGGTGATTCCTTGAGCGCAGACAGCAAACCCGCAGAACCGCGCCAGAGTAACTTGCGGCTGGCGTGGATCCTCGCATCGATCGCCGCGCTGTTATTCGTCGGCTTCATCGTCAAGAGTGCGTTGTTCGGAACTTGACGCAGCGATGGACAGCTTTGTGCGGCGCGACAACCGCTTGATGCTGGTCAAGCTGGCGGTCATCGCGTGCCTGATGTTCGGCTTCGGCTATGCGCTGGTGCCGGTCTACAAGGCGATCTGCACGGCGTTGGGAATCAATGTCTTGTCGATTGCGGAACGCGAGGCTTCCGGAAATGCCTGGAACTTGAAGCCCAGCAGCGAGCGCAATAGCCAGATCGATCGGAGCCGCATCGTGACGGTCGAGTTCGACGCGAACACCACGGGCCCTTGGGAGTTCAAGCCGGCGAAGCGCTACATCGACGTGCACCCGGGCGAAATGGCCACCGTGATCTATCAGTTTCGCAACGTCCAGAACCGCACCTTGGCCGCGCAGGCGATTCCGAGTTATGCACCCATGCAGGCGATGCCGCATTTCAACAAGCTGGAATGCTTTTGCTTTAGCGAGCACACGCTCGGGCCCGGCGAAGTGCGCGAGTGGCCGGTGGCCTTCGTCATCGACCCGAAGTTGCCCAAGGACGTCCGCACCATCACCTTGTCGTACACCTTTTTCGAGGTCGGCGGCAAAGTCCCCGCGGCACCCGAATCGCGTTCGACGAAGGCGGGCGTCAAGGTGTCGGCGCCGAGTTTGCCCTCATGAGCGGCGAGCTGCGAGATGCAGTGCAGCGCAAGGCGTCGTTCTTGCAGACGCTGCGCGCTGTGGCGTGGTCGTTTTTCGGCATTCGCAAGGGTAGCGAATATCGAAAAGACATCGACCAGCTCAATCCGGTTCACGTGGTGATCGCCGCGGTGCTGGCGGCCGGCGCCTTCATCGTCGTGCTGATCGTGTTGGTCAACTGGGTGACCACCAGCGGCGTGGCGAAATAGCGATGGGCAAGCGTTTCAGACGCATGCGGAGTTCTTTCAGGTTCTAGGAGAAAACATGTCGGCACCGACACAGCAAGGGCCACAGCAAGGGGCACAGCCCTATTACTTCGTCCCCGCTCCTTCGGCGCATCCGGTCCTGGTCGCGACCGGCCTGCTTTTCATCATCTTTGGCGCCGGCCAATGGGTGAACGGCGCCAACTGGGGCAAATGGTCGGTCCTGGTCGGTTTTGTGCTGTTCGCCCTGGTGCTTCAGCGCTGGTTCCGCGACGCGATCGGCGAAAGCGAAGCCGGCCAGTACAGCCCGCGCATCGACGTGTCGTTTCGCTGGAGCATGAGCTGGTTCATCTTCTCCGAAGTGATGTTCTTTGGCGCGTTCTTCAGCGCCCTTTACTGGGCGCGCTTGCAGGCCTTGCCCAGCCTGGGCAGCCTGGAGAACGCGATTCTGTGGCCCGACTTCAAGGCCGTGTGGCCGAGCGCGGCGCAAGGGGTCACCGGCTCGCCGGCAGGGATTGTCGAGTCGTTCACGACAATGGGGCCGTGGCCGATTCCGACGATCAACACCATCCTGCTGTTGAGCTCGGGCGTGACTTTGACGCTGGCGCACCACGCACTGCTATCGGACCATCGCGCACGCACGATCGGCTTTATGTGGCTGACCGTGATCCTGGGTATCACCTTCCTGGGCTTGCAGGCCTACGAATACATACACGCCTACAGCGACCTCAACCTCAAGCTCAGCTCGGGAATCTACGGGTCCACGTTCTTCATGTTGACCGGCTTCCACGGTTTCCACGTGTTCGTCGGCATGTTGATGTTGCTCTTCATCACCTTGCGTTTGATGAGCGGACATTTCACGTCGCAACGCCACTTCGGCTTCGAGGGCGCGGCCTGGTATTGGCACTTCGTCGACGTGGTGTGGCTGGGCCTGTACGTCGTCGTCTACTGGTTGTGACGCGAGCGGGTGCCCGCCTCACTCGCTAGCGCTGTGACTGTCATCGCGGCGCACGACGGGATGCATGGGCCGACTCGCAGCGAGCCCAAGCCGGCTCGAGCGGCTATGACTGAATACGAATCCCCGTGGGCTTGATCCACCCCATCCAGTAGCTCAGCAGGATGAAGGCGACGAGCAGGATCGACAGCGTCACGCGCAGCGCCAACGCACGCATCATGTTGCCCGTCTTGGGCGCACCGTCATCACCGTTACGCAGCATGAAAACGCCCGCCAGCGCCAGCACGGCGACGATGCCGATCAAGAGCGTGGCGATCAGGATTTTCACGGCTGGCAATTATCCGCCGTGCGCCATGGGCGAGTCCCGAGGATCGCCGTGAGCCCGATGGGCGCGCGCCAGCGCGGCATCGTTGCCTTGTTGGCCGCACTCATGGTCGTAGCGGTGACGGCCCGGCTCGGCGCGTGGCAACTCGACCGAGCCGCGCAAAAAAACGAGATGAAGCGCTCGCTCGATGAGCGGGGCCACTTGCCGGCGCTCATGATCGGCCAGCTTGCACACGATGGCGCGACAGCTGCCACCCAGCACTACCGCACGGTGCGCTTGTCAGGTCGGTGGCTGGGTGAACGAAGCGTGTATCTCGAAAATCGGCCGCTGCACGGGCGTGTCGGCTTCATCGTCATCACACCGCTGTTGCTCGACCAGGACGCAGGGGCGGTGATCGTGCAGCGCGGCTGGTTCGCCCGCGATCCGATGCAGCGCACGCGCTTGCCTGAGGTGCCCACGCCGAGCGGTGGCGTCACCATAGTAGGTTCTGTCGCAGCGCCGCCCTCGCGCCTGTTCGAGTTCTCGGGCCCTCCCGCCACCGGTCCGATCCGTCAAAATCTCGATCTCGCCGAATTCGCGCGTGAGACGGCGCTCGAGCTGCGCCCGCTGTCGATTTTGCAGGCCGACGATGCGGGCAATCGCGGCGACGGCCTGGTGCGTCAATGGCCACGCCCTGCCTTCGAGGTTCACAAACACTATGGTTACGCTGCACAGTGGTTTGCACTGGCTGCCCTGACATCGGGTCTGTATGTCTGGTTCCAACTCATCCGCCCCCGACTCCACACAGCCCGCTGACCCATCGCCGCTGCGCCTCACCGTGCATTCGCCGGCGAGGGCGGACCTGGACGAGCAGCGCACCTCGAGCGGGCGACTGAAGATGTTCCTGGTGCTCTTGGTCTGCGCCTTGCCGGTCATCGCTTCTAATCTCGCCTATTACGTCATTCAGCCGCAAGGCCGAACCAACTACAGCGAGCTGATCCAGCCTCAGCGCCCGATCCCCGCCGACCTGGCGCTCAGCGACTTGCAGAACCGGCCCGTCGCCACCGCAAGCTTGCGCGGCCAGTGGTTGTTGGTGGTCGTCTCCGGTGGCGCGTGCGACGCGGCTTGCGAGCGCATGCTGTGGCTGCAGCGCCAGTTGCGTGAGGCGCTGGGGCGCGACAAGACCCGGGTCGACAAGCTCTGGCTCATTCACGATGCGGCAACACCGTCAGCGCGAACGCTGAGCGCTGTCAGCGCTGGCGAACCTGCGATCGTTCTGCGCGTGCCACGCACGGCACTTGCTGCGTGGCTGCAAGGCGGTTCGACTCGAACGCTGGAGGCGCACCTGTATATCGTCGATCCCATGGGCAACTGGATGATGCGTTCGCCGCCCGACCCAGAGCCCGGCAAACTCAAACGCGACGTCGAAAATCTATTGCGAGCGTCCTCCGCTTGGGACACACCCGGGCGCGACACGGTCGACCGGCACGAGCCCCACCCATGAACCCTGCTTCGCCCTTTGACTTCGCACCACTGCTGCGCCTGGCGATGCTTGGATTGGTGCTCGCATCGGCACCTCTTGCCTGGGTGTGGTTGCGCCACCGCGGCGAGCAGTCATCACAGCGGCAGCGCTCGCTGACGCTGCTGACGCTCTTCCTCACCTTCGACCTCGTACTGTTCGGCGCCTTCACGCGCTTGACGGATTCGGGTCTGGGTTGTCCAGACTGGCCGGGGTGTTACGGCAAGGCCAGTCCGATGGGGGCGCGCGAACACATCGAAGTGGCGCAAACAGCCATGCCCAGCGGCCCGGTCACACACGGCAAGGCCTGGATCGAGATGATCCACCGCTACCTTGCCACCGGCGTGGGCGTTCTGATCCTGGTGCTGTCGGCTTCGGGCTGGGCGGCGGCGCGGAACAGGCTTGCGGTGGTTTCACCATGGTGGCCGACGATGACCCTGATCTGGGTCTGCGTTCAAGGTGCATTCGGCGCGCTCACCGTGACGATGAAACTCTATCCGGCCATCGTGACCCTGCATCTGCTGGGCGGCATGGTGTTGCTGGCTCTGCTTGCCGCGCAGGCACAGGCTTATGTGCCCTCGCCCCTGAACCTCTCGCCGCGCCTGAGGATTGCCACCTGGTTCGTGGCCCTGCTCAGCGCGATCCAGATTGCCCTGGGCGGCTGGGTCAGTACAAACTATGCGGTGCTGGCCTGCTCCGATTTTCCGCTGTGCCATGGCAGCTGGTGGCCGGAGATGGATTTTGCGCAAGGCTTCGCCCTGCTGCGCGAACTCGGCGTCGCCGCCGACGGAAGCTATTTGCCGTTTGCTGCGCTCACTGCGATTCACTATGTGCACCGCTTGGTGGCCTACGCCCTGCTCCTGGCGATTGCCGCATTGGCATGGGCGTTTCACCGGCATGCCGACCTGTCGGCACGCCGCTGGGCCATCGCGCTGGCGGGAGTTGCCGTATGGCAGCTCGCCAGCGGCTTGAGCAATGTGCTGCTGAGATGGCCACTTGTCGGCGCAGTCGCCCATACCGCAGGGGCCGCCGCATTGGTGACGCTGCTAACGGTGGTGCTCTGCCGTGGACATCGAGCACGGCGCGATGCCGCGCCGCATCGCCTTGCCGAGGCTGTGCCATGAGCGAATTCCAGTGAGTTCGTAGAATCACCCTTAGCACGCCCCGCCGCCCACCATGTCTGAAACCCTCGCTCGCTCCGCCGCCGCGGCCCGTGCCGCGCTGCCGTCGCGCGCGAGCCAGTACTACGCATTGACCAAACCGCGCGTCGTCCAGCTCATCGTTTTTTGTGCCGTGATCGGCATGCTGATGGCGGTGCCCGGTGTGCCGGACTGGCGGGTGATGCTTGCCGCCACGCTGGGCATTTGGCTCGTCGCAGCAGCGGCAGCGGCGTTCAATTGCCTAGCCGAACAGGGCATTGACGCCAAGATGGCGCGCACCGCATGGCGCCCGAGCGCGAACGGCCAGTTGAGCAGTGCACAAGCGCTGGTTTTTTCTCTCCTGCTCGGCGCCGCCGGCTGTGGCCTGCTGTATACCGCGGTCAACGCATTGACGATGTGGCTGACGCTGGCCACCTTTGTCGGCTATGCAGTCGTCTACACCTTGATCTTGAAACCCCTGACCCCGCAGAACATCGTGATCGGTGGCGCTTCGGGGGCGATGCCGCCTGTGCTGGGCTGGACCGCGATTCGCGGCGAAGTGGGAGCCGAAGCACTGTTGATGTGTTTGATCATCTTCCTGTGGACGCCGCCGCACTTCTGGGCCCTCGCGCTGTACCGAATCGAAGACTACCGGAACTCCGGCCTGCCGATGCTGCCGGTGACGCATGGTTCGGAGTTCACGCGGCTGCACGTGCTGCTCTACACGCTGGTGCTCTTCGCGGCGACCTTGCTGCCCTACATCTCGGGAATGAGCGGCGTGATCTACCTGATCTGCGCCATCGTCCTGGGTGTGGGCTTCACGCGCTACGCCTGGCAACTTTGGCGCCACTATTCCGACGCGCTCGCGCGCAAGACTTTCCGTTTTTCCATCCTGCACTTGTCGCTGTTGTTTGCGGCGCTCCTGGTGGATCACTACCTGAGCCCCTTGCTGTAGGAATCACTCTGGATTGCCTGCCATGCATTTCGCGCGTCGCTCCTTGTTGCTTGCCTTGATGGTGGTTCTGCTCGGCTGCGACAAGTGGAGCACCCAGAATACCAAGCCGGGGTTCAAAGGTATCGACATCAGCGGCGCCGAATACGCACGCACACTGAGCTTGACCGATCAGTACGGCAAGCTGCGAAACCTCGAAGAATTCAAGGGCAAGGTCAGCGTCGTTTTCTTCGGCTATACGCAATGCCCCGACGTCTGCCCGGCGACGATGGCCGAGCTGGCCCAGATCAAGAAAGCGCTTGGCAAGGACGGTGAGCGCCTGCAAGGCATCTTCGTGACGGTCGATCCGAAGCGCGATACGCAGGAGATCCTGCAACGCTACATGGCAAACTTCGACCCGAGTTTCCTGGCGCTGCGCGGAACCCCCGAGCAGATCAAAGCCGCTGCCCAGGAATTCAAAGTGTTCTTCGCCATAGCAGCGGGCAAGACCGAAACGAGCTACACCGTCGACCACACGGCGGGCTCGTTCGTCTTCGATGCGAGCGGCAAGGTGCGCGTGTTTGTGCGCTACGGCAGCGGCGTCGAAGCGTTGACCGCCGATCTGAAGCTGCTGCTCGCCGAGGCCTGACTGGTACGGGCCGACTACCTAAGTTCAATCCTTATTGACCTGGGGGCGCGGATGAGGTGTACTTCGGCGAAATTGAATTGGGGCAAGCCGTGTGACCCCCCACCGGGGTTGCCGCGCACGCGTAGGACGAAGTGTCTCGAAGGGCGTCGAGCCCGGTAGCGTCGACCACCCGTCTTGCGGTTCATCACTGATCGCGTGCGGAATTCTGTTCAATCAACCGGGCCACAACTATGGTCATAGCAATCGCGTTGGTCTTGTTGATCGCAGGGTCGGTCCTGTTTCACTTTCTGAGTCCTTGGTATTTCACGCCGATCGCCTCCAACTGGGGGGCGATGGACGACACGATCAGCCTGACGTTCTGGGTCACGGGGTTCGTCTTCATCGTCGTCAATTTGTTCTTGGCCTATTGCGTGGTCCGCTACCGGCATCGCAAAGGGAGCCGGGCGAAGTACGAACCCGAAAACAAGAAGCTCGAATGGTGGCTCACCGGATTGACCGCGGTGGGCGTTGCTGCCATGTTGGCGCCCGGCTTGTTTGTCTGGGCGAAATTCGTCCACCCCCCGCAAGACGCGGCGGTGGTCGAAGCCCTGGGCCAGCAGTGGCACTGGCGCTTTCGCTTTCCCGGGAGTGACGGCAAGCTCGGGACCGTCGATGCGCGACACGTCAGCGAGAAGAACCCGTTCGGCTTGAATCCTGCCGATCCGAACGGGCAAGACGACATCCTCGTCACGAGTTCTGAACTCCATCTGCCCGTCGGCAAGCCGGTCAAGCTGCTGCTGCGCTCGATCGACGTCCTGCATAACTTCACCGTCCCGCAGTTCCGCGCCAAGATGGATCTGGTGCCAGGCCTGGTCACATTCATCTGGTTCACGCCCAGCCGAACCGGCAAATTCGACCTCCTATGCAACGAGTTGTGCGGCGTCGGGCACTACGCCATGCGTGGCAAGGTGGTGGCGGAGGAGGATGCCGCGTTTCAGGCCTGGCTCAAGGGGAATCCGACGTTCGCGCAAAGCGCGGCGCACCCAGCCGGCGACGCCGCTGCCGGCCAGCCGCTCTTTGCGGTGTGTTCCGCCTGTCATGGCTTGGAGGCGCAGGGCAATCCCGCGCTGAACGCGCCGAAACTGAGCGGGCAGGAAGCCTGGTACGTGCAACGCCAACTGAAAAACTATAAACAAGGCGCGCGGGGCACCCACGATAAGGATGTCTTTGGAAAAATGATGGCTCCGATGGCAGCGACGCTGAGCGACGACGCAGCCATCGCCAATGTCAGCGCTTACATAAAGACACTGCCCGACCATCCTGCGCCGGCCACTGTGAAGGGGAATGTGAAAGCGGGTCAAAAGATTTTCGTGACCTGCGAAGCCTGTCACGGGCCGGGTGGTCGTGGCATATATGCGACGAACGCACCAGGGCTGAAGGGTATGAGCGATTGGTATCTGGTGACGCAACTTAAGAATTTCAGACAGGGTATTCGAGGTGCCCATCCACAGGACATTTACGGACCACAGATGGCTATGATTTCTGAAATTCTTGCAGACGATCAGGCAATTAATGACCTGGTTGCCTACGTCAATACATTGCAGTGATCGACAAGCTGGCTCTGTATATATTGAACTGGAGATGATGATGGACTACGCTGCGCACGACGCATCGGATTTCGCGCCTGCTGTTGAAATCGAGGAGATGGAACTCTACCATCCCAAAACTTTCATCGGCAAGTACATATGGAGTCAAGACGCAAAAGTCATTGCCATCCAGTATGCGGTGACCGCGATCGGGATCGGCTTGGTGGCCTTGGTGATGTCGTGGTTGATGCGGCTGCAGTTAGGTTTCCCGAACAGCTTCTCCTTTATTGACCCGAGTAACTATCTTCAGTTCGTCACCCAGCATGGCATGATCATGGTGATCTACCTGCTCACTGCGTTGTTCCTGGGAGGGTTTGGCAACTACCTTATCCCGCTCATGGTCGGCGCACGTGACATGGTTTTCCCATATGTCAACATGGTGAGTTACTGGGTCTACCTGTCTGCTGTGCTGTTACTGGTCGCGAGTTTCTTCGTGCCAGGCGGACCGACCGGCGCCGGATGGACGCTGTACCCGCCGCAGGCGATCTTGCAGGGTACTCCGGGGGCGACCTGGGGTATTATTTTGATGCTCGTCTCCCTGGCATTATTTATCATCGGTTTCACCATGGGAGGCCTTAACTATGTGGTGACCGTATTGCAAGCGCGCACGCGCGGCATGACGATGATGCGACTGCCCCTGACGATATGGGGTATTTTTACAGCCACCATCCTGGCATTGCTGGCCTTTCCCGCTTTATTCGTCAGCGCCATCATGATGACCTTGGATCTGACGTTGGGAACGAGTTTCTTCATGCCCGCCCTCGTCTCAATGGGACAACAGACTGAGCACACCGGCGGCAGTCCGGTGTTATTCCAGCACCTGTTCTGGTTTTTCGGCCATCCCGAGGTCTATATCGTCGCCCTTCCGGCCTTTGGCATCGTCTCCGATTTGCTCAGCGTGCACGCTAGAAAAAACATCTTCGGCTATCGAATGATGGTCTGGGCAATCGTGGCCATCGGTGGACTCAGTTTTGTGGTGTGGGCGCACCATATGTATGTAAGCGGAATGAACCCGTACTTCGGTTTCTTTTTCGCCACCACCACCCTCATCATCGCCATTCCCACGGCCCTCAAGGTCTACAACTGGGTGCTGACACTTTGGCACGGCAACATCCAACTCACGGTCCCGATGCTGTTTGCCATCGGCTTCATCTTCGCCTTCATCCATGGCGGATTGACGGGGTTGTTCCTCGGCAATGTCACCGTGAGCGTACCGCTTTCCGACACCATGTTCGTGGTCGCGCATTTTCACATGGTGATGGCTGTGGCGCCGATCATGGTTGTATTCGGCGCGATCTACCACTGGTATCCCAAGATCACCGGGCGCATGCTGGACGATACCTTGGGCAAAGTTCACTTCTGGGCCACATTTCTTGGCACCTATGCGATCTACCTGCCGATGCATTACCTAGGCTTTTTGGGCGTGCCGCGTCGGTATTATGCTGTCGGAGGCACGGACTTCATCCCCGAATCCGCGCACTCCTTGAACGCCGGTATCACAATTGCCGCATTGATCGTGGGCGCCTTCCAAGGGGTATTTCTGTATAACCTGTTCCGGAGCTATTTCAACGGAAAACCGGCAGGCCCCAACCCCTGGAACGCCACCACGTTGGAGTGGCAAACCGCTCATACCCCGCCGACGCACGGCAACTTCGGCGCTTCGCTGCCCGTGGTTTATCGCTGGGCGTACGATTACAGCGTGCCGGGCGCCGAGCAGGACTTTATTCCGCAAAACGTGCCGCCGCGCGAGGTCGCTGGACACGGGAAGAAGGTCTAGCGCCGCTGAAGCACAGGCTATAGAAAGCGAGAACGTGAATATCCTTCGTGAACTGAGCGCCAAACCCTGGGCGACGGCGCAGGGCAGGCTCGATGACCTTTACGCAGGGGGCGCACCATCAGGGCTTGCCAAGAAAGTCGCACTGCGAGTATTTCTGGCCGTGGTCGCGGTCCTGTTCATGCTTTTGCTGATCGCCTACGGGGGGCGGATGGCGTATGAGGACTGGCGTCCCGCGCCCCAAATCAAGCTGCTGTGGGCGAATACCTTCGTGCTGATATTGGGCAGTGTCGCTTTGCAATGGGCGCAGTATTCAGTGCGTCGCGGCGAGATGGACGCCATGCGCTTCGGCCTCCTGGCTGCCGGCGCTTTCACAGTTGTTTTTCTGTTCGGGCAGCTGCTGGCCTGGCGGCAACTGGCGACGATGGCGTATTTTGAAGTAACGAACCCTGCAATCGCGTTTTTCTATCTGATCACCGGGTTGCACGGAGTGCATCTGCTGGGCGGCTTGGTGGCTTGGGCCAGAACCATCACTAAAGTGTGGGGTAAATTCGACGTGGTGAAGGTAACGCACAGCGTGGAACTATGTGCCCTCTACTGGCATTTCCTGCTGCTGGTCTGGTTGGTCCTTTTCGGTCTGCTGTTTACAGGTAATAACTTGGACCTTTTATTAAAACTCTGTGGAATCAGGTGAATAGGCGCTAGAAAATGACCCAAGCTGACCCGACAACTGCTGTACAACCCCTCGCGCTGCTGCCGGGCGTGGAAGGATTCGTCGCCGACTGGTCCTCGGACCAGCGGACGTTCAAGAAGGTCCCATGGGGCAAGGCCATGATGTGGATCTTCCTGCTCAGCGATACCTTCATCTTCAGTGCCTTCCTGATTTCGTACATGACGGTGCGAATGTCCACCACGGATCCGTGGCCCAACGCCAGTGAGGTTTTCGCGTTGACGCTGTTCGGCGAGAAAATCCCTCTCATCCTGATCGCCATCATGACCTTCGTCCTGATCAGCAGCAGCGGGACAATGGCCATGGCTGTCAAGTTCGGTTATGAAAAGAATAAGAAGGCCACTTTCATCTTGCTGCTGATCACCGCGGCACTGGGGGCTACATTCGTCGGGATGCAGGCCTTCGAGTGGACCAAGCTCATCTTCGAGGAGGGGGTACGCCCATGGGGCAACCCGATGGGTGCGGCGCAGTTCGGCTCGACCTTTTTCATGATCACGGGCTTCCATGGCACCCACGTTTCGATCGGCGTTATATTCCTGGTTATCGTCGCGGTAAAGGTGATACGTGGAGATTTGGATCGCCAGAAACCTGGTTTCCTGACTGGCAGGAAGGGGAACTACGAGATTGTCGAAATCATGGGTCTGTATTGGCATTTCGTTGATCTGGTTTGGGTATTTATCTTTGCACTTTACTATCTCTGGTAGGGGAAACCATGGCGCACGTAGAAGGGCAACAACATCCGATCGGAATTTATCTCAAAATCTGGGGATTGCTTTTTATCCTGAGTACCGCGTCTTATCTCGTAGACTATTTCCATTTTCAGGGTTATCTAAGGTGGTCACTGATCATCGTGTTCATGTTGCTCAAGGCCGGCTTGATCGTTGCCGTCTTTATGCATATGGTTTGGGAGCGACTGGCGCTTATTTATGCGATCATCGTTCCGCCGCTATTGCTGATAGTGCTTCTGGGAATCGGCGCACTGGAG
Source organism: Burkholderiaceae bacterium (assembly GCA_049297615.1). GTDB lineage: Bacteria > Pseudomonadota > Gammaproteobacteria > Burkholderiales > Burkholderiaceae_C > JAEMQF01. The sequence goes on from JBAQUQ010000004.1 coordinate 24,082, forward strand.
GCAAACTATACTTTTCTGACCCGAGGTATATTTTTCGGAGCAGGATTGAAGTAAGTAACGGAGAGCGAAGTTCTCATTTTCGAACTTCGAATGCGGCGCCTAGAACAAAACCGTCCCGCATTTTCAGGTTGACGGTCACCGGGTCGCCGGCACGCAGTGTCCGCTTGGGCATCATCAGCATCAGGTGATAGCCTCCCGGCTCGAAGATAAAACTTGCTTGGGGTGCAAGCTCTATCTGGGAAACCTGCACCATGCCCGCCAGGCCGTCCTTGACGATCGTGCGATGAATCGTCACGCTTTCGAAACCGGAACTGCTCGCGGCCACGAATATTTGTGGGTTTGCAGTGCTGTTTCGCAGTTCCATATATCCCGCCATCATGCCAACGCCGGGCGGCGCTTCCCGGATCCACGCGTCGCGTACCGAAATGCCCGACCCTTCGGGTAGGGCGGCGGCGTGGGTCAGCGCCAATATCAGGCCGACAGTGTGGCGGCGCCATTTCATAAAATCATTGAGTATTGCCCGCTGCAAGCTCTCGCACCACTTTAAAACAGCGGCTGATAGCCTCGGCGTCAAGGGGCGGTGTAAACATGGCATGGTATCGGGCCTGCGGATCCAGCAGAAAGACCGCCGGCGTGTGGTAGACGGGATAGTCACCCAAACCCTTAGTCGCCGTCACCTGATACACGGCGCGCAATTGACCGGCCAGGTTGGCGATCTGCGCGTCGTCTCCCGTCACACCGAGAAAGCTCGGATCAAAATGACCGACGTACTGCCTGAGTTTGCCGGCGGTATCGCGATTCGGATCGACGGAGACAAAGACGAACTGGACAGCTTCGGCACCGGTCCGATTCTGCGCGATGCTGGCCCGCACGCGCGCGAGTACCGCAAGGGCTGTTGGACAAACGTCGGGGCAATGGGTGAAACCGAAGAAGAAAAATGACCATTTACCCTTCAGGCTTGCAAGATCAAATCCCCGATGATTGTGATCTGTGAGCGAAAAGGCGGTGATTGGCCTCGGATCAGGAAACAGCGTGATCACCTGGCTCGGCAGCAAAATCGCTCGCGAGCCATGCTCCCGATAGATGGAAGTGATCCACACTGCGGCAAGCATCGCCGCCAGCGTGACGGCCACAATGATGATGCGGAATTGGGGCTTTTTGGGAAGGGCCATCTCGAGAAAAGACGCGGCGCCTCATGGACCAAGAGGCTGCAGTGATTGGCCGTCAATAGGCCCGACGAGCGCAGCGGCCGCGACGGCTGCACTGGTCTCAGCTAGCGCCATCGCTGGGATCGTCGGCCAACGCTCAACGGCCGGGTAGCGGATCGACCCTGCGCCGGGCCAGCTTCCAGTACAAGACCGCTGCACTTGTGCCGAACACCAGATGGGCCGCAAGCGTTGTCCACCCGCGCAGCTCTGTGAACCACGGGAAGACATGCGTGAGCGCATGAAAGTCGATGAGATAGAGCAACAGACCGAAGATCGCGCCGATCAGGAGCATGGCCGCGATGCTGGTGTCGTAGTGGAAGCCGGCGAGCACATAACCGAGGACCATTCCAAACGCGACGCCCAGCAGGTAATGGGTGGCAAGCGCCATGGCGACGACGCCGGCATCAAAGGTAAATGGTGACCCTTGCAGCGGACCCGCCCCCAAGGTCAGCGCGGCGACCAACTGCGAAATGCGCCAAGGACCGTTGCTCCCGATGAGAGCCGCCCACGCCAATTCCAGCACCATCAGGACCGCACCGGCGGCAAACCCGGAGACCACGGCTGCGCCCCAGTCCGGCTCACGATGCTCCCAGTGATGCAAACGCATTCGAAGCTCCATGCTCTTCTCCGCCAGACAGACGCTGCACCCCTTGGGGCGGCTCAGGGGAACGCTGGAATGTTCGGCTCTATGCCCTCGAGGTGTGCCTCGGGATGCAGAGCCTGCAGGCGCTGCTCGATTTCCTCGATACGCGAGCGCGGTACATCGACCATCAGCAGAATCTGCCCCTGCTCGATGGCGGGCGCGAAGCGCTTGAGGCGCACGCTCGGAGTCGAAATGCCGATCATGCTGCTCGCCCAAGCGCCGAAGACCGCGCCAACGATCGCCAACACGGCTGCCATGCCCGAGTGTGATGGGTCCACGCCGAGAGGGAAGAGCAGTCCGCCCACCACACCGAGCACGGCGCCCACCGCTGCGCCGACCACGAGGCCGGCCTGCGCCGAACGAACGACGTCCGAGGTTTGCAGCACGTTGGCGGCGTGCAGCCCGGTCATGTCGGCGTCCTCACGGCCAACGAAATGGATATGTTGCCACGCGATGCGCGCCAACAACAGGTCATTCTCGGTCCGAATGGCGCTTTCCAGATCGGGCAGTAGCCAGTAGATGCGTCTGCGCATGGTCCTCTCCTGGGGTCACCGATTGCGATGGCCGAGCGCCCCTTAGGGGGGTTCTACACCCGTTCACACAAGCTGTCACCTGCCACTAACCCCAAGCGCGGCAAGATGGCCAACGAGCTCGCAATGATCAGCGCCTCTGCGGTTCGCCTGCTGAGGACCAGCTCGAACCGGGTGGGCTCTATCGCGTGGCGAACAGTGCTTCGATGGCGTCGATCAGCAGGAGGCAATGCGTGCTGCAGCTCAAGCCACTTAGGCCAGTACTTTACGCATTTTCTTCATCGCCGCCACTTCGATTTGGCGAATGCGCTCGGCGCTAACGCCGTACTGCGCCGCCAGGTCATGCAGGGTCAATCCGCCCGAGCTGTCGTCATTGACCTTCAACCAGCGCTCCTCGACGATGCGCCGGCTGCGCGTGTCGAGCGACTCCAGCGCCATCGCAATGCCGTCGCCGGCCAACCAGTCGCGGTTGCGTGCTTCGAGAACCCGCGTCGGTTCGTTCGATTCGTCGGCGAGATAGGCGATCGGCGCATAGGCTTCCTCGCCGTCCTCGGCCTGCGGCTCGAGAGCGATGTCGCCGCCGGACAGGCGGGTTTCCATCTCGAGTACTTCCTCCTGCTTGACGTTCAGGTTCGTGGCCAGTGCTTTCACTTCCATGCGCGTCAGCGTGCTGCGGTGCGTGTCGGCGTCCGCAGAGTCGTCCTTCAAGCCCTGTTTCATCGAGCGCAGGTTGAAGAACAATTTGCGCTGTGCCTTGGTCGTGGCCAGCTTGACCATGCGCCAATTCTTCAGGATGTATTCGTGAATCTCGGCCTTGATCCAGTGCATCGCATAACTGACCAAGCGCACACCGTGCGTCGGGTCGAAGCGCTTCACCGCCTTCATCAGGCCGACATTGCCTTCCTGGATCAGGTCGCCGTGCGGCAGACCGTAGCCGAGATACTGGCGCGAAATCGACACGACCAGGCGCAGGTGCGAGAGCACCAGTTTTCCGGCGGCGCCGAGGTCCCCCTCGTTTCGCAGCCTTGTCGCGAAGTCGACTTCCTGCTCGAGCGTCAACATGGGAATACGGTTCACCGCCGAGATATAGGCATCCAGGTTCCCCAAAGACGGAACGAGGCCCCAAGGGTCACGCACGGCAACAGCGCTGGCAGTGGACATGTTCATAGTGGCGTCAGAGACGCCCGGCTTCAGTTGGTTCCGAGAATTTTAGCACTCGACCATCGAGAGTGCTGATCGAGTCCTTTGCGTACATTATCAAGGTGTAGAAATCTTCACTCTAGCGGGTTTGGAGTCGATAATTAGCCGACAAATACGATAGTGATCGCTTGCGTCCAAAGTGCCTGAACGCCTCAAACATTGAACAAGAAGTTCAGCACGTCGCCGTCCTTGACCACGTACTCCTTGCCTTCGGCGCGCATCTTGCCGGCGTCCTTCGCCCCCGCTTCACCCTTGAAGGCGACGAAGTCGTCGAAGGCGATAGTCTGCGCTCGAATGAAGCCACGCTCGAAGTCGGTGTGGATCACGCCGGCGGCCTGCGGCGCGGTGTCGCCGGCGTGGATGGTCCAGGCGCGCACTTCCTTGACTCCGGCGGTGAAGTAGGTCTGCAAGCCCAGCAGCTTGAACGCCGCGCGGATCAGGCGGTCCAGGCCAGCTTCGGTTTGGCCCATCTCTTGCAGAAACATGAGCCGGTCTGCGTCGTCCATGTCGGCGAGTTCGGCTTCTGTCTTGGCGCAAATCGCGACCACTGGTGCGCCCTGCGCTTGCGCGACTTCGCGCAACTTGTCGAGCAAGGTATTGCCCTCGAAGCCGCGCTCGTCGACATTGGCGACGAACATCGTGGGTTTGGCAGTGATCAGGCACAAGGGCTTGAGTACGGCCGACTCTTCCTTGCTGAATGCGACGGCGCGCACCGGCTTGGCCTCGTCGAGTGCCTTCTGGCACCTGAGCAGCACATCGACCAGGCGCTGCGCGTCTTTGTCGTTGCCGGCCTTGGCGACCTTGGTGTAGCGCGCCAGACCTTTCTCGACGGTAGCCAGATCCGCCAGGCACAGCTCGGTCTGGATGACGTCGATGTCGGCGATCGGGTCCACCTTGCCGGCAACGTGGATGACGTTTTCGTCTTCGAAGCAACGCACCACGTTGACGATGGCGTCGGTCTCGCGAATGTGGGCGAGGAACTGATTCCCCAGACCCTCGCCCTTGGACGCACCGGTCACGAGGCCGGCGATGTCGACGAACTCGACGATCGCCGGCACGATGCGCGCAGGTTTGACGATTGCGGCGAGCTTTTGTAAGCGCGGATCGGGCAGTTCGACGATGCCCACATTGGGCTCGATCGTGCAAAACGGATAGTTCTCCGCCGCGATGCCCGCCTTGGTCAAGGCGTTGAAGAGAGTGGACTTACCCACGTTGGGCAGACCCACGATGCCGCACTTCAGACTCATGACGCAGGCTTTCGGGGGCTGGTTAACGGCGAAGCCGTTGCGGGCCGCGGCTCGTCGAAGCGGAAAGTGGCTTGACCCGGTGCACCGGCATTCAGGCGGCGTTCGATGCCCTCGACGATCACTGCATTCATGCCGAAGGTCAACGCCCCGTCCAGCCGCGCATCTGCCCGATAGGCGGCCAGGACATCGTTCACTGCGTGTCCTACGGCCCCCGTGGCCGGGTCGACATCGGGAATCGTGCAGCGCGTGCAGGGTTTCACCAGTTTCAGGCGAACCCGGCCATCCACGCCTTCGAGCACGATCTCGTCAAGGTGATCTTCGCCATGGGCGTCCAGCCCGTCCAACACCAGGTTCGGCCGGAATCGTGCCATCGTGATCGGCCCCTGTCCTTGCGCGGCCAGACGCCGATTCACTTCTGCCAGCGAAGCAGTGGAAATCACGAGCAAGGGGAATCCATCGCTGAAGGCGTTCTCGGCCTCGAGGGCACCAGTCCAGCGAGGATTGGACAGGCGGCGCTGTTCGGGGTTGAATCGCACCAGGCGCAGGCCCTGTCCGAGGAATTGGGAAAACCAATGCGCTGCCAGGTCACCCATGTCGAAGGCCGCGACTTCGTCGTCCCACACGCGCACGCGCGCGGCTTGTTCGACGCTGTCGAGCGACACATGCAGCTTGAGCATTCCTGGCGCACGCAACACCATGTCGGCGTGCCGCAAGCTCGGTTGAATCAGGGCCATGCGCGGCAATTCACGCTGCGTCACGAACTCGGCGTGCTCGTCCACGACCATCCAGGCACGGTCGAGTTCGAGGCCGGTTTCGATCGTCAATGCCTGAGCGGGCGACACGCCTGCGCAAGACTTGATGGGATACAGGTGCAGCGATTCGACCCTTAATGCGACGTCCCAGCCACCGCTCACTTGAACAGGCCCTTGAGTTTGTCCTTCACCATGTCTTGTGCCTTTTCTTTCAACTGCTCTCGGGACGCGGGCGCCGAAGCTGCGCCAGGGCGCAGGCCTTCCTCGAGCTTGCCTTTGAGTTGATTCTTCATCGCCCCCAGCGCCACCGCTGACCATTGAACATTCCAGTCGATCGCGTCGAACGGGCCGCTCAGCTTGAGCGGAATCGTCAAGCCTCGCAGCGCGGCGAGGTCGGAGCCGCCCTGGCCCTTGGACGTGTCAGTCACCGTCGCGCGCGCCGTGTAGTCGATCCGGTCTTTTCCCACGTCGATCGAGCCTTCACCGCCGATGCGCAAATAGGGACTCTTCATGTCGAGATCATTGCTTCGGGCAATGCCGGAATCGATCTGGAAACTCGCACTCATTTCAGTGAAGTCGGTCTTTTCGGCTTGGCTGGCGCGTTGCGCCGCGTCTCTGCGCGTCGACAGCGCCGCCTTGGCCTGACGCAGGCTCGCAGCCAGGTTGTAGCCTTTGAGTGCACCGTCGCGCACCTGTAGCGAGGCGCTGCCCTTGAGCCGCGACTTCATCTCCGATACGCTGCGCCCGGCGCTGTCGAGATCGGCGATCACGCGCCCTTTTCCATCCAGAAGGTCCGTGTGAGCCACATCCTTCAAGAGTGCGTTCACATCCACTGCGTTGGCCGTGGCCTTGACGGCAACGCGGCTGGCCCGAGCGTCGGCAATAACGCTGGCGTCCAGCGCACCGCCCCAGGCCTTGCCCTGCAGCGTGCTCACGCGCAGCACGCCGGTCTCGAGCGAAGCCTGCACCACGAGGTCGGCGACCCGATACTGGCGCACTGCAACGCTGGCGGCACGCAGCGTAAAACTGCCGTTCACGCTGCGCAGTGCGGACAGGTCGACGCTCGCGTCTTGGCTGCGCGCCGCTGCGCCGCCGGGGGCGGGCGCAGCAGGGGGCGGGGTGGGCAGGACGGCGTTGAGGTCGAGGTCCTCGAAGCGCAGGCTCGCTCTGACGTTGGGTGTGGTGGCCGCGAGATTCGCCGTGCCCTCGGTGCGAAAGGCGTTCGTGTTGAACTGCCCCGCCAGATTCCAGTGCGCGCTTTGCGCCGACGCATCCGCCTGGCCTTGCAGCGTCAGCGCCAGCGGCTTGAGCCCGGGGTCGTTCAACTTGAGATCAAGGCCCAGTTTGTCGAAGGCGATCGATTGCTTTTCGGGCTGCATAACCAGGTCAGTGCGCAGTGTCGCGTCGAGTTTTCGTGCCGGCGCGTTGCTGCTCACGCGGGCCTCGAACGACGGGATTCGCAGGATGTCGAAACTGCCACTCGGCGCGCCGCTCGTGAATCGGGCCTCGATGGGAACCTCGCCCGCCAGGGTGAGCGCTCCGCTCAGAGGGCTGCCTTTGAGCGTTGTACCGCTCACGTCGAGCTCCGCCCAGTCCAGGCTCAGGGCCAGCGGCTGGCCGCCTTGCGTACCCGAAACTCGCAACTTCAGCTGGTCCACCGCGATCTGTCTCTGGCCGGGATCGTGCGTGAAGCGGGCGATGTTCAAACTGCTGTCGACCAGCTTGAGCGCCCCTGTATTGGCGCTGATCCGCAGCTCCAGGGACTTGGCCTCGATCGCGCCGTTGGCTGCGTCGTAGGCCAGCGAGCCCTTGACCGTTGCGTCGATGTTGCTTGCGCTGGGCGCGTCACCTTTGTAGGCGAGGTCCATGTCGGTCAATAGGACAGAGCCGGTTTGCAGATCGGGGGTCACTTCGCACGAGCCGCGCAGTTCACCCTTCAGCGCCGGTGCCTTGAGACCCAATTGCACGACCAGTTTGACGGGCGTGGCGACTCGGCTCGCGATGCGCCCCATACTCAATTCCTTCAACAGCACTTCACCGTGGACACCTGCTGCATCGTCCTTGATTCGCGCGCGTACATCAGCCAGGCGAATGCTGCGAACGTCCAGTGCGATCGCCGGGACGCTCGGCTCGGTGGGCGCTGCGGCCGGGCCGGCTGGCGCCGCTGAGGCGGCTGGGGAGGCTTGGGTAGCGCCGGCAACCGTGTTGCCGGGTTCGGCCAGGTCGTCGATATTGCGCTTGCCCTTGGCGTCGCGCAGCAGGGCAACGCTCACCCCGCGGGCATGCACACGGTCGACCGCAACCCTGCCACGCAACAAGGGCAGCACTTCAACCGCCAAGTCGGCTTCGTCCAGAGCCGCAAATTCGTCGGACTTGCCCGCTTCGCTCAAGCTGATCTTCGACAAGCGCAACTCCAGGCGCGGGAACACCGACAACTCGATCGGACCGTCGATCGAAAGAGTTCGATTGTGATGGGTCTTCATCCAATCAATAGCGACACCCTTGTAGCGGTCGGGTTCGAAACTCGTGACCAACCAAATGGCGAGCGCCGCCATCAGGGCGACGAGCGCGGCCAGGGCGATCAGGATTCGGGGAAACCAGACGGACATCTCGAAATTGCACAACGAACGAAGCGAACCCGGATTGTGCCTTCGCCGACCGCGGCGCGCGGGAGATCTGCTCGCAAGGAAACGCCGGGCCGTCCCGAGTTTCCGTGACCCCCACGCCGAGCGGCTGTCGCAAGGCGGCATCCTGGGGGCGCTCACTACAATGAAATCCGATGCAAAGCGTGGACGTTCTGATTCGAGGTGCGGGTGTGGTGGGCCAATGCCTGGCGCTTGGGCTGGCGCGCAGCGGCCTGCGCGTCGCTTTGCGCGATACATCGCCTGCCGCGACAACGAGGCTTGCAGCGAACCTGAAAGCCAGCACCGAAGCCGGCACTGAAGCAAGCACCAAGGTGGGCGACGACGTGCGCGCCTATGCATTGAACGCAGCGTCTGTGGGCCTGCTGCGCGAGCTGAAGGTGTGGGACTCGGTAACTCCCAGTGCCATCACCCCTGTGTATGAGATGAGGGTACGCGGCGACAAAGCGCCGGCGAGCCTCGAATTCACGGCGTGGCAGCAGGGTGTGGCTGCGCTGGCCTGGATCGTCGACGCGCAGGCACTGCATGAAGCACTCGACAGCGCCATCCGCAACGCTGCGCATGTCGCTCGACCGGCCACCGACGTCCAAGCCGGCCTCACGGCGCTGTGCGAGGGTAAGGACTCGGCAACGCGCGGCGCTCTGGGTGTTCACGTGGAGCGCGTCGACTTTGCTCAGACCGCCGTGGTGGCGCGCCTGAGCGCATCGCGCGATCATCAGAACGTCGCGCACCAGTGGTTCCGCTCGCCCGACATCCTGGCTTTGCTGCCCCGCGGTGGCCCGCAAGCGCAGGCCTCCTACGCCTTGGTCTGGTCGTGCTCCACATCGCGCGCCCTAACCTTGCTGGCTCTCGCGCCGGCCGAATTCGAAGGGCAACTTGCACAAGCCTGTGGTGGTGCCGCGGGCGAGCTCTTGCTCTGCTCCGAGCGCAAGGCCTGGCCCCTGACACAGGCGCTGGCGCATCCCTGGTGCGGTCCCGGCTGGGTGTTGCTGGGCGACGCTGCCCATGTCATTCACCCCCTTGCAGGCCAAGGCCTGAATCTCGGTCTGGCCGACGTTGCCGCATTGACCCGCGTGATCGCACAGCGTGAACCCTGGCGCAGCCTGGGCGATGCGCGCCTGCTGCGCCGCTACGCACGCCAACGCGCGGCGCCGACCTGGGCGATGGGCCAGCTCACCGACGGATTGCTGCAACTGTTTTCACACCCCGCCCCGGCAATGCGGGAACTTCGCAACCGCGGCCTGACTCTGGTGAATCGCATACCTCCCGTGAAGCGCTGGCTCAACGCTCGCGCCACCCACTCCTGAAAGGCTGCCATGCCCGCGCTTCGCCTCACCCTCCTCAATGCCATCGTGGTGGCCTTCACCGCCTTAGCGCTTGCCCAAACGGCACTCGCCGATGAAGCCGCGATTCGCAAGAACCTCGCCGAGCGTTTGCCCGACTTTCCGAAGATCGATGAAGTCAACAAGACGCCGATTTCCGGCATGTACGAATTGCGGGTCGGCGCGGAAATTTTCTACACCGATGAGCAGGGCCATCATCTGATCGACGGCCAGATGATCGATACGCGAACCCGCACCAACCTCACCGAAGCCAGGCTGAACAAGATCAATGCGATCGACTTCGCCAGCCTGCCGCTGAAAGACGCCGTGGTCTGGAAAGCCGGCAGCGGGGCACGCAAGATCGCTGTCTTCGCCGACCCGAACTGCGGCTACTGCAAGCGCTTCGAGCGCGATTTGCAGCGCGTCAAAGACGTGACGGTCTACACCTTCCTCATCCCCATCCTCGGTGGCGACTCGCCCGAGAAGTCGCGCAATATCTGGTGCGCCAAAGACAGCACGCTGGCCTGGCGCAACTGGATGCTCGAGGGCGTGACGCCCGCGCGTGCCATGGGTGAATGCGACGGTGGCGCGATCGAGCGCAATACCGCATTGGCACGCAAGTACCGCGTCAATGGCACGCCGGCCGTGGTGTTCGAAGACGGCAAACGTGTTCCCGGTGCGATGAGCACCGAGCAGATTGAAAAGCAATTGGCAGCGAGCCGGTCGCCGAAGTAGATGGGCGTCCCGCTGGCGCCTCCATGATCAGCTACAGCATCGGCGTCGAAGATCCGCACGCGCACCTGTTTCGGGTGACGTTGAACGTGCCACGTCCCGCGGCCAGGCAACGCCTGAGCCTGCCGGTATGGATACCCGGCAGCTATCTGGTGCGCGAATTTTCGCGACACCTGTCGGCGCTCGATGCACGCCAGGGGCGCGGCAATGTCGAGCTGGAGCAGATTGACAAGGCCAGCTGGGTCGCGCACTGCGAGGGTCGCGGCGCACTCACGCTGAGTTACTCGGTGTATGCCTTTGACGCTTCGGTGCGCGCTGCCTATCTCGACGCCCATCGCGGTTTTTTCAACGGCACCAGTGTGTTCCTGCGCGCTGAGGGCTTCGAAGCTGAGCCGCAACGCTTGGTATTGCGCAAGCTGCCGCGCGGCTGGCAAGTCGCGACCACGCTGAGCTGCGTGTCGGCCGACGCCGCTGGCAGGGGCACCTACCACGCTGCCGACTACGACGAACTCGTCGATCACCCGGTCGAGTTGGGCAAGTTCTGGCGCGGCCGATTCAAGGCTTGCGGCACTCCACATGAGGTCGTGATCACCGGGGCTCTGCCCGATTTCGACGCCGATCGCTTGCTCGCCGATATGCGCAGTGTGTGCGAACGCGAGATCGAGTTCTGGCATCCCGCGTCCGAGGCGGCGGCGGGTGCGCGCCGGAACCGAGCGCGAGCCGTTCCGTTCAAGCGTTATCTGTTCTTGCTCAATGCCATCGACGAGGGCCACGGCGGCCTGGAGCACCGTTGCAGCACGGCGCTGATCGCCTCGCGCCGCCAATTGCCGCAGCGCCAGCAAACGCCGAGCAGCGACGGCTATGTGCGCCTGCTCGGTCTCGTCGCGCACGAGTACTTCCACAGCTGGAACGTGAAGCGCATGCGCCCGGCCGAGTTCACGACGTTTGATTACGCGCGTGAAAATTACACCGAGTTGCTCTGGTTCTTCGAAGGATTTACGTCCTACTACGACGACTTGACCCTGGTGCGTGCCGGTCTGATCGATGCGAGCCGCTACCTCGCCCTGCTCGCCAAGACGCTCAGCGGTGTGCTTGGCACACCTGGGCGCACAGTGCAGAGCGTGGCCCAGGCGAGCTTCGATGCCTGGGTCAAGTATTACCGCGCCGACGAGAACACGCCGAACGCGACGATCAGCTACTACGCGAAGGGTTCCCTGGTGGCGCTGGCGCTGGACCTCACGCTGCGCGCCAAGGGGCACGGGTCTTTGGACGACGTGATGCGCCAGCTGTGGCAGATGAGTCATGGTGGCCCGATCTCGCGCCACCACATTGCCAAGGCGCTGCGCGCGGTGGGCCGGCGTTCCTTCGAGAATGAATTGACGGCTTGGGTCGATGGCGTGGGCGAGTTGCCGCTGCGTTCGCTGTTGCGGGCCTTTGGGGTCGATTGGCAGGTTCAGCCCGCCACGATGGCACAGCGCCTGGGTGTGCGGGTCAGCGAGAGCGCGTTGACGGGCATCAAAGTGACCCATGTACTGCGTGGCGGCGCGGCTCAGGCTGCCGGTCTGGCGGCTGGCGACGAGATTCTTGCGCTCGGGCCCTGGCGCCTGCGGCGCCTGGACGATGCTGAGCGATTGTTGGAGGCAGGGCGCGTGGCGCCGCTGCTGGTGGCGCGCGACCAGCGCATCGTGACGCTTGAGTTGACGCGCCCCGTCGACGAGAACAAGCCGAGCGATGCAATGGGTGCGCCGGTCATACTGAGCATGGCAGCGAAGGCTCCGAGGGCAGCGCTGGCGCTGCGCCAGGCATGGCTCGCCGGCTGAGCCTGCGGTTCGGGTTGCCCTCTGGCGGCGCGCGCCGCGCGGCTTGGCTGAGCCTCGTGTTCGCAGTGCTCCTGGTGCACGTCTTCGCGATGCGCTGGCTCGCCGAGCGGGCCGCCGAGTTCAAATTGTTGAACGTCGCACCACCGCGCATTGAAGTGGTGTATGTGCGCGAACTGGAAATGAGTGCGCCTCCGAGCGTGGCGCCGGTCGCGCCCAAGCGTGCACCCGCCAAGAAAAGGGTTGCCGCGTCGCGGCCGGCGCCGGCGGCGTCGGCACCGCCGCCGAAAGCGAAGCGCGACACCCCACTCGAGCCCGACACCGCTCTGGCACAAGCGTCGGCACCGGCAGCGGCATCGGCGCCGAAGGCGAAGCCAGATGCCCCAATCGCGCCCGACGCCGTGTTGGCGCAAGCTACTGCACCGGCAGCGGCACCGCAAGCGACGCCCGATGCGCCACGCGCGCCCGAGCCCACGCTGGCACAAGCTCCGGCGCTTCCCGAACCGGCCCCCAGGATCGAACCCGAACCCCAACCCGTTGTAGCTTCGGCGAGTCCCGTGACTGCCGATGCCGTAGTGCCGAGCGCTACAGCGATAGCTCCCGCGGCTGAATCGGCGCGAGTCGCCTCCAGCGCTGTGCCGCCCGACGGCGTCGCCGCGTCCATCCCTGCAGAGGCGCAAACGGCCAGCGCCACAGCGAGTGCCATTGAGATCTTCGATTGGCCTACGTCCACGCGCATGAGCTACGCGCTGACCGGCTACTACCGTGGCGAGGTGCTGGGCTCGGCCCAGGTGGAATGGATACGTTCCGGGGCGCGCTACCAAGTGCACCTGGACATCGTCATCGGCCCGAGCCTGACACCCTTGATCACGCGGCGCATGAGCAGCGACGGTGACATCACGGCCACCGGCCTGTCGCCGCGCCGCTACGACGAAGACACGAAGACGGTGTTTCGCGACCGGCGCCACGTCACCATGCTGTTCGAAGCCGATACCGTGTTGATGCCCTCGGGTGAACGGCGCGAGCGCTGGCCGGGGGTGCAAGACAGCGCGAGCCAGTTCGTTCAACTGACCTTCCTGTTCACGCTCAATCCCGAATTGCTGCGTGTGGGTCAGCAGATCGACGTGCCGCTCGCGCTGCCGAAAAACATCGACCGCTGGACTTACGACGTGGTGAACGAAGAGGTGCTGCATACGCCGTTCGGCGCGGTGCCGGCCTTCCATGTGAAGCCTCGGCGCATCACGCGTCCTGGGGGCGAACTCAGTGCTGAAATCTGGTTCGCGCCGCAACTGCGCTACCTGCCGGTGCGAATCCGAATTCAGCAGGACGCCGAAACCTTTGTCGACCTGTTGCTGGACCGGCGCCCGCAGATTGCGTCAAAGTAATGTCAACCCGACGACGAGTCTCGCGCCGCGCTGACCGGGGCCGTATAGTTGTCGCGAGATCTCGAGCGGAGGGATTGTGATGAAGGCGGAGTTCTTGTTGACCGATGTGCGCGGCAGCGGCGCCTTGAAAACCGGCTGGATCGCGCTGAATCGGCCCAAGCAGCTCAACGCCTTGAACGACGCTTTGATGACCGAGCTGGGCCAGGCGCTGCGCGGTTTCGACGCCGACGCGGGCATTGGCTGCATCGTCATCACGGGCAGTGAAAAGGCCTTCGCCGCCGGTGCCGATATCGGCGCGATGGCAAGCTGGTCCTATATGGACGTGTACAAGAGCGACTACATCACGCGCAACTGGGAAACGATTCGCAGCGTGCGCAAACCCGTGATCGCCGCTGTCGCGGGCTTTGCACTGGGAGGCGGCTGCGAACTCGCCATGATGTGCGACTTCATCATCGCCGCCGACACCGCCAAGTTCGGCCAGCCCGAAATCAAGCTCGGCATTATTCCCGGCGCCGGCGGCACGCAGCGTCTGCCGCGCGCGGTGGGCAAGGCCAAGGCCATGGACATGATTCTGACAGGGCGTTTGATGGACGCCGCCGAGGCCGAACGCGCCGGTTTGGTTTCGCGCCTTGTGCCTGCCGCTGAACTGCACGAAGCCGCCTTGGCCGCCGCGCAGGCGATTTGCGATTTCAGCGGCCCCAGCGTGACGATGGCCAAGGAAAGCGTGAATCGCGCTTACGAGGCGAGCCTGTCGGACGGCGTGTTGTTCGAGCGGCGTTTGTTCCACTCGCTGTTCGCCACGGAAGATCAGAAAGAAGGCATGGATGCCTTCGTGAACAAGCGCAAGCCTGCGTTCAAGCAGTGTTGAAGGACCGCCGACCAGCCTTCCATCAGCTCTCCTCGCGCAGCGAGGGGAACAGAATCACGTCTCGAATGCTCGGGCTGTCGGTGATCAGCATGATGAGCCGGTCGATTCCGATGCCGCAACCCCCTGTGGGCGGCATGCCGTACTCCAGGGCGCGGATGAAGTCGGCGTCGTAGTACATCGCCTCTTCGTCGCCAGCTTCTTTATTGGCGGCCTGGGCTTGGAAGCGTGCCGCCTGATCCTCGGCGTCGTTCAGCTCGGAAAATCCGTTGGCCACCTCGCGCCCGGTGATGAAGAGCTCGAAGCGTTCCGTGATCGAAGGGTCAGTGTCGGAGGCGCGCGCCAGCGGCGACACTTCGACCGGGTAATCGACGATGAAGGTCGGCTCCCAGAGCTTGGCCTCGACCACCGCCTCGAACATCGAGAACTGCAGTTCAGCCAGACCCCAGTGGCTGGGCGGCGCCTCGCCGAGCGAGGTCAGGCTTGCACGCAAGTGCGCGGCGTCGCGCGCTTGGTCCCCGCTCAGCCCGGCATGCGCAACCAGCGCATCCGTCACGGAAAGCCGGGTGAACGGCTTTTCCAGATCCAACGGCCGGCCCGAATAGGTGAGGCTCGCCGAGCCGGTGGCCTGGCGCGCGGCGTGCCGCAATATGGCTTCGGTGAAGTCCATCAGATCGTGATGGTTCCAGTACGCCGCATAAAACTCCATCATCGTGAACTCGGGGTTATGCCGAGCCGAGATGCCTTCATTGCGGAAATTGCGGTTGATCTCGAAAACCCGCTCGAAGCCCCCCACCAGCAAGCGCTTGAGGTATAGCTCGGGCGCGATACGCAGAAACATTTCCTGGTTCAGCGCGTTGTGATGCGTGACGAATGGCTTGGCGTTCGCGCCCCCGGGAATCGGGTGCAGCATCGGCGTCTCGACCTCGAGGAAACGATGCTCCACCATGAATTGGCGGATGGCGCCCACACACCTGCTGCGCACCACGAAGCGCGCGCGCGCGGCATCGTCGGTGATCAGGTCGACATAGCGCTGCCGGTACTTCTGCTCCTGGTCGGTCATACCGTGAAACTTGTCGGGCAAGGGGCGCAGGCTCTTGGTGAGCAGGCGCAGCTGGGTCACGCGCACCGACAGCTCGCCGGTCTTGGTCTTGAAGATCTTGCCCTGCGCGCCGAGAATGTCGCCCAGGTCCCAATGCTTGAACGCTTCGTATTCGGCTTCGCCCAGCGCGTCGCGCGTGACAAAGAGCTGGATTCGGCCTGAGCCGTCCTGCAAGGTGCAAAAGCTCGCCTTGCCCATGACGCGCTTGAGCATCATGCGACCGGCCACTGCGACTTCGATGGCCAATGGCTCGAGTTCGCCTGCGTCGGCGCTGCCATGGCGGTCCAGCAGCTCCGCGGCACTGGCACTGGGCTTGAAATCGTTGGGAAACGCGATACCTCGGGCCCGGATGGCGCCGAGTTTTTCGCGCCGCTCCTGGATCAAACGGTTGTCGTCTTGGGATTCGGCGGTCATCGAACTGGGCCCATCGGTGGAGCCGGGATTCTAGGGTCGCGATGCATCGGCGAGTACAGTGAGCGTCGCAGCCGAGTTGCGCCGAATAAAATCGACGTTCACGCCTGTCATCGGCTGCTACAGGCCGATTCGCCTCAATCATGCCCTCGCCACCGCTCATACGAGACCGTCCCATCCGCTTTGCCCTGGTCGGATGCGGCCGGATCGCGCAGACGCATTTCGCGGCGCTGCGCGAGCACGACCAGCGAGCCAAGCTGGTGGCGGTGTGCGACAACCGGCCGCAGGCCCTCGAGGCAGCTTCGGCGAGCACCGGCGCGGTTGGATTCGCGTCTCTCGAAGACTTGCTCGCGGGCTGCGATGCCGATGCCGTGGTGCTCGCCACGCCAAGCGGCCTGCACTCCAGGCAGGCCATTGAGGTGGCGCAGGCCGGCCGCCACGTGGTCAGCGAAAAACCGATGGCGACGAAGTGGGACGAAGGCATGGCGATGGTTCGTGCCTGCCGCGACCATGGCGTCAAGCTGTTCGTCGTCAAGCAGAATCGCTTGAACCCGACGCTTCAACTCGTCAAGCGCGCCATCGATGCCGGGCGTTTCGGCCGCCTCGCGTTTGCCAATGTCAATGTATTCTGGGCGCGCTCCCAAGCCTACTACGACGCGGCGCCGTGGCGCGGCCGCTGGGACATGGACGGCGGCGCCTTCATGAACCAGGCCAGCCACTATGTCGACATGGTCGATTGGTTGGTCGGGCCGGTGGACAACGTGCACGCGTACACCGCGACACTGGCACGCAATATCGAGGCCGAGGACACCGGCACGATGAGCCTTCGTTTGCGCAGCGGAGCACTGGCGAGCATCAATGTGACGATGCTGACCCACGCCAAGAACTTCGAGGGCAGCCTGACCCTGATCGGCGAGCGCGGCACGGTGCGTGTCGGCGGCGTGGCGGTGAATCGGGTCGAGCACTGGGAGTTCGACAGCGTCGACGCCGACGACGCGCAGGCTGCCGCGTCGAGCTATCCAGCCGACAGCGTCTATGGCCCGGGACATCCGATGTACTACGACAACGTCATCAACACCCTGCGCGGGCAGGCGAATGCGCAGGTCGACGGCTATGAAGGTCTGCGCTCGCTCGAGGTATTGATCGCCGCGTACCGATCGGCACGCGACGGTGTGCGCGTCGGCTTGCCCTTGGTTTTTTGATGGCCGCATTGCTGACGATGCTGACGATCCATCCCAGCGCGATCGTCGACGCCGGCGCCGAACTGGGCGAAGGAACGCGCGTCTGGCACTTCTCGCATGTCTGCGCCGGCGCTCGCATCGGCGCAGGTTGTACGCTCGGGCAGGGGGTCTACGTCGGCAACGATGTTCGCATCGGACGCAATGTGAAGATCCAGAACAATGTGTCGGTCTTCGACGCCGTGACACTCGAAGACGACGTGTTCTGCGGCCCGAGCGTGGTCTTCACGAACGTCTACAACCCGCGCGCGGCGGTTTCGCGCAAGGGCGAATATCGCAAGACCTTGGTGCGCCAAGGCGCCACGCTGGGTGCGAACTGCACGGTCGTGTGCGGAGTGACGATCGGGCGCTACGCGTTCGTCGGCGCGGGTGCCGTGGTGAGCCGCGATGTGGCCGATTTCGCGCTGATGCTCGGCGTGCCGGCGCGTCGCGCCGGTTGGGTCAGCCGCCACGGTGAGGGACTTCGCTTCGATGCAGGCAGGCGCGAAGCAGCATGCCCTGCCACCGGCGAGCGCTACCGGCTCGAGGATGGCGTCTGCCGGCTGGCCAGCGAAACACCGCCATGAGTGGTGCTGAGCGGCTCTTCGGTGCTCTGTGAGCAGTGGCACGCCGATGGATTTCGTCGACCTGAAAACTCAGTACGCCGCCCTGCGTGAGGCGATTCAGCGGCGCATGCAAGACGTGCTCGATCACGGCCAGTACATCATGGGCCCCGAGGTCATCGAACTCGAGCAGCGTCTCGCGGCCTTCACGGGTGCACGCCACTGCATCACGGTGGCGAGCGGGACCGAAGCCCTGCTGATATCGCTGATGGCGCTGGACCTGAAGCCGGGCGATGAGGTGATCACCACGCCATTCACTTTCGCCGCCAGTGCCGAGATGATCGTGCTGCTCGGCGGGCGGCCGGTCTTTGCCGACATCGAGCCCGACACGTGCAACCTCGACGCGGCTCTGATCGAAGCCAAAATCGGTCCGCGAACCCGCGCCCTGCTTCCGGTCAGCCTGTACGGGCAATGCGCCGACATGAACGCCATCGCCGCCATCGCTGCGCGCCATGGCTTGCCGGTGATCGAAGACGCTGCGCAGAGCCTGGGCGCGAGCTACTGCGGCAAGCGCAGCGGCAATCTCAGCGCCCTGGCTTGCACGAGCTTCTTTCCGAGCAAGCCGCTTGGCTGCTACGGCGACGGCGGCGCGATCTTCACGAGTGACGACGCGCTGGCGCAGGCTTGCAGGGAAATCCGCGTGCATGGCCAGAGTGCCCGCTATCGGCACACGCGGGTCGGTGTCGGTGGGCGCATGGACACCTTGCAATGCGCCGTGTTGCTCGCCAAGCTCGAGCGCTTCGAATGGGAACTCGGGCGGCGCCGCGAAATCGGCGCGCGCTATCTGGCGATGCTGCACGACAGCGGCGTTGGCCTGCCCACCGTGCGAGCCGATCGCGATTCGGTATGGGCGCTGTTCACCATCCTTGTCGACCGGCGCGACACCGTGCAGGCGGCGATGCGCGCGCGCGGCATTCCCACGGCGGTGCATTACCCCCGGCCGCTGCATCGTCAGGAAGCCTACGCAGTGCTGTGCTGCCCACAATGTTGCCCCGTGAGCGACCGCGCCAGTGAGCGCGTGCTGAGTCTGCCGATGAGTGCCGACCTCAGCGTGCAGCAGCAGGACCGCGTGGTCGCCGCACTGTTCGAAGCGGTGAACGAGGCGGCCGGCCGTTCCTGACATGCCCGCCACCGAGCCGGTCGCAACGCCGCTGTGGCGCGCTACTTTGACCTTGCTCGCCGGCGGTGCGATCGCACAAGCCCTGCCATTGCTGCTGGGGCCGTGGCTGACGCGGCTCTACAGCCCCGACGACTGGGGCCGCTACGCGCTGTTTTCGGTGGTGGCGGCGAACCTGGCCGTCGTCACCTGTGCGCGCTACGAATATGCATTGCCGCTGGCCGCCGACGACAGCGAGGCACGCGACCTGATGGCCTTGTGCCTGTATCTGCTGCTTGCCGTGACGGCGCTGAGTGCCCTGCTCGCCGTCGTTCTCGCGGCCACGCAGACACTCGATCACGCTGCCTGGTTGCCACTGGCTGTGGCTTGTGCCGGCGCCGCGCAATGGCTGGCGCTGTGGGCGACCCGCGCCCAGCGTTTCAAGTCGCTCTCGGCGAGCCGCGCGACGCAGTTCGGGGGGGCCGCCGTCGTGCAGGCCGCCAGCGGCGTGGCTCAGGCCGGTGCGGCCGGGTTGATCGTGGGGGCTGTCGTTGCGAACCTGGCTGCACTCGCCTGGCTGCGCCATCCGCCGCCCTGCGGGGGCTGGCCGGCGCTGTGGCGTGTGCCACGTGAAGCGATGCTGCGGGTGGCCCGCAAGCACCGTAGTTTTCCGCTGTTCAACACCCCCCACACCTTTGCCAATGCGCTGTCCGACACCCTGGCGATTGCCTTGTTGGTGGCAAGCACGGGTGAGGCCGCGGCAGGTTTCTGGGGCTTGTGCATGCGCTATCTCAAGGCGCCGGCCACCCTGGTCGGCGGCGCTGTGTCGCAGGCGCTCTACCCACGGCTTGTCGGCTCAGGCCCGCTGGCAGCACGCGCCGTCGTGCGCCGCGCGATGCTGGCCTTGGCATCGATTGCGCTGCCGCTCGTGGTGCTGCTTTTGTTCGGCGGTCCAGCGCTGTTCGAATGGGCCTTCGGCGAGCCTTGGCGCGAAGCCGGCGAGCTGGCCCGGGCCCTCGCTGCGTACATCGGCATGCACTTCATCGCCTCGCCCTTGGCGGTGGTGACGATGGCCTGGGACGCCCAAGCTTGGGCCTTGCGCCTTGCACTGCTCGGCCAGGTGATGTTCCTCTCGGCCTTGGCGCTGGGCTTGCATTGGGGCGGTCTGCTCGGCGGCGCGTGGGCTGTCTCCGCGGCGACCCTGCTCTACTTCGGCGGGTACTTCTGGGCCCTTGCGACCTGGGAGCCGAAGGTGAAGAATGTTTAGGGCCTGGTTCAATCGCGCGCGGCGGCGGCTCTGGCATACGCTGTTTTTTCGCATCGTGTTCGGGGAACGCACGAGCGACGGCAGGTTCCTGCCTCTGACGCGCATCGGCGCGTCGACCTGCATCGAATACGAGGAGCTCCTGGTCCTGGCCGACAACGTGTTCATCGGCCATTTCAATTTCATTGAAGCGAGCCACGGTGTTCGCATCGATACGGGCACCCAGGTCACCAACTACGTCAGCATCGTCACGCACAGCTCGCATCGCAGCCAGCGCCTGATGGGGCAGGCCTATAACGATGTACCCAGGCAAGGGCACCCGGGGCTCGTTGCCGGGCCGGTGCACGTCGGGCCGTTTTGCTTCATCGGTCCGCACAGCGTGATCGAGGCCAACACGCGCCTGGGCAAAGGTTGCGTGGTCGCATCGCACAGCCGCGTGCGCGGTGAATTCGCCGACTTCTCGATGATTGCCGGCAGCCCGGCGCGACGCATCGGCGACACCCGTGACGCCGACGCCGCATGGCTGCAACGCCACCCGCAGTGGCGCGTGCACTACGAAGCCTGGGCCGGCAGCGACGCGCTCGAGCGCCAGCGCGACGCCTCCTGATGCGCATCGTCCTGATCGGCGACGGCGAAAGCCCGCACCTGCTTAAATGGGCTCGCGCGTTGGCGCAGGTCGAAGGTGTTCAGGTCTGGGCGGTTTCGAGCCGCGGCTTCGCGGCTGGATTCGACGCATGGGTGGGCCTGGAGCGGTGCCTGGCGCTCGGCCATCGCTCAGCGCACGCCGGCGGTAACCTGAGCGTCTTGCTGTCATTGCCGCGATTGGGAGCGTGGCTGCGTGATGTCGACGCGCAGTGGCTGCACGCGCATTACCTGACGTCGCATGGCACCCTGGCCTGGATCGCCAAGCGCGTCTGGCGCCTGCGCGGCCGCTTGGTCGGCTCGGCTTGGGGCAGTGATGTGCTCGTGACGCCGCAACGCAATGCCGTCTATCGCTGGCTGACACGACGTGTGTTGCGGGCCTGTGCCCTCAGCACCAGCGATTCGGCGCACATGGCGCAGCAGATGCGCGAACTGGGGTCTGCCGAAGTGATGATCTTTCCGTTCGGCCTTGACGCCTTACCGGAGCTTGCGCCATCCAAGCAAGCCTGGCTGTTTTTCGCCAACCGCGGCCTGGAGCCGCTGTACCAGCCGCTGCGCGTTTTGCAGTTGTTCGCACAGATTGCCCGGCAACGGCCCGAGGCTCGACTGGTCGTGGCCAATCGCGGTAGCCAGCAAGAAGCATTGCGCGCTGCCGCCCTTGAAATGGGCTTGAGCGTGGGCACATTGCGGCAGGGCCAGCAGGTCGAGTTCATCGGCCTGCTCGACGCCGACGCGCAGGCATGTTGGTATGCGCGGGCTCAGTGGTATATCAGCCTGCCGGCGAGCGACTCGGTCGCGGTATCCCTGCTCGAAGCGATGGCGCACGGCTGCATCCCCCTGCTCAGCGACCTGCCCGCGAATCGCGAACTGGTGCGCGACGGGGACAATGGCTTGATCGTCCCGGCGTCGCAGCAGGCGCCGCCGCCGGCTGCGCTCGAAGCCCTGCTCGGCAAGGCCGAGCAGGTGGCGCGGGCGAATCGCGCGTGGGTCGAGAACCACGGTTTGTTTGCGCCGGCCGTGGCGCGATTCGTCGCTCGGCTGCGCGAGCTCGATCTGCGGAGCGCCGCTTGAACATCCTGCTGATCAATCACTACGCAGGCTCGCCGCAGCACGGCATGGAATTCCGCCCGTATTACCTGGCACGCGAGTGGGTCGGCGCCGGGCACGCCGTGACCATTGTCGCCGCGTCGTTTTCGCATGTGCGCCAGCGTCAGCCCGCAGTGCAGGCCGCCGTTCTCGATGAAGAGATCGACGGGATCGCCTATCGCTGGCTGCCCACACCTGCCTATGCGGGCAATGGCTTGGGTCGCGCGCGCAACATCTGGGCCTTCTTGCGCCGGCTCTGGCGCGACGCAGGGTGCCTGGCTGCCACGCTCAAGCCCGATGTCGTCATCGCGTCGAGCACCTATCCGATGGATATTTGGGTCGCGCGGCGCATCGCATGGCTGGCCCGTGCGCGGCTCGTCTACGAGGTGCATGATCTGTGGCCCGCCTCCCCGGTCGAACTGGCCGGAATGCCACGCTGGCACCCTTTTATCCTGCTGTGCCAGAAGGCCGAGAACGATGCGTATCGAGATGCCGACGTGGTGATCTCGATGTTGCCGTGCGTGGCCGAACATATGCAGGCGCACGGCCTGCAATTGAGCCGGCTGCACATCGTGCCCAACGGTATCGCGCAGGGCGATTGGCAAGGTGAAGCCGAACAACTGGACGCCCGGCTCCTGGAGCATCTGCGCGCGCAGCAGGCCGCCGGCCGAACGATCGTGGCCTATGCGGGCTCCCACGGTCTGCCCAATGCCCTTGACGTCCTGCTCGACGCGGCGCGGCTGCTCGAGAACGAGCCCTTTGCCTTCGTGCTGGTCGGCCAGGGCATGGATAAGCCACGCCTGGCCGCGCGAGTCCTGCGCGAGCGCATTCAAAACGTCGCACTGTTCGAAGCGATCCCGAAGGCGCAAGTGGCGGCGCTGCTGCGCGGCATCGATATCGCGTATATCGGCTGGCAGCGCCAGGCGATCTATCGTTTCGGCATCGCACCGAACAAACTGATGGACTACATGATGGCCGGCGTGCCGGTGCTGCATTCCGTGGCAGCCGGCAATGACAGCGTCGCCGAAGCGGGCTGCGGCCTGAGCGTGCCGCCGCAAGACCCCGGGGCGGTCGTGGCGGGCCTGCGCGAACTGGCCGCCTTGCCGGGCGACGCACGCCGCGCGATGGGCGAACGCGGCCGCAGATTCGTACTCGCGCATCACAGCTATGGCGTGCTGGCGCAGCGTTTCATCGACGCCGTGTCGCCGGCGGCTTCGGCATGAGCATCGATCCCGAAGCGCAGGCCGTGGCGCAACGCTATGCGCGCCGAACCGAGACTGGCCTGTACAGCATGCTCAGGCCCGAGGTCTGGCAAACCCAGCAAGAGAGGCAGCGCGCCATGCTCAAACTCTTCGCAGGCATGGGTTGGCGCGAGCTCGGTTCCCTGCATCTGCTCGAAGTGGGCTGCGGCAGCGGCGCCAACCTGCTCGAGCTATTGCATCTCGGCTTCACTCCACAGCATCTGGCTGGGGTGGAGTTGCTGGCCGATCGCTTCGCCATGGCCGGCGCGCGCTTGCCCTCGGCCGTGTCCCTGTGGGCAGGGGACGCAACCCGGCTCGAACTGCCCTCGGCCTGCAAGGACGTCGTTCTTGTCTCGACGGTCTTTTCTTCACTTCTCGACGACGCTTATCAGCAGCGTCTGGCCGACGCGATGTGGCACTGGGTGAAACCCGGAGGTGGCGTGCTGTGGTACGACTTCACCGTCGACAATCCTGCCAACCCCGATGTGCGAGGGGTTGCGCTGCGGCGCGTGCGCGAGCTATTTCCGCAGGGACAGGTCCAGGCCCGGCGCATCACCCTGGCGCCGCCGATCGCACGCCGCGTCGTGCGGCTGCACCCCTGCCTCTACACTGTGTTCAACACCCTCCCCTGGCTGCGCACGCACCTGCTCGCCTGGATCGCCAAGGCTCGAGGCTGAGCAGGGCCGGCGCGGGCGCATTGGATTGCCTCTCAGCCTCTGATTCGACACGATGAGCTCAGCGCCTTTCCTCCCCTTCGCGCTGCCCGACATCGGCGACGCCGAGATCGCCGAAGTGGTCGACACGCTGAAGTCGGGCTGGGTCACCACCGGCCCGAAGGCGAAGCGTTTCGAAGACGACTTTGCGGCCTTTCTCGGCGAGCCCGGCTTGCATGCGCTGGCCGTCAATTCGGCGACTGCCGGGCTGCACCTGGCACTCGAGGCGCTGGGCATCGGACCGGGCGACGAGGTCATCACGACCACGCACACTTTCACCGCCACCGCCGAAGTGGTGCGCTATCTCGGCGCCGATGTCGTGCTGGTGGACATCGACCCGCGCACGCTGTGTATCGCCATCGACGCGGTCGAGGCCGCGATCACGCCGCGCACACGTGCGGTGATCCCGGTTCACTATGGCGGCTTGGCGGCCGATATGCAGCGGCTCCTCGCGCTGGCGCGGCGGCGCGGATTGCGCGTCGTCGAAGACGCCGCACATGCCTTGCCCGCCACCAGCGCCGGCCGGCTGATCGGCACGCTGGACAGCGACGCCACCGTGTTCAGTTTCTACGCCAACAAGACGATCACCACCGGCGAAGGCGGCATGGTTGTGACGCGAAGTGACGAGATGGCGCGCCGCATGAAGACGATGCGTCTGCACGGCATGAGTCGTGACGCCTTCGAGCGCTTCACCGCCACCGTGCCGAGTTGGGTCTATCAAATCGTCGCGCCGGGCTTCAAGTACAACCTGACCGATATCGCGGCGGCCATCGGGATTCACCAGCTCAAGCGTGCCCGCTCTTTCCAGGAGCAGCGTGCGGCTGTGGCTGCCCGCTACGCACAGGCACTGGCGGGTCTGCCCTTGCAACTGCCGCCCCAGCCAGCGCCAGGCGACATGCATGCATGGCATCTCTACGCGGTGCGCCTCGGCGATGCGGCGCCGATCGCGCGCGACGCATGCATCGAGGGTCTGTTCGCGGCCGGCATCGGCTGCAGCGTGCACTACATTCCCCTGCATCTGCAGCCGTACTGGCGCGAGCGTTATACCTTGACCCCAGCCCAGTTCCCGCACAGCCAGCGTGCGTTCGAGCGCAGCATCAGCCTTCCCGTCTACCCGCGCATGAACGAGGCCGATGTGCAGCGCGTCGCTGCGGCGTTGCGCGCTGCGTTGCGCGCTTGAGCATGGCCAAGCGAGCCCTGGACATGCTGGCCGCGGCCACCGGCCTGCTGTTGCTGGCGCCCTTGCTGCTCATGATTGCCTTGGCCATCAGGTTCGATTCCCCCGGCCCGGTGTTCTTCCGCCAAGAGCGCGTGGGCAGGGGAGGTCGGCGGTTTCGAATATTCAAGTTCCGCACCATGCACGTCCGCGACGCGCAAGAACCCACCCCGTTTACGGCGACAGGCGACCCGCGTATCACGCGCGTGGGTGCCTGGCTGCGCCGCACCAAGCTCGACGAGCTGGCGCAACTGATCGACGTGTTGCGCGGCACGATGAGCCTGGTGGGCCCGCGCCCCGAGTTGCCGCGTTATGTGGCGCTTTATCCGAAGGAACTGCGCGCCAAGATTCTCTCCGTGCGCCCGGGAATCACCGACCCGGCTTCGATTGCGTTTCTCGACGAACAGGCCTTGCTCGAGCGCGCCGCCGATCCGCAGCGCGAGTACATCGACGTCGTCATGCCCGCTAAATTGCGCTTCGCCGAACAGTACGTCGACAACATGTCGATGGCGACCGACCTGGGCGTGATCCTCGCGACGTTCACGGCATTGGTTCGGCGCTGAGAGGCTGAGAGGCAATCGAATGCACCCGCGCCCGACGGTTTGGCACCGCCTCGACCGCGCCCTGGCGCGCGTGCGAGTGCACCGCCAACCGCTGTCGATGGCCATCGACGCCTTGGTCGTGGCCGCTTGCTGGAACGCGACCTACCTGTTCCGCCTCGGGTTCGAGCGTTGGATCAGCGCCAGGCCGGCCTACGACGCCCTTGTGATGCTGGGTGTGGTGGTGACCTATCTCGCGGTATTCGCCCTGCTGCGCATTCCGCGCGGCATGTGGCGATTTTCGGGCTTCGGCGAAGTCAAGCGCCTGACCGTGGCGTGTGCGGTGGCGGGTGCGATATGCACGGTCGTGATCCTGATGGCGCAGTTGACTGAAGTGCCGCGCGCCGTGCTGGCACTGCATCCCTTCATCGTCTTGATCGGCCTGTGCATGGTGCGCGTGGCGTATCGCATGGTCTACGAACATGCCAGGGCGAAGATCACCGGCAGCGATGCCGAAGTACGCCGCGCCATCGTCATGGGTGCGGGCGAAGCCGCCGAGCGGCTGCTCGCCACGATCCACCAACAGGGCTGGATTGTTCTCGGCCTGCTCGACGACGACCCCGCCAAGCGCGTTGCGCGCATCGGCGGCGTGCCGGTGCTGGGCCAACTGGCCGATGTCAGCCGCCTCGAAATTCACAGCGAGGCCACCCACATCATCGTCGCTTTGCCGGGCGCGACTGCAGCGCAACGCCGCAATGCCATCGAAAAAGCCGCGGCCACCGGGCTGCCGGTGCTGACGGTGCCCTCGATGAGCGAACTGCTCGACGGCAGTGCGCGCATTGAACGCGTGCGCAGCATCGAGCCCGAAGACTTGCTCGGCCGCGAGCCGGTGCGGCTCGACGAGGCCGGAATCGCCGAGATGATTTCGGGCAAGACGGTACTCGTCACCGGAGCTGGAGGCTCGATAGGCTCGGAGCTGTGCCGCCAGGTCGCCCGCTACGGGCCGGCGCGCATCGTGTTGTACGAGCTGAGCGAATTTGCGCTGTACGCGATCGACGAGCAACTCGCTGAACTGCACCCCCAATTGCCGCGAGTGGCCTTGATCGGCGATGTGAAGAACCTCCCCCACCTGCGCGAAACCTTCGCCGCGATGCGCCCGCAAGTCATCTTCCACGCTGCGGCGTTCAAGCACGTGCCCTTGATGGAAGAGCACAACGCCTGGGCCGCATTGCGCAACAACACACTCGGCACCTGGCATGTGGCGCACGCCGCGGCCGAAGCTGGAGCCCAGCGCGTCGTGCTGATCTCGACTGACAAGGCGGTGAATCCGACGAATGTGATGGGTGCCAGCAAACGCGCCGCCGAGATCGTGCTCTCGCAGTTGGCCACGCAGGGGTCGGCGACGCAGTTCGCCGCAGTGCGCTTCGGCAATGTGCTCGGCTCGAGCGGCAGCGTGATCCCGAAGTTCAAGGAGCAAATCGCCAAGGGCGGGCCGGTGACGGTGACACACCCCGACATCACGCGCTACTTCATGACGATCCCCGAAGCCGTGCGCCTGGTGTTGCAGGCCGCCGCGCTGGCACGTTCCGGGCAGGTGTATGTGCTCGACATGGGCGAACCGGTGAAGATCGTGCAACTCGCACGCGACTTGATTCGCCTGTCGGGCCACCGTGAAGACGAGATTGGCATCGTCTACAGCGGTTTGCGCCCCGGCGAGAAGCTTTTCGAGGAGTTGTTGGCCGATGCCGACCCTTTGCTTGCTTCGCCGCACCCGCGCCTGCGTATCGCTCAACTTCAGGAACAGGCCAATGGTGAGTGGCTGGCCGAGCTGCTGGCGTGGCTCAACGCTCCGCAAAGCCCGAGCGACCCGGAATCGTTGAGGCGCAGGCTGCGCGAACTCGTCGCCGAATACCGGCCGCCCTAGCGCCGCCCGGGGGGCGCCAGGACGCGTGCTCACCGCCAAAAGAGCAACCACTTCGGCGTCTTGAAGCGAACGATGCTCCAGTACAGCAGCACATAGCCGGCCATGAACAGCAGCAGGAATGTGGCCAAGATCGGCGTGCTGTTCCACCACAGCACGGCCGGGATCACCGAACTCAGGCACAACAGCCATAGGTAGGGCGAAGTCATCGAGTTGCGTGCCGTCTGCCGGCGTTCGGCGTTCGCACTTTTGTTCCAACGAATCAAGCGGCGGTGCACCAGGGTGTGAAGGTGGATCGCGTCGGGCACACCGACGGCCGCGCCACGCACGACCTTGCGCCGATAAATGGTGAATATCGTCTCGAAGATCGGGTAGGCGCCCAGCAGCAACGGGAAAATCGGCGACACGCCGGGGTTGCGGTTGACCAGCAAGATGCCGATCTCGGCCAGGAGAAAGCCCAGGAAGTAAGCCCCTCCGTCGCCCATGAAGATCAGGCCGGCCGGGTAATTCCAGACAAAGAACCCGAGCACGGCGCCGATCGCGGCCAGCGAGATGAGCAGGATTGAATCGCCGGTTTGGTCGGCCACGTAGGCCAGCGCCAGCAACATCATGAGCACGCACATCGACGCCAGCCCGTTGAACCCGTCAATGATATTGACCGAGTTCGCGACCCCAGCGACGACGAGAACAGTCAGCGCCACCGCCAATGGAAACATTGCAATCAGCGTGTCCAGGCCGGGGATGTCGGTGCGTTTGATCAAGCCGTCGAACAGCCAAACGGCGAGGGCCGCAGAAACCGCAGTGAAGAACAGCCGTCGGCGCGGCGACAGCGTTTTGAGCAGATCCTCGGCCAAGCCGGCACCGAATGCGGGCACGCCTGTAGCGATCAGGAGCCACAACAACTTGGCCGCTGGATCGCCCTGCCACTGCAGCAAACAAGCGCTGGCCACTAGGGCGCTCAACATGCCGATACCGCCGACACGCGGCACCGGTCGGGCGTGAAATTTCTGCGGGCCGGTCGTGTCGAAGTCAGCCGACAGGCGCGCGTGCGTGGCCGCAGAACGCACGACGAGCAGCGTCACGATGAGCGACGTGAGGAAACTCAGGATCAAGACGCTCATGGGGCGCGAGGGCAGGTTGGGGACGGGAGCAACTGGAGCATACCAATGACACGGCGAATTCGAACTGGGATTGGCCCTGCTCCGCGCGCCCCGGCACGGCCGTTGCGGCACAGCGCCATCGTCCTGCAGCTCGAATCATCTCTCGACCCGCTGCCGAAAACGATCGGCCATCGAATGCCGGCCGAGTTCGCGACGCCAGTGACAGACGCCGATCAAGCGCCGCGCTCACGCGAATGACGGTGCGCACTCGCCATAGCAGGTGCTGGCAGCCCCTTCTGGAGCACATCGCAGAACCTGCGTCGCAACTCATCCTTGCTCAAGGAGCCGGCAATCACCCCCGCGGCACGCCGCCCCATCTCATCGAGATCCTCATGCGACAACGCCATTGCCAGCTGCAAAGCCTGCACCGTCCCGTCCACGTCGCCATGCTTCACCTGCCATCCGATCCGATAGCGTTCGATCAGATCGCTGACGTGGCACGGACTTGGCCCCAGGAGCAGGATCGGGCGCGACACTGCCATCGCCCCGTACACCTTGCACGGGTGAACGATGCCCACCACATCGTCGCCAATGCTCACGACGTGCACGTCCGCCGCCGAGAGCGAAAAACGAATCTTGTCCAACGGCTGGTAGGGCATTGATCGAATGTTCTTGACGCCGGCGGCGACTTTGTCGTCGACTTCCTTCTTCCCGCCTCCGCCGCCGATGCACAGGACCAAGAGCCGCGGATCGCCCTGCAGCCGCTCGGCAGCGTCCAGCAGCGTTCGGATCGGATTGGCCGGCGAGTGATTGCCCGAGTACATCACCACGAACTTGCCGTCCAGCCCATGCTCGGCGCGGAACGGGTTCTGGGCCTGCGCGATGCTCACCGTCCCGTCCTCGTGCGGCCAGGGCGGCATCTCGGCCACTTTCGCGCGCACGTCGGCCTTGCGCAAGACGCGCTGCGCCATGAACCGATCGAGCACCACGACGTCGGACGCACGCCGCAGGATCGCCCGATTGAACGCGTCAAACACCCGCGCCTGGACCGAGGTTGCGGTGATCTTCCGCATCGCGATCATCTGGTCGGGATTCAGGTCCATGAGCCAGTACTTGACCGGCACCCTGCGCAGCCAGCTGAGAACCACCCCCGCGATCCCACAGAACGGCGGGCTGGTCGAGACCATGATCCCGCACAGACCCGGCGTAAATATCCCGCGCAAGACCGTCTGGAACAGGAAGATCCACTGCGCCAGCAGACGCACCGCAATCGATGATTTGCCGAAACTCGACAGCGGCAGCCGTCTGACGTCCACGCCGTCCCGCAGTTCGCGCGAGGGATACTTGCTGGACGGGTCGTCGTAGCCGCGTGCCGCGGCGTACACCACGACGTGGTAGCCGCGCCGGGCCATCTCTGCCGCCGCGTCGGCGACGTGCTGGCCCACCGACGCGGGGTCAGGGACGTAGACCTGGCTGATGATTAGAAAAGTCGGCTTGGGCACGGAATCTTCAACGGTGGCCGGCGCCCGCGAAAAAACGCGCGACGGACCCTGCCGATCCGTCAACAAGAAGCGCTCGCGCGGCTGCGCCGGGGCCCATTGGTTCAGGTTGGGGTCGAGGCCTCAGGGCATATCAGCATTGCCGATTTTCGAGTCCCCGTACGTTGCGGGGATGCCCTGCTGCCACGTGTCCTTGAACTGGCTCTCGGGGTTGTAGCCGTCGCCGGGGATCGGATGCGAGCCCTTGGTGAAGGTGCTGATACTGCTTTTGTGCGCTGTCTTGGCGTTGTACTTGGCAGTGAATTCATCCCAGATCCAGCGGTAGGTCTTCTCCATGCCGTCCTTGAGGCGCGTGTCCGGCTCCCAGGCCAGGTACTGACGAATCTTGGTGTTGTCGCTGTTCCGCCCGGCAACGCCCTTGGGCGCGTCCAGTTTGTAGTGCCGGTTCAACTTCACCCCGCCGATCGCTTCGGCGATGTCCACCAACTGGTTGATCGACACCAGCTCGCTCGACCCCAAGTTGATCGGCTCGAGAATGTCAGACTGCGTGATCAGGTTGATCCCCTTGACACAGTCGTCGATGTACATGAACGACCGGGTTTGGGTGCCGTCACCCCAGATCTCGATGTCGCGATTACCTGAGACGACCGATGCGATCACCTTGCGGCAGATCGCCGCCGGCGCCTTTTCGCGCCCGCCCTCCCAGGTCCCGTGCGGCCCATACACGTTGTGGAAGCGCGCCACTCGCGCGCTGATCCCAAAATCCTCGCGGAAGTGGCGGCACATGCGCTCGCTGAACAGCTTCTCCCAGCCGTATCCGTCCTCGGGCAGACCCGGGTACGCGTCGGCCTCTTTCAGCGCTGTGATGTTCGCGTCCAGTTGTTTGTCGGCGTTGTAGACGCAGGCGCTCGAGGCATAGAAGAAGCGCTTGACACCTGCCTCCTGCGCCGCCAGGATCATGTGCGTGTTCGTCAGCACGCTCAGCATGCACAGGGCCTTGTTGTTCTCGATGAACCCCATCCCGCCCATGTCGGCCGCCAGCTGGTAGACCTCGCTGGCCCCGTCGCACAAGGCGCGGCAGATCCGGTAGTCGCGGCAATCACCTTTGAGCGGGCCGGCGAAATTCTCGGCCCCGCGATGCACCTGGTACCACTCCTCCAGCGGCTTGATGTCCGCACCCCGGACGTCGAAGCCCTCGCTCAGGAAGTGGGCCGCCAGGTGCCCGCCGATGAAGCCGCCCGCGCCCGTTATCACGATCACGCCGCTCTTACCCATGATTTTCAACCCCTCCACCGAAGCCGTGAAAACCACGGGCTGTGCCTGTAATTCTTCTCAA
>JBAQUQ010000005.1:0-2212 GCA_049297615.1 Burkholderiaceae bacterium
CGCGGCGCTGCACGCCATGGCCCGCGAGCGCTGGCACGACGCGGGCGAGGTTTTCGCCCTGCCCCTGCTGGCGCTGGCCGGCGCGCTGCTGCTGTTCGGCGTGTTCGTCTGGTTCGGCGGGCATGACCCGCTGCAGGCCTGGGCCCTGCTTTTCGTCGGCGCCTTCGGCGACGCGTTCTCGTGGCAGAACAGCTTGCAGCGCGCCGCGCCCTTGATGCTGACCGCGCTGTGCGTCGCCCTGCCGGCGCGCGCCGGGCTCATCGTCATCGGCGGCGAGGGCGCGCTCGTCATCGGCGGCCTGGCGTGTGCCGCCCTGCCCTATCTGTTGTCGCTTCCCCAAGGCGCAGCGGGAACGGCCGTGCTGCTGCTCGCGGCTGCGGCCGCCGGCGCGGCGTGGATAGCGCTGGCCGGCGCGCTGCGGCAGTTCCGCGGCGTGAACGAAACGATCAGCAGTCTGCTGCTGGGCTATATCGCCATCGCCCTGTTCAAGCATTGGGTCGAGGGGGTGCTGCGCGACCCGGCGAGCTTGAACAAGCCCTCGACCCTGCCGATCGAAGAGTCGCTGCGCATCGGCAGCGTGTTCGGCTACGACGTGCATTGGGGCCTGGCGTTCGGCGTGGTGCTGTGCCTGTCGAGCGCGCTCTGGCTGTCGTTCACGACGCATGGATTCGCGACCCGCGTCGTCGGCGGCAATGCGCGCGCCGCAAGGCTGGTCGGCCTGCCGGCGCACCGTTTGATCGTCACCGCTTGCGCTCTGGGCGGCGCGGCCGCGGGCCTGGCCGGCGGGATCGAAGTGGCGGCCGTGCACACCGCGGCGAATGCCTCACTGATCGCCGGACTGGGCTATGCCGGCATCCTGGTGAGTTTTGTCGCGCGCCATCATCCGCTGGCCGTCATTCCCGTGGCGATCCTGTTCGGCGGCTTCGGCGCCGCGGGCAGCCTGTTGCAGCGGCGCATGGGTCTGCCCGACGCGTCGGTGCAGGTCTTGCTCGGCTTTGCTTTTGTCCTGATCCTGGCCAGCGAGGCGCTGCGCGGGCGCTTGCTACCGATCAGCCTGGTGGCGCAGCGCTCGCCCTTGCCCGTGGCCGTGAAAGCCGCATGAACGCCGACGCGATGGCCGACGTGATCGTCGCCGTTCTCGGCGGCGCGATTCGCGTCGGCACGCCCTTTCTGTTCGTCAGCCTGGGCGAATGCCTGACCGAGAAATCCGGCCGCATCAACCTGGGCCTGGAGGGCGTGCTCGTGCTCTCGGCGATGGCCGGCTTCGGCGGCGCGTATCTGAGCGGCTCGCCCTGGCTGGGCGTGCTGTTGGCGGGGGCGAGCGGCGCCTTGCTCGCCTTGCTGCACGGCCTGGTGTGTTCGCTGCCGCGCGTCAACGACATTGCGATGGGGATCGCCTTGATGCTGCTCGGCGCGGGCCTGGCGTTCTATCTCGGCAAGCCCTTGATCCAACCGCAGGCGCCGCAGATTCCCTACATCGATCTGGGCTCCTGGAGTGCTTCGAACTCGGTGCAGGCGGCCTTGCGCATCAATGCGCTGTTCCCGATCGGCGTGGCGCTCGCCGCCGTGATGGCCTGGGCGCTGGCGAATACGCGCTGGGGG
Source organism: Burkholderiaceae bacterium (assembly GCA_049297615.1). Classification (GTDB taxonomy): domain Bacteria; phylum Pseudomonadota; class Gammaproteobacteria; order Burkholderiales; family Burkholderiaceae_C; genus JAEMQF01. Next base: position 1,603 of record JBAQUQ010000005.1, read on the forward strand.
CTGGTGCTGCGCATGGTGGGCGATTCGTCGGACGCAGCGCGTGCCCTGGGCACATCGGTGAGCGGCGTGCGCATCGCTGCGACGACGCTGGGTGGCTTCATCGCCGGCCTGGGCGGTGCCTCGTTGTCGCTGCACTATCCGGGCAGTTGGAACGAGGGGCTGTCCAGCGGGCAGGGCCTGATCGCGGTGGCGCTCGTCATCTTCGCGCGCTGGAGCCCGGTGCGCTGCCTGGGTGCTGCGCTGCTGTTCGGCGGCGCCGGTGCGCTCGGGCCTGCGCTGCAATCGGTGGGCGTGAGCGGTTATTACCACCTGTTCAACGCCATGCCTTACATCCTGACGCTGGCGATCCTGGTGTGGACCTGCTCGCCCAAGCGCAGCCTGAGGGGCGCTCCAATGGAACTCGGTGTTTCGAGATAGGAGAACCGAAGTGAAACTCGAATACCTCGACTTGCCTCGAGCCTGCCTGCGGGCGCTGACTGCTTGCGGCCCGAAGCCGACCTTCGCCGCTGCGCGCACGCCAGCACCGAGCGCGGGCAGGTGGCCCGGGGTACGTTCTCCGGCCCACGCTCGCGGGGCGGCAGTCTTGGTCCGCAACTCGCGTCTCGATCAA
>JBAQUQ010000006.1:0-10705 GCA_049297615.1 Burkholderiaceae bacterium
GAGCCTGCCGCGGCACCAGCAGCCGCGTTGGCTGCACGCGGTGGCGGCGCTGCCGCGCGGCCCCACCGGCAAGCTGCTGCGCCGCAAGCTCCAGGAATTGCACGCGACCCTGGGCTAGCGCATGGACACCTTGATCGGCACGCAACGCATCGGCAACGTCCTCGTGGCGACGCTGTCGCGCCCGCCCGTCAATGCCCTGGACGACGCCCTCATCGCCCAGCTGCACGCCGTGCTCGACGGCGCAGTCGCCGACGCTGGCGTGGCGGTGCTGCACATCCGCAGCAGCCAGCGAGTTTTCTGCGCAGGTGCCGATCTGGCGCTGATGCGCAATTGTTTCGCGAGTCCGCAAGGGCCGGATGCGATGACCGAGGTGGTGCGCCGCATGCAGAGCCTGTACGAGCGCCTCGAGGCCGCGCCCCTGGCGAGCCTGGCCGAGATCGGCGGCGCGGCGCTGGGCGGCGGTCTCGAACTCGCCCTGGCCTGCGACTTTCGCGTCGCCGCGCTCGAGGCGACGCTCGGCCTTCCCGAAGCCTCGCTCGGGCTCCTGCCCGGCGCGGGCGGCACGCAGCGCCTGACGCGCCTGTGCGGTCCCGGCGTGGCCAAGCGCCTCATCCTCGGTGCCGAGGTCATCAGCGGTGCGCAGGCGCTGCAACTCGGCGTCGTGCAGTGGGCGCTGCCGCAACAACAACTGGCGGCGTGGACGGGACAGCTCGCCGCGCGACTCGCGGCCATGCCCAGGGCTGCGCTGGCCGCCAGCAAGCGTTGCATCGCTGCCCAGGGCGACGCGCAGCGCAAGGGCTACGAGCAAGAGATCGCCGAGACCCGAATGCTTTACGACCACCCGCAGACGCGCGACAAGGTGGCGCAATTTCTGGCCCGAAGCGCGTCCGGCCAGCCAAAGGAATCCGCATGAATATGAAAGACAAAATCGCCGTCGTGACCGGCGCGGCGTCGGGCATCGGCCGCGCCACGGCACAGGTGCTGGCGCAGGCCGGAGCGACCCTTGTGCTCGCCGACATCGACAAAGACAAGGGCGAGGCGGCAGCTGCGGAGTTGCGCGGCGAAGGCGGGCCGGCGGTTTTCCTGGCCGTCGACCTGACCGACGAGGCGTCGATTGCCGGCTTCGCCCAGGCCGTCAGCGCGCAGGTCGGCGCGGTCGACGTCCTGGTCAACGGCGCGGGCTGGGGGCAGACCAAGCCGTTCTGGGAAGGAACGCCCGAGCTGTGGACCAAGCTCATCGCGCTCAACCTGGTCGGGCCGATGCAGCTCACCAAGGCCGTGCTGCCGGCGATGCTGGAGCGCCGCAGCGGCAGCATCGTCAATATCGCCAGCGACGCCGGCCGTGTGGGCAGCCTGGGCGAGACCGTCTACTCGGCCGCCAAGGGCGGCCTGATCGCTTTCACCAAGTCGCTGGCGCGCGAAACGGCACGCTACGGCGTCAATGTCAACTGCGTCTGCCCGGGGCCGACCGAAACGCCGCTGCTGTTTGCGGTTCCCGAAAAGGTCCTCGAGGCACTCCAGAAAGCGATTCCGATGCGCCGTTTCGCCAAGCCCAGCGAGATCGCCGACGCCGTGGCGTTCTTCGCCAGCGACCGCGCCCGCTACATCACCGGCCAGGTGCTCAGTGTCAGCGGCGGCTTGACGATGGCGGGGTGATCGCTTCGCAACAACCACCCCAACAAACGATCGGCATACAGCCGCAGGCCGTCGAGCACGCGTAACACGCTTTTCGGCCAACACGTGCTGGCAGGCAAGCCAATAGCACCGAGGTGTCGCTTCCTCGACAAGGCCGCCGAGGGCGATGATCGCGTGTTCGTCCTGGCGTCTCCGGGCGACCCTGGGCGCAACTTGATCGCCGAAGTGGACGGCGAACAGGGCAAAGATCTCGTCATCCGCTTCGACGTCCGCCCGGCGACACTTGCGATGCCGTGGGCGAGACTCCCGCGCGCTTCAACTTCAACAATTGCTAGGAATTTCCAAGTGGCTCTTTCCCTCAACAAGCCCAAGCTCGACAACCTTGCCGGCGACATCTGGAAGTCTGCCGAGCGCCTGCGCGGTAAGTTCAAGGCCTACGAATACCAGAGCGTCATCCTGCCGATCATCGTCATCCGGCGGCTGGAGTGCGTGCTGCTGGCCTGGCGCGAGGCCAAGAGCGCCGAGGTGCTGGCCAAGCGACCCAAGCTCACCGAGAAGGAACTCGCGAAGCTGGTCAAGGAACTCGAACTGAATCCGCAGCAGACACCGTTCTCGAACAAGACCACCTGGACGCTGCGCAAGGTCTATGAAGAAGATCACACGCTGCTGGAGGCAAACTTCCGCGCCTACATCAACGGCTTCTCGAAGAACGTCGACGACATCATCGAGCACTTCAACTACCGCGCCACCATCGGCACGATGGTGAAGAACAACCGGCTCGCTCCGATCCTCAATCAGTACAAGGAACTCGACCTCGGCCCAGACCATCTCTCGGGCCTGGAGATGGGCTACATCTACGAGGAGATGCTGCGGCGTTTCTCGGAACAAAGCGGCGAAGAGGCCGGTGAACACTTCACGCCGCGCGAAGTCGTCCGGCTGATGGTCGAGCTGCTGGACATCCCGATTCCCGACCGGCACTTCTCGATCTACGACCCTGCCGGCGGCTCGGGCGGCATGTTGTCGGTCGCCAAGGAGCACCTGCTCGACCGCGCTGCCACGCCAGAGGAGAAGGAGCGCGTCGACAAATTCCTGACGGTGCATGGACAAGAGCTTTCGCCGACCAACTATGCCGTCTGCCAGGCCGACCTGCTCATCAAGAACGACAAGCAGGCGAAGGTGTTCCTCGGCAACTCGCTTATTCCGCACGACCCGCACAGCCGTGACCCGGGCGACCAGTGGCCCGAAACCAAATACCGCTTCAACCGGATGCTGAGCAACCCGCCCTTCGGCGTCACTTGGGGCGGCAAGGACGGCTACGAAGCCGAGGCTCGCAGGCTGGAAACCACCCGTTACCGGGCCGGGATGCCGCGGGTGAACGACGGCGCGCTGCTGTTCCTGCAGACCATGCTGGCCAAGATGGTGGAGCCCGCCGACGGCGGCAGCCGCATCGCCATCATCTTCAACGGCTCACCGCTTTCCAACGGCGATTGTGGCTCGGGCGAGAGCGAAATTCGGCGCTGGATTCTGGAAAACGATTGGCTCGACGCCATCGTCATGCTGCCCGACCAGCTTTTCTACAACACCGGCATCTTCACCTACATCTGGCTGCTGCGAAACGACAAGCCCACCGCGCATCGCGGGCGCGTGATGCTCATCGACGCGCGCCAGCAGTTCGAGAAAGAGCCCAAGTCCTTCGGCAACAAGCGCAACCGGATGACCGACGCGCACCGGCAATGGATCGAGGAGCGCTACCGGAAGGGCTGGGAACCCGGCTTCGACGACGAGCACGTGAAGATTTTCCGGGAAAAGGACTTCGCGTTCCACAAGGTCAAGGTGGTGTTCTGGCAGACCGACGAGCACGACCAGCCGGCCACCGTCACCGAGCCTTACGAGAAGGCGTTCACCGCGGCCAACCTCGCCAAGGAGCAGGTGTTCCACGACAGCGATCTGAGCTTTCGCGTGCGCGTGAAAGCGGGCAAGGGTGAGAAGGCGGTGACGTTCGCCCTCAAACCGGCGGACGGTGCGGCGAAAGCGTTCAAATCGGCGTTGGGGGACAAGCCAGATATCCTCTCCGTCGAATGGACGCACCGCCATTACGTGGCGGACGACGAATACATCCCGCACGGCGAGGACATCGCGGCGTTCCTGAAACGGGAAATCGCCAAACCCATCATCCGTTGGGAAGACAGCCCGCAACTCGGCTACGAAATCCTGCCCAACAAATACTTCTACCGCTACCAGCCGCCCAAGCCTGCGAAGGATTTGCTGGCGGAGTTCTGGCGTCTGGAGAAGGAGGCGGAGAAGATGCTAGATGGATTGGCAAGCCGATGACAACCGCAGAGGAAACCGAGCAGCTTGCACCGTGGACGAACGGTGTGCCAACGGGATGGACAGTCGCGCGCCTTGACGCAGCTGCAGACGTCCTTTTCAGCAACGTGGACAAGCACACAATCGACGGCGAGCGACCTGTTCGGCTCTGCAACTACGTCGACGTCTACAAGAACGACCGAATCACTGGCGCGATCGATTTCATGGAGGCCTCAGCGGACGAGCGCGAAATCAGGAAGTTCCAGATTCAACGCGGTGATGTTCTTGCAACGAAGGACTCGGAAGAAGCAGACGACATTGCGATTCCTTCGCTTGTCGGCGAAGATTTGCCGGGAGTTTTGTGCGGATACCACCTGGCGATGATCCGCCCGCGGGTTGCATCGGTCAGTGGATCGTTTCTGGCCTGGCTCCACGCTTCAAAATCTTTCCGCGCACAGTACGAAGCGAAGGCGGTCGGGGTAACGCGATTCGGCCTTTCCCAGTACGCCTTTCGTTCGGCACGCATTCCGGTCCCGCCGCTACCCGAGCAGAAGCGCATCGCGGCGTATCTCGATGCGAGTTGCGCTGCGATTGACGCGGCGTTGGCCGCCAAACGCCGCCAGCTCGACACCCTCGACGCCCTCCGCAAGACCATCATCCATCGCGCCGTCACACAGGGACTCAATCCGAATGTGGAGATGACATCCTCCGGCTTGGATTGGGTGTCCGAGGTGCCGGCTCATTGGCAGGTGCAGCAAATCAAACGTAGATGCAGCCTTGTCCGTGGCCAGTTCACGCACCGCCCGAGGAATGACCCGGCTCTGTACGACGGTCCGTATCCGTTCGTTCAAACCGGCGACATCACCGCTGCCGGGAAGTACATCCGCACCTACTCGCAAACGCTGAACGAGCTTGGCTTGAGCGTGAGCAAGACGTTTCCGCGCGGCACGCTCGTCATGTCCATTGCAGCCAACATCGGCGATGTGGCGATACTCGATTTCGAGGCGTGTTTTCCAGACAGCATGATCGGCATGATCCCGGGCCGTAACACGTGGCTCGACTACCTTTTCTACCTCATGCGCACGATGAAGGGGATCATGCTTCGGTCCGCGGTGCTGAGCACTCAGCTCAACCTCAACTACGTGCGCATAGGCACGAACTTCGCCGCATTCCCGCCGAAGAAGGAACAGGAGGCTATCGCGGAGTATCTCGATGCGAAGGAGCAAGAAGCTCTTTCAATCGTTGCCGGCATCGACGCTCAAATCACCACCCTCACCGCCTACCGCAAGTCGCTGATCCACGAATGCGTCACCGGCCAGCGGCGGGTGACGGACGAGGACGTGCGGCGAGCAGGGCGTAATGAGACAAGTCAGGCTGCGGAGGAGCTCACGGCATGACCGCTCGGAAGCCGGCCCAGCGAGCAGACGTGGCCTTGCCAGCTGCACAGCCCATCGCGCTGATCTCGGATGTGCGCGAGCTGATCCTGCAAGCCCGCGAGGGGGTTGCCCGCGCCGTGGACTCTGCGCTGACGACGCTGTACTGGCACATCGGACGCCGCATCGTTCAGGATATTCTGAAGGAGAAACGCGCGGGATATGGCGAGGAGATTGTCTCCGCGCTGGGGAGACAATTGGAGTTGGAATTCGGGCGCGGCTTTTCAGTGAAATCGCTGCACCACATGATGCGGTTTGCCGAGGCGTTTCCTGATGAACAGATTGTCTCCGCACTGCGGAGACAATTGACCTGGACGCATTTCAAGGCCTTGGTCTACATCGAAGACCCGCTGAAGCGCGATTTCTACGCCGAGATGTGCCGCATCGAAGGCTGGAACACCCGCGCGCTGGCGAAGCAAATCGACGCCATGCTGTTCGAGCGGACGGCGCTCTCGAAGAAACCGGACAAGCTCATCCGGCAGGAACTCGACGCGCTGCGGGCGGAGGACCGGTTGACGCCGGATCTGGTTTTTCGCGATCCCTACTTTCTCGATTTCCTCGGCCTGAAGGACACCTACGCTGAGAAAGACCTCGAGTCGGCGCTGTTGCGCGAGATCGAGTCCTTTCTGCTGGAGCTGGGCACCGGCTTTGCCTTCGTGGCGCGGCAAAAACGCATCACGCTGGATGGCGTCGACTATCACATGGACCTCGTCTTCTACCATCGGCGGCTCAAGCGGCTGGTGGTGGTCGAGCTGAAGTTGGGCGACTTCCAGCCCGCCGACTTCGGTCAAATCGAACTCTATTTGCGCTGGCTCGACCGGCACGAGCGTCAACCCGGGGAAGAGCGGCCCATGGGCTTGATCCTGTGCGCTGGGAAGAAGGTCGAGACCGTGGAGTACCTCGACCTCGACCGCTCGGGCGTGCACGTGGCAGAGTATCTGACCGAGCTGCCGCCGCGAAAATTGCTGCAGCGCAAGCTCCACGATGCGGTTCGTCTGGCTCGCGCCCGGCTCGAATCCGCGAATGGCTGACCATGGCTCGGAAAAAGCAACCCGAGCTCAGCTTTCAGCAACACATCGCGGACTTCCTCGTCCGCGAACAAGGCTACGGCGTGCTCGCGCAAATCGACATCACGGACACCGAACATTGCATTGCCGAAGATCAGCTCTGGGCTTTCCTCTCCGCCACGCAGACCGACACGCTGAAGAAGCTCGCCGACGACTACGGAACGGACGCGCGCGACGAGGTATTCAAGGCGCTGCGCAAGGAACTCGAGCACACGCCGTTGTGGATGCTGCTGCGCCACGGGCTGAAGGTGCGCGGGCTGGAATTGAGGCTCTTCTACCCCAAGCCCCGTTCTGCCGAGAGCGCCGCCGCCGCCAAACACGGCGAGAACCGCATCACCTTCCGCCCGCATTTCTACTTCGGCGAGGCCCACCACGAGATCGATTTCGTCTTCTTCCTGAACGGCCTGTCGATCGTCGCGCTGGAGTTGAAGCACGAGAAGAACCAGACCGTGCACGACGCCGTCGCGCAGTTCGCCGCACGCGACCACACCCGCAAGATTTTCCAGCATCCGTTCCTCTACCTCGCCGCCGACACCAGCGACGTGATGGCAGCGACCGACCCGCGCCGTGAGCAGAACTTTCGCTGGCACAACACGGGGCTGACGAACACGCCGCAAACGGCGACGGAATACCCGGTCGAGTTCCTGTACCGCGAAGTGCTGGCGAAGGACCAGTTGCTCGAAGCGCTCTCATTCTTCCTCGTCCGTGTGCCCCACCGCGATGCGTTGGACGACAAGCCGGAGCGCCCGGCCTTCACGCTGTTCCCGCGCTACCACCAGAGCCGCACGGTGCGCAAGGTGGCGGACGACATCTCCGCGCAATTCGCCGCGAAGGGCGACATCGGGCGCAAGGTCCTCGTCGAGCATTCGGCGGGCAGCGGCAAGACGCTCACCATCTGCTGGCTGGCGGACCGCCTGCACAGCTTGTTCAAGCCGGGGACGAGCGAGAAGCTGGTGGACCTGGTGTTCATCTTCACCGACCGGAAATCGCTCGATACGAACATCAGGGACGAGATCGAGAACTTCACGCACTTGACGGATGTGGTGGGCCTGGCGCGCAAGGCAGAGGACCTGCCGCGGTTCCTGAAGGGGCGCAAGCCGATCATCGTCACCACGCAGCAGAAGTTCGCGTGGGTGCTGGAGGAGATCGAGAAGAACCCGGAGTTGAAGAAACTCCGCGTCGCCTTTCTGATTGACGAAGCGCACCGCTCGCAGGAAGGCCAGATGGGCGCGGCGATTCGATTGCCGTTCCGCGCGCTTGCCACAGATGCAGACGAACCCGACGCCGAGGCCCCCGAGCCAGACCCGCAGGAACAACTCGCCAAGATCATCCGCGAGCATGATCTCAACCAGATGATCGTCGCATTCACCGCCACGCCTGCGCCGGCCACCGTCACGCTGTTCGGCGAACCGTTCGACACCTATTCCGAAGCCGAGGCCATTGCCGAAGGCTACATCGTGGATGTGGCAGCCAGCGTCATTTCCTACAAGACGCTCTACAACCTGCACTGCCCGGTTGTGCCCAAACCGGACGAGGAGAAGCTCTATCCCAAGGGAGTGGTGTCAAAGGCGCTGCAGAACGTCGCCTTCCAGGATGATGGCCTGATTCAGTACAAGGCCGAGGTGATGCTGCGCATCTTTGAGGCTGATGTGATGCCGCTGATTGGCGGACGCGCCAAGGCGATGATCGTGACCAGTTCCCGTGTCGCCGGGCTGCGCTATTTCCAGATCATCAAGGAGAAGCTCAAGGAGCGCGGCGCGGCCTACAAGGCGCTCTACGCCTTCTCGGATTTCACGCATCCCGAAACCAACACGGCGATCAGCGAGCACGCGGTCAACGAGCTGAAGGACGGTGAGTTGATCGAGCGGCGGTTCGAGGGCGACGACTACCGCGTGATGATCGTGGCCAACAAATTCCAGACAGGTTTCGATCAACCTCAGCTGGCCGGCATGTTCCTCGACAAGCCCGTCGTCGACCGCAACGCCGTGCAGACGCTGTCACGGCTGAACCGCTGGCACGAAGGCAAGGATCGTGTCGTGGTGGTGGACTTCACCAACAACGCCAAGGCGATCCTCAAGGCATTCGTCAAATACCGAAAAGGCACGCCGTTCGAGCCGGAAGAGCCGGACCAGGAGCTTTGCCTGAAATTGCACGCCGAGATTCTGGCTGCGGGCGTCTTCACCCAGAAGGATGCCGCCGATCTCGCAATGCTGTTCGCGACCGGCACGGACGCCCGGGTGCAGTTTTCGGTCAACGCGCTGCGAATTCGTTTTCAGGCGCGGCTCACCGATCTGGAAGCGCGCAAGGAGTACGTCTATCTGCTCGCCCGCTTCGTGAAGAGCTTTCACTTCCTCACTTGCTTCTTCACCTTTGCACCGCAGATTCAGCAGCTCGCCACGTTTGCCGAATACGTCGGCCCGCAGCTCATCAAGGCAGGCAGCGTGTCCGAGCTGATGAGGCAGATTCGGCAGACGCAAGTCATCAAGGCGGCCGTTGAATATCAAGGCGTGCAGACCGGCGGCGGAACGGTCAAACTCCGGTCGGGCAGCGGGAAGAAGGGCTCTGGCCCGCCGCCGACGAAGGTGTCCGTCCAGGCAATGATCGCGGATATCCAATCCAGGTTCGCCATCAGCGACGAGGAGGCGCTCTACATCAAGCAGGTCACGCAGGAGAAGGCCGCCGACCCGACCATTCGCAGCACGGTCACCGCGCATCGGGACGACGGCATCTACCTCGAAGGCGCTTATCGCGGGCAGGTCAACGGCGAGATTCAGACCGCCTACGACGCGCGCGGACGCTACGAGGAGCTGGCGGACCCGAAGTACACAGATCCCAGCGGTATCTTCGACATCATGGCGTTCACCGTTATCCAGCACCATCTGTCATTCGCGGCATGAGGCGATGAGCACCGCACGGCCGTTCCGAAGGTGCTCGTTCCGCCTTGAGGGGTCGGCCCGCGGGGCCCAGGTGGCACAGTGACCAAGACCATTCATCAGATGCCCGAAGCCGACCGGCCGCGAGAGAAGCTGCTCCGCAAAGGCGCGGCTGCGTTGAGCGATCGGGAGCTGCTCGCGGTGCTTCTCGGTAAAGGCACGCCCGCGATGGATGTGATGACGCTCGCCGGCAAGATGGCGCGGCTCATTGACGAGAAGGGCCTGCAAGTGAAGGCCGAAGACCTGACGCAGTTCGAAGGCGTGGGCGACGCGAAGGCCACCCTGGTTCTCGCGGCGATCGAATTCGCGCGCCGTCGCATCAAGCCGGAGGGCGCGAAGATCGAAACCCCGGCGGACCTGTTGCCTCACATTCGGCACTATGCCGACCGGAAGCAAGAGCACTTTCTATGCGCCAGCATCAACGGTGCGAATGAAGTCCTGAACATCCGCGTCGTTTCGATCGGCCTGATTGACCGAAGCCCGGTTCATCCGCGCGAAGTCTTCGCGGATGCACTTTCCGATCGTGCTTCGGCTGTCATCGTTGCCCACAATCACCCGAGCGGTGGCGTTGAGCCGTCGCAAAGCGACATCAACATCACCGCCCAGCTCAAGGCGGCGGGTGAAATCGTAGGCGTCGAACTGCTGGACCACATCGTCTTCAACAGGACTGGATACTTCAGTTTTCTCGAGGCCGGAAGGCTGTAGAGAGACGACAGGCGCGGCGCAATGAGCAGAGATATCGGTCCACCACTCGGCAAGCGCTGGAGCGACGGCGATGGCGTGCACATCGACGTTCGCGGCCTGGCGCCGCCGCAACCGCTGGTGGCGATCTTGCAGCTCGTCGCATCGATCGCCGACGCGACGCCGGTGATCGTGCATCACGACCGCGACCCGCTCCTGCTCTACGCCGAGCTCGCCGAGATCGGCTGGGTGGCGCAGGCCATCGCCGGCGATTCCGGCGAGGTGCGCCTCCGCCTGGTGCGTGCCGATTGAAGACCGCCGCCGGTGCATTCCTCGCGGGGGCGGCGAGCCGCTTGCTGCCGGTGTCGATCCCGTTTCGCTTCTTCGGCGCCGCGGTTGTTTACCACCTGCTCGCCTGGCTGGCATTGCTCGCCGGGGCGCAGGACCTGCCGCGCTTCTCCGGGGGATGGGGCTGGGTGCCGGCCGGCCTGCATCTGCTGACCCTGGGCGCGCTCGTCATGAGCGCCATCGGCGCGAGTCTGCAGCTGCTGCCGGTGGCGACGCGCCAGCCGCTGCGCTGGCTGCGCTGGCCGGCGGCGATCTGGTGGCTGTATACGCCCGGCGTGGCCGCGCTCGCCCTCGGCATGGG
>JBAQUQ010000007.1:0-8228 GCA_049297615.1 Burkholderiaceae bacterium
GCGGTGTCGCAGGCGCTGCGCTGACCTCGCGCCGCTGCGTCATGGGGACAGGCGCGGGATACTGGTAGGTCGAGGGCAGGCGCGATTCGCGCGGGTAACCCGCGGCGTCCAGGTAGGAGTTCCAGAGTTCGGAGGCCAGGCCGCGCAAGGTCTGTGACCCCAGCAACAGCGTCGGTGCGTCCCTGCCACCGCTGAGGCGCTCGAGCGCTTCGCCGTCTTGCGCTGAAACGATGAGCTTTTCGCTGAAGGGAATGCCGCGCTGGCGCAGAAATTGACGCGCCGCGCTGCAGGGGGCACATTCGCCTGCCGTCACGAACAGCGTGACGGGATAGCGCGCGACGGGCTGGCGCAATTCGGCAGGCCAATCCACCTCGGCCGAGGTCGGCGCAGCACGCGCGCCGAGCGTCGTCACCTTGCCTTCGCCGGCGGCCGGGGCCCGGTCGGTGTAAGTGACTTTGCCATCGGGTTCGACCACCTTGAACTGCGCGAGGGCCGGCATGGCGGACAAGGCAAGCACCGCCACAGCCATGCGAGCGACACCGATGCGCGGGCCCGGTACGCCCCGCGCGACAGGTGCATCGCTCTCGGACACTGCATGCATGGAATCCCCCTTGCCTTGGCGAATCGTCGAATCTACCGCAGACGCCCGGGTCCGTCGTGGCCAGTGATTGAATTCTGCCGGCATCGCCTCATGAGTCAATGCAAGGGGCGTTGCGCGGCTTCGAGGGTGTTGACGAGCAACATCGCGATCGTCATCGGTCCGACCCCGCCGGGAACCGGCGTGATCGCGCGGGCAAGCGGCGCGACACCGGCAAAGTCGACATCGCCACACAGCTTTCCGGCCTCGTCGCGATTCATGCCGACGTCGATGACAACGACGCCGGGCTTGACCATATCGGCCAGCAGGGTGTTGCGCCGACCCACGGCGACCACCAGCACATCGGCCTGGCGCGTATGCCGGCTCAGATCGGCCGTTGCGCTGTGACAGATCGTCACGGTCGCATTGGCCTGCAGGAGCATTGCCGCCATGGGCTTGCCCACCGTATTGCTGCGCCCGAGCACGACGGCATGCTTGCCGCGCAGATCCAGACCCGTGCTGGCGATGAGCTTCATGCAGCCGTAGGGCGTGCAGGGCCGAAAACCGGGCAGGCCACTGGCCAGTTCGCCGGCGCTGCGCACCGAAAAGCCGTCGACATCCTTGTGCGCCGCGATCGTCGCGATCACGATGTGTGCGTCGATGTGCCGAGGCAGGGGCATTTGCACCAGGATGCCGTGCACGCGCGGATCGGCATTGAGCGCCTCGATGCGCGCCAGCAACTCGGCCTGACTGAGCCTGGCGTTGAACCTGTCGAGCGCGCAGTGCAGGCCGGCCTCGTTGCAGGCCTTGATCTTGTTGCGCACATAAGTCTGGCTGGCCGGATCGTCGCCCACCAGAATGACGGCCAGGCCGGGCAGGACACCGCGTTCGGCCAGGGCGGCGGCACGCCTGGCCACATCGGCACGGATCTCGCGTGCCAGTGCGGTGCCATCGATGAGTTGCGCTGTCAATCGATCTCGGGCAGGCGGCGCAGCGTCAAACCTTGGTCTGGGCGCCCAGCGCAATCTTGAGCAGGTCCGCCACCGTGTTGGCGTTGAGCTTTTCCATGATGTTCGCGCGGTGCGCTTCGACCGTCTTGATGCTGATGCCCAGGTCGTCGGCGATCTGCTTGTTCAAGCGTCCGGCGACGATGCGCTCGAGCACCTGGGCTTCGCGCGTCGTCAGGCGCGACAGCAAAGCGTCGCGGCTGGCCGCTTCCTGGTGCTGCGAAAACGCGGCGCGCGCCTGTTCGAGCATGCCCTCCACCAGGCCCAGCAGGGCATCCTCCTTGAAAGGCTTCTCGATGAAATCCATCGCGCCCTTTTTCATCGTCGTGACTGCCATCGGCACGTCGCCGTGGCCCGTGATGAAGACGATGGGCAAGGGCGAGTGCCGCTCCGTCAGGCGGTCTTGCAAGTCCAGCCCACTCATGCCGTCCATGCGAATATCGGCGATCAGGCAGGCCACCTCGCGCGGATCGAAGCGCGACAGAAACGACTCGGCCGAGTCGAAGCACTTGACCCGATAGTCCTTGCCTTCGAGCAGCCACTGCAAGGAATCCCGAACCGCCTCGTCGTCGTCGACGACATAGACCGTTCCCTTCTTCGGAATCAGGCTCATGGAATGACCGCCGGTTTGTGTGGGGTGGGGGGCTCGATCCGCGTGGTCTCAACAGGCAGCGTGAAGGAAAATCGACAACCCACCGCGACGTTTCCATTGTAGAGGTTCTGGGCGCGTATCCGGCCCCGGTGGCTCTCCACGATCGTTCGACACAGGCTCAGGCCGATACCCAAGCCTTCCGCTTTGGTCGAGAAGAAGGCTTCGTAAAGGCGCGCCATCACCTCGTCGCGCAGTCCCGGCCCCATGTCGGTGACGCTGAATTCGATCACGCCGCCGTCCTCAGGCGTGTGGCGCGGGACGACGCGCAGTTCGATGTTCCTGCGCCCGGGCGGCATCTGGGCGTCGTCGATCGCCTCGGCGGCATTCTTCAGCAGGTTCAGCACCACTTGCTCGATCAGGATCGGATCGACCATCAGGCAGGGCAAGCGCTGTGCGATATAGGTCTGGATCGTGACGTTGCGCCGGCGCAGTTCGATGCCCGCCAGGTCCACCGCGTCTTCGACGATGCTGTTCGCCTGCGCCGGTTGGCGCTGCGGTTCGCTGCGCTTCACGAAGGCGCGGATGCGGTGGATGATCTGGCCGGCACGTTGCGCCTGGCGCTCGGTTTTTTCCAGCGCCGCGATCAGGTCGGTGTCGTCGATACCGCCTCCTTTGACGCGCGAGACCATGCCATTGCAGTAATTGATGATCGCCGTCAAGGGTTGATTGAGCTCGTGCGCCACCGATGAGGCCATTTCGCCCATGGTCACCAGGCGACTCGTCATCTGCGCCTTGTCGGCCTGCTGTGCGGACTGTGCCTCGGCCTGTTTGCGCGCCGTGATGTCGGTGGCGATCAGCATCTGTGCCAGGCGCCCGTCGGTCCACTGCAAATAGCGGGCACGCACGTCGAACCACTTTTGCAAGGGGTCGACCAGCACTTCGCGCGAGTCGGAACCGGCTTCGGTGAGTTCGCGCGTCGGCAGGCCTCCCAGATGTTCGACGGCGTCGTCCATTTCCGCCAGGTAGGGCCTGCCCAACTCGACGCCCGCCAACAAGGCATGGCCTTGCGAATCGGCCCCGAACCAGACGCGGTAGGAGCGGTTCGCGAACAGCAGTTCGCCCTGCTGCACCGACAGCACCGACACCGCCGCGTCGAGTCCCTCGAGCACGGTGGTGAAACGCTCGTGCGACGCCGAGAGCTGATCGCGGATCCGCTTGGCCTCGGTGATATTGGTCATCGAGGTCATCCAGCCCGTCTGTTGCCCTTTCGGGTCGATCAGGGGCGAGACATACATGCGCGAATCGAACAGCACGCCGTCCTTGCGCCTGACCTTGACCTCGATGCCGCCCGCCGGGCTGCGGCCCTGCAGCTCTTGCTGAAGCAGGCGTGTGTTTTCCCCCAGACGCTCAGGCGGCCAGTAGGGAAACGGCGGTTTGCGCCCGATCAAATCGATCTCGGTGAAGCCCGTCATCGCGCAAAACGCCGGATTCACGTAGGTGATCTGGCCTTCCTTGTCCATGGCGCGCATGCCGGTGAGCATGGAGTTTTCCATGGCGCGGCGAAAGTTGGTTTCGTTGAGCAAGGCGAGTTGCATCTGGCCGCGGTTGCGCATGTGGCGCCAGGTCCCCAGCAGCATCCACACCGTGAGCGCCGACAGCGCCGCAACAATCCAGAACAGGGTGCTGCTGATCAGGCCGGCCGAGGTTCGGTAGCCTTGACCGCGCAGCACCAGGCCGTTTCCCGTGGGCGCGAGGGCGACCTCGTGAACGATCGACGGCCGGGCGGCTTTGCGGTTCGCCTCAGGCACACCGCTCGGCATCGAGCTCGGCATCACGGTGCCGGCCAAAATGCGATCCTGAGCGTCGAGCACAACGATGGCGTGGCGAGCCGATACCTCGGTCGGCACGAAGTAGCGGATCAGGCTCTCGACGGAATATTCGGCGACCAAGGTCCCGCCAAAGGCATTGCGGTCCAGCAGGGGGATGTGGACCTGGAACAAGGCGTTGCCGAAGCTGTCCGTGAAGGGCCGCGAGTACACCGGATGGCGCAGGTCTCGAGCGGCGACAAATGCGGTTTCGGCTTCGCTGCCCTTGCCGAGTTGCGCATCCGCCGCGGCGTCTTCGGCCGTGGTCGGGGCGGCCTCGGCCAGGAAACTGTTCGCCGCGTGGCTCGCCTTGCGCGTGCGGTTCGCACCGAGCCAGATCAGCTGCGTGATTTCAGGCCGCTCCTGGGTGAAGATGTCGGCGTCGCCGAGGAAGTCGGCCTGGTCGATGACGCGCGTGACGATTTCGCGTGCGATGCGAACCAGTTGCTCCTGGTTTTCGATCAGACGCAGGCGGATTTGCTGCTGGGCCACCTCGGTGTCGCGCTGGACGGCGGCTCGTTCGCGCTCGAATTCCTCATTGCGCAGATACCAAAAAGCCAAGATGATCGCGCCCAGAAAGAGCACGACGGATGCCAAGGGCCCGAAAGTTGCATAACGATCCTGGCGCGCCACCGACTGGCGGCGCCACCACTGCGCGATGCGCCGACGCAGCCGGCTGCGCGCCCCGAGATTCGATCCGGCCCCCGGTGTCGCTGGTCGCATGGGCGGATTATCGAGCCCGAGTCAAGGCAAGGTGAATTTCATATCGCGGATGGCACCACCGTTATTTGGGATCAACAGCGGTTTGTGCGAGACTGCGCCGCCCCGGACAAACCCACACGGAGACGACGATGTCTGCAATGCCTGAATCAGTCTTTGGCGCAGCGGCCAACGATGCCGACTCGCAGGAGACCCGCGAGTGGCTCGACGCGCTGTCCGCCGTGGTCGCCGCCGAAGGTCCGCAGCGCGCGCACTTCCTGCTCGAGCAACTGCTCGACCGGGCACGCCAGGCCGGGATCGACATGCCGTTCTCGGCCACGACGGCCTACGTCAACACGATCCCCACCGACCAGGAAGAGCGCACGCCCGGAGACATCGAGATCGAGGAGCGGCTGCGCACCTATATGCGCTGGAACGCGATGGCGATGGTCGTCAAGGCGAATCGCCTGCACCCGGAAGACGGCGGCGACCTCGGCGGCCATATCTCCAGCTTCGCGTCGCTGGCGACGATGTTCGGCACCGGTTTCAACCATTTCTGGCGCGCCCAGACCGCCGAGCATGGCGGCGACCTGCTCTACATCCAGGGCCATTCGTCGCCCGGCATCTACGCACGCGCGTTCATGGAGGGGCGCATCAGCGAAGAGCAACTGAACAACTTCCGCCAAGAGGTCGACGGCCGGGGCATATCGAGCTACCCGCATCCCAAGCTGATGCCCGAGTTCTGGCAGTTCCCCACGGTGTCGATGGGCCTGGGGCCGCTGATGGGGATCTACCAGGCGCGTTTTCTCAAGTACCTGCACGCGCGCGGCATCGCCGACACCGCGCAGCGCAAGGTCTGGGTGTTCTGCGGCGACGGCGAGATGGACGAACCCGAGTCGCTGGGCGCGATCGGCCTGGCGGCGCGCGAGAGGCTCGACAACCTGATCTTCGTCATCAACTGCAACCTGCAGCGCCTGGATGGCCCGGTGCGCGGCAACGGCAAGATCATCCAGGAGCTCGAGGGCGAGTTCCGCGGCTCGGGGTGGAACGTCATCAAGCTGCTGTGGGGCAGCTACTGGGATCCGCTGCTGGCTCGCGACCGGGAAGGCATCCTGCGCAAGGTGATGATGGACACCGTCGACGGCGACTACCAGGCGATGAAGGCCAATGACGGCGCGTTCGTGCGCAAGAACTTCTTCGGCCGCCATCCCAAGCTGCTCGAGATGGTCGCGAAGATGAGCGACGAGGACATCTGGCGTTTGCAGCGCGGCGGCCACGACCCGCAGAAGGTCTACGCGGCATTCCACCGCGCGAGCCACCACAAGGGGCAGCCGAGCGTGCTGTTGATCAAGACCGTGAAGGGCTTTGGAATGGGCAAGAGCGGCGAGGGCAGGAACACCGCGCACCAGACGAAGAAGCTCGTCGACGAGGACGTGCGGGCATTTCGCGACCGCTTCAACATGCCCATCCCCGACGACCAGCTGGCCGACATCCCGTTCTACAAGCCTGCGGAGGACACGCCGGAGATGCGCTATCTGCACGCCAGGCGAGCGGCGCTGGGCGGCTACCTGCCGCAGCGCCGCACGCGCGCCGATGAGGAGATCGCGGTCCCGCCGCTGGACACCTTCAAGGCCGTGCTCGAGCCGACCGCCGAAGGCCGTGAAATCTCCACCACCCAGGCCTATGTGCGTTTCCTGACCCAGCTGTTGCGCGACAAGGCGCTCGGGCCGCGTGTCGTGCCCATCCTCGTCGACGAGGCGCGCACCTTCGGCATGGAGGGGCTGTTTCGCCAGATCGGCATCTACAACCCCGATGGCCAGCAATACACGCCGGTCGACAAAGACCAGGTCATGTACTACAAGGAAGACAAGGCCGGGCAAATCCTGCAAGAAGGCATCAACGAAGCCGGCGGCATGAGCAGTTGGATCGCCGCGGCAACTTCGTACAGCACGAACAACCGCATCATGGTGCCGTTCTATGTCTACTACTCGATGTTCGGCTTCCAGCGCGTGGGCGACCTGGCCTGGGCGGCGGGCGACATGCAGGCGCGCGGCTTCCTGCTGGGCGGCACTTCCGGGCGCACCACGCTCAACGGCGAGGGTCTGCAGCATGAAGACGGCCACAGCCACCTCCTGGCCGCGACCATCCCGAACTGCATCAGCTACGACCCGAGTTTTGCGCACGAGGTCGGCGTGATCCTGCACCACGGCCTGAAGCGCATGGTCGAGAAACAGGAGAATGTCTATTACTACCTGACCCTGTTGAACGAAAACTACCCGCAGCCCGGGCTCGAGCCCGGCACCGAGGAGCAAATCATCCAGGGCATGTACCTGCTCGATGAAGCTCGCAGCGGGTCCGAATTTCCCAGGGTCAATCTGCTGGGCAGCGGAACCATCCTGCGCGAATCGCAATTCGCCAAAGCCCTGCTCGAATCCGACTGGGGCGTCGCGGCGAATGTGTGGAGTTGCCCGAGTTTCAACGAGTTGGCGCGCGACGGCCAGGACACGGAACGCTGGAACCTGTTGCACCCGCAGGCGAGCCCGCGTGTCGCTTTCGTCACGCGGCAGCTCGGCCGCCACGGCGGGCCGGTGGTGGCCTCGACCGACTACATGAAGAACTACGCCGAACAGATACGGGGCTTCATTCCCAAAGGGCGCAGCTACAAGGTGCTGGGCACCGACGGCTTCGGGCGCAGCGATTTCCGCTCGCGTTTGCGCGAACATTTCGAGATCGACAGGCACTACATCGTCGTGGCCTCGCTCAAGGCGCTTGCCGAAGAAGGCGCGCTCAGCCCGGCCCTGGCCGCACAGGCGATCACGAAGTACGCCATCGACACCGAGCGGATCAATCCGCTGCATGCCTGAAACGCGCGCCTGGTGCGAGGTCGGCGGCCCGATTGGAGACAAGAGATGGCATTGGTAGAGGTCAAAATCCCGGACATCGGCGACTTCAAGGATGTCGAAATCATCGAGCTGCTGGTGGCGCCGGGCGACACGGTGCGCGTCGAGCAGTCGCTGCTGACCGTGGAGAGCGACAAGGCGTCGATGGAGATCCCCTCGTCGCATGCCGGCGTCGTCAAGGAGCTCAAGGTCAAGCTCGGCGACAAGGTCAACCAAGGCGTGCCGGTCTTGCTCATCGAGACACAAGCCGCCGACGCTGCGGCTCCAGCGGGGGACGCAGCCGCGCCGCCCCCGCCGCCGCCGGCGCCGGATCAGCCCCAGGCAATCGTCCCGGAATCGCCGGCCGTCGCGGCGGTTGCCGAGGGCCGCGTCGAGCTGCGTGTTCCCGACATCGGCGACTTCGCCGAGGTCAGCGTGATCGAGGTGTTCATCAAGCCGGGAGACAAGGTCAAGGTCGAACAAAGTCTGATCACGGTGGAGAGCGACAAGGCGTCGATGGAGATCCCGTCGTCGCACGCCGGCGTGGTGCGGGACGTGCGCGTCAAACTCGGTGAAAAGGTCTCCATGGGTAGCGTCGTTGCCGTGATC
>JBAQUQ010000008.1:0-3871 GCA_049297615.1 Burkholderiaceae bacterium
GCGCTGCAGCCGGCTCAGGCGTTCGCCCGAGCCCGACCGGCTACAGTGCCCGAGGACGGGAGCCCGCATGCCGAATCAACCGATCACCGCACCGATGAACGCCACGGTCGTGCAAGTCCATGTGGCTGCCGGCGAGAAAGTACGCGCGGGTGCGCTGCTCGTCGTGATCGAGGCGATGAAAATGGAGCACGAAATGCGCGCCCCCGCCGACGCGAGCGTTGCCGAGGTGTTCTTCGCCGCGGGCGATGCGGTGCAGGAGGGCGAGGCCCTGCTGCTGCTGGCGCTTGCGCGTCGCGCGCCATCGCAACGCCGCGCCGACGCTGCGGCCGGGACCACGCACCACGAGCCGCTGCGCGCGGACCTGCTCGAATTGATCGAGCGCCAGGCCTTCACGCTCGATGAGAACCGGCCCGATGCGGTGGCCCGGCGCCATGCGCTCGGCCTGCGCACCGCGCGCGAGAACATCGCCGATCTGTGCGACGCCGGCAGCTTCGTCGAATACGGCGCGCTCGCGCTCGCCGCTCAGGCCACGCGCCGCTCGCACGCCGACCTGCTGGCCAGTACGCCCGCCGACGGCATGGTGACGGGAATCGGCAGCGTGGGCGGCGTGCGCGCTGTCGTGCTCGTCTACGACGCCACCGTGCTCGCAGGCACGCAGGGCATGCGCAACCACCAGAAAACCGACCGGCTGCTGCATATCGCATTCGAGCAGCGCCTGCCGGTCGTGCTGTTCGCCGAAGGCGGCGGCGGCCGTCCCGGTGACGTCGACGCGGGCGTCGTCGCCGGGCTGCACCTGGGCACTTTCGCCGGCATCGCGCGCCTGTCGGGGCGCGTGCCGCTCATCGGCATCGTCGCCGGGCGGTGTTTCGCGGGCAACGCCGCGCTGCTCGGCTGCTGCGACCTGATCGTCGCGACGCACAACTCCAACATCGGCATGGGTGGGCCGGCGATGGTCGAGGGCGGGGGGCTCGGCGTGTTCACGCCCGAGCAGATCGGCCCGAGCGACGTGCAGTCACGCAGCGGCGTGATCGACCTGCTCGTTGCCGACGAGGCCGCTGCGGTCGGCGCGGTGAAACAGCTGCTCGCCTGCTTCGGTGGCACGGCCGCCGAGTGGCAGGCACCCGACGCGGCGAAGCTGCGCAGCGCGCTGCCCGAGCAGCGCACACGCAGCTACGACATGCGCGCGCTCATGGCGCTGCTGGCCGACGCGGGCACACTGCTGCCCCTGCGCGAAGGCTTCGGTGTCGGCATTCATACGGCGCTCGCGCGCATCGAGGGGCGGCCGGTGGGCCTGCTCGCGAGCAACCCGATGCACCTGGGCGGCGCGATCGACGCCGACGCCGCCGACAAGGCGGCGCGTTTCATGCAGCTGTGCGACGCGCATGGGCTGCCGCTCGTCTCGCTCGTCGACACGCCGGGTTTCATGGTGGGACCGGCGGTCGAGCAGCGCGCGCAGGTGCGCCACGTGAGCCGCATGTTCGTCGCCGCGGCGCATGCGCGCGTGCCGTTCTTCGCGGTCATGCTGCGCAAGGGTTACGGCCTGGGCGCGATGGCGATGACCGGCGGCGGCCTGCACGCCACCGTGGCCACCGCCGCCTGGCCGAGCGGCGAGTTCGGCGGCATGGGACTCGAAGGCGCGGTGCGGCTGGGGTACCGCAAGGAACTCGAAGCGCTGCCCGAGGGAACGCAGCGCGACGCGCTGTACGAACGGCTCGTCGCCCAGCAGTACGCCAACGGCACCGCGCTGCGAATGGCCGAGACGCTGGAGATCGACGCGGTGATCGACCCGGCCGACACACGCGCCTGGCTGGCGCTCGGCCTCGACTCGGCGGCGATCGGCCCGCGTCACGATCGCTTCATCGACCCGTGGTGAGGCGCGGCGCGCCCGGCGCGCGCAAGGTGGTGCGATGCCGCCCGGGCAACCCAGGGTTGCGCAGCGATGTCTTCGAATCCGGATTCACGTCCACGCAAACCTCCGTGCAGCCGAATCACGCGCAGCGAAATACCACCTCATCGTGATAACGGTCGACGATCGCCCGCAGATCGTTTGCGACCCACGCATCTGCGTAGCGCTTGACGACCGCGTAGATTCCGCTATCGAGTTGGGACTTCATCACTCCTCCGAGTACAGGCAGGGGCTTGACGTTCGAGGTGAGCCGTGTGACACGGCTTGCCGGGGTATCTCCGGCTGACCGACTGGCTATGCGACAGGTTCATGGCGTGGCACTTGGTGGCCTGAATTCACGCGTCATACTTTTCGCGCAGGAAGCGAAGAAACTCAGTTGGCTGATACCGCTTTGCGTCCACAGCATCGTGAAAGAGATCGTGATCCTTCGCCATGCCAGGCTTGCGGAGGACCGTTGCCGCCGGAGGCAGTCCGCTGCAATGACGGCTTCGGCCCCATCACGGATAGCGCGAGCTACGCTGCTTGTGCGTGCAGCTTTACGCCAAGAGCTCGTGCGACCTTCAGTACGGTGGCAAAGCTCGGATTTCCGTCGGCGCTGAGAGCGCGATAAAGACTCTCGCGACTTAGGCCCGCGTCCTTGGCAACTTGGGTCATACCTTTGGCGCGCGCAATGTCGCCGAGCGCTCTGGCAATACCAGCTGCATCGTCTGGTGCCTCTTCGAGCCACGCGTCCAGATAGGCGGCCATCTCTTCGGGCGTTCGAAGGTGTTCCGCAACGTCGTACGGCGTCGTCTTGGTCCTGGTCGTTTTCTTTGCGGAAGTCTTGGGCATAGCACGCTACTCCTGGAAGTTCTTGGCCAACTTGATCGCCAGCGCGATGTCTTGCTGCTGCGTTGACTTGTCGCCTCCGGCAAGAAGCAGCAGCAGCCGCGTTCCGCGCTGCGTGTAGTAGCCGCGGTACCCAGGGCCGAACTCGATCTTCAACTCGGAAACACCATCAGTCAGGTTTCTGTGCAGTCCGGGATTTCCTTGGATCAAGCGCTCTACTCGAACCAGAACCCGTGCCCGACCCGCGCGATCTTTGAGCTCGTCAATCCAATCGCGATAGGTGTCGGTCTTCTCAATTCGCACTCGGGTAGTGTAGCCTATGCACTACACGTGTCAACACGTTTGCATTGGTGTGGCGGGGGCCGAACGTTTGACTTCAGCGGCCGCCGAGGGTGATCCACTGGAAGGCATGGTTACGCGTCATTCTCTACGGGTCGACGGAGACATGCCCCCACGCTGCCAACTCGCGCAGAGTCACGTGGCCTCCACGGCGATTGCGTGGCACGGCGCTCTCCTCTGCTGAACCTGTTGGGATGTACGGATAGGGAAACTGAAGATCAAGAATCTGGGAAACGGGGACGACGCTGGACAAGGGCTCAGCATCCTGCAGCTCCCATCCACGGCAATTGACTGCAAAGGCGTGACCGCCAGGTCCGAAGACGGGACCTCCACTCGCTCCGAAGCCGACATCTATGGAGGTCTGCATGTGAGGATAGCGGAGGAATCCATCCTTCGGACCAATCAGTTCTATTACCTCTCCCTCAAACGCATCGGCGAACAGTGTCCCTGTTCTTTCAGGCGCTGCAAAGTCCACTCGATGGTTGCTGGGGTAGGCGTAGGTGGCGATGCGCGTCCTAGGCGGCGGCAGAGTTGTGACAAGCGCAATGCGTTCGTTGGGGTGGAGCAAGCGAACTTCTCCTTCGCCAGCCTTGTCCACCACTTGGCAGATCGCAATGTCTGCCGCTTCTCGAGGGGCACGGCTGTCGAACGAGCAGGTAAGCATCGGCCGGAATCGGAGTGTTCCGTCAGTACCCCAGAGCCAAGCAAGTGTGGGGCGCGACTCTGCATCATGTTGCGCGATGTCGTCGACAACGTGCTTCGCCGTCAACAGCAACCCATATCGCGCGATGTAGAAAC
>JBAQUQ010000009.1:0-11493 GCA_049297615.1 Burkholderiaceae bacterium
GCGGCCGCCAGCGGCTCCGGTCAGCGAGAAAGTCACTTTTGCGGCTGATGCGTTTTTCGACTTCGACAAGTCCGTCTTGAAGCCCGAAGGTCAAGCCAAGCTCGACGATCTGGTCTCCAAGATCAAGTCCATCAATCTCGAAGTCATCATCGCCGTCGGCCACGCCGATTTCACCGGCACGGAAGAGTACAACCAGAAGCTGTCGGTGGCTCGATCCGAAGCCGTCAAGGCCTACATGACGAGCAAGGGCATCGAGAAGAACCGCGTCTACACCGAGGGCAAGGGCGAAAAGCAGCCCGTGGCCGACAACAAGACGACCGAAGGCAGGCAAAAGAATCGCCGCGTCGAAGTCGAAGTGGTGGGTACGCGCATGCGCAGGTAGTCGACCTGGCCGATGGTGTTGCAACCCACGGTGCTGCAACAAGCGCTACTACGGCAAACCCCGCCCCGGCGGGGTTTGTTGTTTCTGGCGGGCGAATTCATAGCCGCGGCTTCGGCCACGGCTAACATCGCGCACCATGATGTCGAACGCGGACCCGCAAGAGCTTGCCAAATTCAGCGATCTGGCGCATCGCTGGTGGGACCCCGACGGTGAATTCCGTCCCCTGCACCAGATCAATCCCTTGCGCCTGGAATGGATCGACGCGCTTGCGCCGCTGGCCGCAAGGGCGGTGCTCGATGTCGGCTGCGGCGGCGGCATTCTTGCCGAAGCGATGGCGCGGCGTGGTGCGAATGTGGTGGGGATTGACCTGGCAACCAAACCCCTCAAAGTGGCGCAACTGCATGCGCTCGAAGCGCAGACTTCAGGGGTCGAATACCGCGAGGTCTCGGCTGAGGCGCTGGCCGAAGAAATGCCGAGTCGCTTCGATACGGTCACCTGCATGGAAATGCTCGAGCATGTGCCCGACCCGTCGGCCATCGTCGGCGCGTGCGCGACCCTGGTCAAGCCCGGGGGATGGGTGTTTTTTTCGACGATCAACCGCAACCCCAAGGCGTTCCTGTTCGCGATCGTCGGCGCTGAGCATGTGCTCGAGCTCCTGCCCAAAGGAACGCACGAATATGCACGCCTGATTCGGCCCAGCGAACTGGCGCTGTGGTCGCGCAAGGCGGGCCTGAGCTTGAGCGAAATGCGTGGCATGGAGTACGACCCGCTGCGGCGACGCTACAGCCTGTCGGGCAATACGAGCGTCAATTACTTGATGGCCTGGCGCAAGGCGCCATGAGCGGCGCACTCACGCATGTCAGGGCTGTGCTGTTCGATCTGGACGGCACCCTCATCGACAGCGCGCCCGACCTGGCCGGTGCCGGCAACGAAATGCGTCTCGCGCGCGGCTTGCCCGAGCTGCCGCTGGAGCATTTCCGGCCGATGGTGGGCTCCGGAGCGCGCGGCATGCTGCACCGGGCGCTCGACGTGGAGCCGCAGGACGACGAGTTCGCCGCCTTGCGCGACGAGTTCCTCGGCCGCTATGAGAGCCGCATGACGCGTGAGACGCGAGTTTTTCCCGACATGGTGCCGGTCCTGCAAGCCCTGCGGATGCGCAGCCTGCCTTGGGCCATCGTCACCAACAAGGCCGCGCGCTTCAGCGAGCCCCTGGTGCGCGCCCTGGGGCTGGAGCTGCAGGCGCAGGCCCTGGTCTGCGGGGACACGACGCCGCACTCCAAGCCGCATCCCGCGCCGCTGCTCGAGGCAGCGCGGCGCATCAATGTCGCGGCAGCCGAGTGCATTTACGTCGGCGACGACCTGCGCGACGTGCATGCCGGCCGCGCCGCCGGCATGACCACGGTCGCCGTCGCCTGGGGCTATCTGGGCCAGGGAGACTCGATCCAGGAGTGGGGGGCTGATCACGTGATCGATTCGCCGCAGCAACTCTTGCATTTGCTGGGCTTGGCCTAAACTACGCCGCTCTGGGGCTGACCTGGCTTCGACGTGGGTTCGGAGTTGGAACAGGGCACGCCGAGCACCAGTTCGCTCGTAAATCCACTGGAAACAAAGTAACTGCGAACGACTCTACGTACGCTCTCGCCGCTTAAAACCGGTGAGCTTCGCAACAGTTGGCCGATGGGCTGGGCTCGATGGGTAACCTGAGAGCTGCGAAGTCATTCACATCAGCTCGCCTTGCGCCGGGTCACTCGGCACAGGGTTAAATCAAGTGACTCGTCGAAGGGGTAGCGTGCTGCTGCGCGACCTACGAGACTAAGAACAAATCAGTCAGCTAAGCGTGTAGATCTGCCTGACGAAGGCTTGCGGACGGGGGTTCGATTCCCCCCAGCTCCACCAGACAAGAGTCCCAGAAGGTCCAAGGAAGTCCAGAAACCCCTAAGTTTTCAAAGACTTAGGGGTTTTTTCTTGTCCGCCGACGTGCAAGAACTTCCGCCGACAGCCGGCCAAATTTGCAAGAACTTCTGCAAGAACTGCACAATCGGGGTTCTTGCACTCCGAAAGTTCTTGCATGGCACGCAACCTGATTCCTTCGGATAAGACCATCAGGGCCATCAAACCCGGCGAACTGCGCAAGCGCTTGAACGACGGCGACGGCCTGCACCTGCTGCTCTTCGTCAAAGGCGGTTCGCACGGCTGGCGCCTGGCCTACAGCCTGAACGGCGCTCGCAACATCCTGAGCCTTGGCACCTACCCGGACACCGGCCTGGCGCTGGCACGGCGCAAAGCCGAAGAAGCCCGCAAGCTGGTGAGCGAAGGCACCGACCCAAGCGACGTGCGCAAGGCTGGCAAGCTTGAAGCCGAGCGCAAACGTGAAGCCGAGCGCCTGGCCGAAGCCGGCTTGCCACCGGCTGGAAGCTTCGAGGCCGTGGCCCGCGAGTGGCTCGACACCGTGCACGGCGCAAAGGTGAGCGGCGGGCATGCGGAGCGCACGCGCATTCGCCTCGAGCAAGACGTTTTCCCATGGCTCGGCAGGCGCCCGCTCGATGAGATCGAGCCCCCCGAGCTGCTGACTTGCCTGCGCCGCGTCGAGGCACGCGGGGCCATCGAGACCGCGCACCGCGTGAAGTACGCATGCGGTCAGGTGTTCACCTATGGCATTGCCAGCGGGCGGTGCAAGGGCAACGCTGCAGCCGATCTGCGCGACGCCCTGCAACCCGTGAGGGTGACGCACCATGCAGCGATCACAGACCCGAAGCGCGTCGGTGAATTGCTCCGAGCGATCGCCGCTTACCAAGGTCACGCCGTGACGCGGGCCGCGTTGCAATTGGCGCCGCTCGTGTTTCAGCGGCCCGGCGAATTGCGTATGGCCGAATGGTCGGAAATCGACCTCGACGCGGGCCTGTGGACGATCCCGAGTGATCGCATGAAGCGCACTGTGCAGGCCAAAGCCAGCGGTGCCGCACACGCCGTGCCTTTGTCGGCGCAGGCCGTCGCGATCCTGCGTGACCTTCATCCTGTCACGGGCCACGGCCGCTACGTGTTCCCCAGTCTGCGCACCGACGCGCGGCCGATGAGCGACGGCGCCGTCATCGCAGCGCTGCGGCGTATGGGCTTCCCCAAGGACGAAATGACCGGCCACGGCTTCCGCGCAATGGCTCGAACCATGCTCGCCGAGCGCCTGGGCGTGAGCGAGGCCGTGATCGAAGCGCAGCTCGCCCACAACGTGCGCGACGGCCTGGGCCGGGCCTATAACCGCACCGAGTTCGGCGAGCAGCGCCGCACCATGATGCAGACCTGGGCCGACTATCTTGACCGGCTGCGCAAGGGCGGCGACGTAGTGCCGATCGGCGTGAAGGCGAGCGCTTGAACGTGCCGGCCTCGAAATTCGAAAGTAGTCGCAGGTTTTCGGTGTGGACAGTGTGGACAAACCCTCGATTCGGGCTGCAGGCCGCGCCGTTACTGGGCCGGTGCTCGAATGGGGCACTGCGAACAGACTGCGGACAAAGTGAGGACAGAGTGAGGACACCTACTCTCAGCAGGGCCGTTGCCTTCACCGAGCCCCAATCCCTGCGCCCCCTCGCAAACCCCGGGGCCTTCCTTCTGGTGCCTCCTGCCCGGACCCGACATTCGGCGCGAAAGAATCCGCCGCCGAAGCCCTTCCCGGCCTGGCCGCGCATGAGCTGGCCGTGATCGCCGCGGCGCTTGCCATCCTCGACGCTCGCCTGCACCAGTCCGGGGCGCTGTTCGATGAGCCCAGCAAAGTGAAGGACTTCTTGCGCTTGCACATGCTGGGCCGGGAGACCGAGGCTTTCGCGGTGCTATTCATCGACACGCAGAATCGATTGATCGCCTTCGACGTGTGATGTTCGAGGGCACGGTGTCGCAAACGAGCGTCTACCCGCGCGAGATCGTGAAGCGGGCGTTGCGTCACAACGCGTCGAGCGTGATCTTCACCCACAACTACCCGAGCGGCTGCGCCGAACCGAGCCGCGCCGATGAACTCCTGACCCATACCTTGAAGGCCGCCCTGGCACTGATCGACGTTTGCGTGCTCGATCACTTCGTCGTCGGCGGGCACGACGTGTGTTCGCTGGCCGAGCGCGGCTTGATGTGAGCAGTGCGGCCGACGCGTGACGCGTGCGTGTAGCATCGTCCGCGACGGTGCGCCGTCATCCGCTCGCTTCCGATTCCTGCCCACCATGAAAACCGCAACGCTTCGCGCCGTCGGCGCTTCAATCGCCGTCACGCTTCCGCGCCAGATGCTGCGCCAGCTCGAGCTCCAAGCTGGCGATCGAGTCGAGATCGCGAGTGACGGCAAACGCTTGACGCTCGCGCCGGCTGCGCCACGTCGCGGTCCGGTGCGCAAGCGCTACTCCCTGGCACAGATGCTGCGCGGCATGAAGCCTGGCGACTTGCCCACGTCGAAGGGCTGGGACTCGGCGCCACCTGCCGGCCGCGAGACGTGGTGAGTGCGCGGCGGGAAAGAACTCGTTCGTGCAGTGGTCCTGGCGTGCTGGCCGCGCCGAGCCGCGAAACCCTCCGCGCCGCGCTCGCGTTCCTTCCGCCTTGGTTACCGGTCGCCGATCAGGTCCGCGCGGCAAAGGCACTCAAGTCCGCGCTTGGCAAAGCGGGCTACGAGCTTTTCGACTGGTGGAGCACTTACGCCGCCGGAATCCACAGAGACCGCATCACGAGCGACCTTTGGCGCGAAGCGAAAGTAGACGGCAATGTCGGCATCGAGGTGTTGCTCAAACTGGCCCAGGAATGGGGGTGGCCGGGCGAGGACCCACCTGTCTCGCAAAGCAAGGCCGAGCTGCCCGCAAGCTCCCCTCGCCAGAAGGGTCGGAGAGCAAAGACCAAGGTGGATCCGATCGACTTGGTGAGGCCCCTCCTCGACGTATACAAGGTTCGTCCCTTGGATTTCGACGCACGCACGGCGCGTGGTCTCGTGCTCGACGCGGGACACGGTACGACCAAGCAACGAACCGAAGCCGCGAGAAGCCTACTCGTGCACATCGCAACCCTCCTGCACTGTCGATTGCCGATCCCCGAGCCGGCGATGACTTGGTTCAGCGAGGCGATGGTCCGGTTCGCGAACATGCATGAAAGGCCCGAGGTCGCCTTCGGGCTGCAATTTCGCGGCCGGCCGAGAGCTCGCGGACCGCAGAACCCGCACGTGCTCTACATGCATGCTTTGATTCACTGGGGCATTCCAAAGGAAAGAGCGGCCGACATCGTCGCTCGCTTCGGCGACGTGAAAGAAGCAAGCGGTCTGGTGAAGGCCTACAACCGGACGGCGAAGGTTTGGGAGTTCGATGGCCCAGACCTCACGGACCGAGAGCCGGGGGAATTGGAATGGAGAGCGACAGCAAGGCATTTTCTTGATGGGCGACGGGTAGTCGTTTCAATCATGAATCCGCATTCGCTGAGTACGTCTAGCGTGTGGCTATGGGAAGACTTCCGGGCATTTGTCGCGAAAGAAGGCACCTTTCGATGCATGGACTGATGAGGGGACGCATGGCCTGATCGCTCCACCACAACGGAGCTACGGAGCCCCCCGCATGCCACCGAATCACCCCGCCGCCGAAACGCACGCCGCCAACGTCAAGCCGTACGAACTGACACCCGGTGAGCGTCTAATCCATTTGTCCGAGGTGCTCTCGATCACCGGCGAAAGCAGAACGAGCGCCTATGAGAACATGGCGCACCCGGACCCGGAACTGCGTCACCCCCTGCCGATCAAGGACGGTCGATCGTCACTGTTCTTGCTGTCGGAGGTGCAGGCCTACACCGCCAAGAAGATAGCTCGCCTGCCGCGCAAGGGCTGAACGGTGAGCCGCCCCTTCGAACTGGAGCCGGCCGATCTGCTGCGGCAGGCGGACCGCGTGCTTCGCGCGATGCAGCCGGCCTTCAGTGTGCACTTCGCAGCCTGGGGCTACTCATACCGCGCCCGCTTCGACTACCCCGGCCGCGTCAGCGTCTTTGACCGCAATACGGGCGAGCTGATCGCACGATCCCGGCCCGGTCACCCGTCCAAGCTGGCGGCGCTGCCGCGCGTTCGCAATGCCGGCCGCCGGTAGCGTCGCGTCCGTGCCAGGTCGTGAAGACACGCGAGCCGCGCAGGCCGAGCGCGTCGCCGACCACCTGGAGCGCCATCCCGAGGGCTTGACGCTTGTCGAACTGAATGCCGCGTGCGATCTGGGCTGCGCGACCAAGGTTGTATCGGCGATGGCGCTGGAACTTGGCTACGGCATCGGCCACGGCCCGCGCCGGCGCGTGGAGTGCGTCAACGGCACCAAGTGGCGCAGCGTGCGGACCTACACCTTGCTGCACCGTCCGGCGAATGGAGTGCAGCTTTCACTGGTCCTCGAATGACGCAACCGACGACCGAAACGATCCGCGCCATGCTGCGGTGCATCCCTCCCGACCTGCCCCGCAACGAGTGGGTACGCGTCGCGATGGCGCTGAAGTCCGAACTGGGCGAGGCGGGCTTCGATCTTTTCGATTCATGGAGCGCGACCGGCGAAGGCTACAGAGCCAAGGACGCTCGCGACACCTGGCGCAGCGTCAAGGCGGGTGGCAAAGTGGGAATTGGAACGCTGTTCCATTTGGCCGGGCAGCACGGCTATAGGGCGAGCGAGACCGCGCCAGCACCGGCACCGCCAAGAGCCGAGGTGCAGTCCGGGACGCAAGCCAAAGCCGAGCGCATCGCTTGTGACATCGCCGAGCGCGAGGCCCGGCAACGCGAAGCCGCTGCCCATGCTGCACAGCTATGGGCGCAGGCGAGCATCGAGGGCGAGTCCGCTTATTTGACGCGTAAGGGAGTCAAGGCGCACGGTGTGCGCTTCGGCCCCGCTGGCGTGTTGCTGGTGCCGATGCGCGATGCAGCCGGCGAGTTGAGGAACCTGCAGCTCATCAAACCCACGAAGCCCGCCGATGGCAGTCCCGAGGAGCTGTTCCTCAATGGTGGCCGTAAATCCGGCCTTTGGCATTGGGTCGGCAATCCCGAGGGCGCACCCGCGCTGCTGATCGCCGAGGGGCTAGCAACCGCGTCGAGCGTACACGAAGCGACCGGCCGGCCTGTCGCCGTGGCCTTCGACGCCGGCAACCTGGCGCCGGTGGCGAAGTGGATCCACAAAGCGCACCCGGCCGCACTGATCGTGCTTTGCGCCGACAACGACATCGACACCGAAGCCAAGACTGGGGCGAACCCCGGCCGAGCGAAGGCGAGCGAGGCGGCCCGCGCTGTGCGTGGCGTTGCAGTCTGGCCGGCCACCGCGACCTTGCCACCTGGCGGAAGCGACTTCAACGATGCGCACCAGCACGCCGGGCTCGACGCAGTGCGCGAGCTGATCGAAGCGACCGTCAAGGCAGACCCGCCAAGCGCACGAAACAAGCCGGGCAAGTCTACCCCTTCACCCGATCCCGACGACGCGCCAGCGGCCCGGCCTGACGCTGGCGCGGCCGTCTGGGGTGAGTTCACTTCCGATGAGTCTGGCGTGTGGTTCGCCGAGCGTGACCGCGACGGCGGCTTGAAGCGCCCGCAATGGGTGTGCTCATGCCTGGCCGTGACCGCGATCACGAGCGACGCGGACGGCGGCAGTTTTGGCTACTTGCTGGAATTCACCGACCCCAGAGGCAGGGCGCAGCATTGGGCTATGCCTGCACGCATGCTTGCCGGCGACGGCTCGGAGTACCGCGCGACGCTGCTGAACAACGGCCTTCGCATCGCGCCGGGCATCAAGTCCCGTGGCCTGCTGACCACCTACATTCAGACCCGCAACCCTGCGGCAATGGCCCAATGCACTGACCGCATAGGGTGGCATGGCCGAGCCTTCGTGCTGCCGCGCGAGACCTTGCAGCGACTGCCGGCTGACGGCGAAGACTTACCCGAGCGCATCGTGTTTCAAACCGATGGCACGGCCGAGAGTTCCTTCCGCACTCGGGGCACGCTCGATCAGTGGCGCGAGCGCGTGGCCGCACTATGCGTTGGCAATTCCCGCCTCGTGTTCACCGTGTGCTGCGGCTTGGCAGGCCCGATGCTGCGACCGGCCGGCATGGAGTCGGGCGGGTTCCACCTGCGCGGCGATACGAGCGGCGGCAAGACTACGGCGCTGCGGCTGGCCGCTTCGGTGTGGGGCGATGCGAAATACCTGCAAACCTGGCGAGCGACCGACAACGCACTCGAAGCCATCGCCGCGCAGCATTGCGACGGCTTGCTGATCCTCGATGAACTGGCCCAGGTGGACCCGAAGACCGCGGGCGAATGTGCCTACATGCTGGCCAACGGGCAGAGCAAGGCACGCAGCAATCGAAACAACCAGCCCCGGCCGCGCCTGAACTGGCGCCTGCTGTTCCTCAGTGCTGGTGAAATCGGTCTGGCTCAGCACATGAGCGAGGGCGGCAAGCGGGCGCGAGCCGGGCAGGAACTGCGCATGGCCGAGATTCCCGCCGACGCTGGCACCGGCTGCGGCATCTTCGAGGTGTTGCACGGGCATGAGGGCGGCGCGGTATTCGCCAATGCGTTGAACAAGGCGGCCGAGGCCTGCCACGGCACGGTGGGCCGCGCCTGGCTCGACTGGGCCGTCGCGAATGTGGACACCTTGCGAGACCGAATACGGCCCGCTGTGGAGCACCTGGCCGGGCAATGGGTGTCCGATGCAGCATCGGGGCAGGTGCACCGCGTCGGCCGACGTTTCGCCTTGGTGGCGGTGGCCGGTGAGTTGGCCACCGAGGCGGGCCTGACCGGCTGGCCCCAAGGTCAGGCAACACGGGCGGTGCGCCTGTGCTTCGAAGCCTGGCTCGCATCGCGGCAGGGCGGCATCGGCAATAGTGAAGACGAACAGATGTTGCGGCAGGTGCGCCGGTTCTTCGAGGCACACGGTGACGCTCGCTTCACCGAGTGGGGCCGGGCCGAAGATGACCACGCGCCCAAGACGCTGCACCGCGTGGGCTTTCGTAAGCCGGTGAAGGGCATCAGCGCTGAGCTCGAGTGCTGGGAGTTCTACGCCTTGATCGACACCTTCCGCGGCGAGGTATGCGAGGGCTTCGACTCGAAGGCTGTGCTGCGTGTGCTGCGGGATCGCGGGCACCTGGTGACGGGTACGCACGAACGATTCGAGCGGCGCGAGCGATTGCCCGGTATGGGCCTTGTGAGCTGCTATCGCATCAAGTCTTCGGTCTTCGACGATGAGGCCTGAGGCCCCGCTCGCCAGCGTAGGGCCTGGCGGCGGCGGCGGGCCCGCGTGGCGGGATTCCTTTCGCGCAGCGATCTCGCAAGACGACACCAAGGAAAAGCGGCCCCGTTTCCGGCGACGTGCGCAGACATCCGGCCCGCGTCGACCTGTCCGCAGTGTCCTCAGTGTCGGGGGGTGTTGTCCGCACTTCGACTGAGGACACGCAAACCCAATGCCGGCGCGGGTTTGCGGCCGATTCGCCGATCTGTCCTCAGTGCCCACAGTCTTTTTGGGCGATACCTTGAAGGAATCGGCGACCAGTGCATGGGCGAGGGGGCGTCAAATGTCTGGCGCTTCGAACCACCGGACCGCTTGCCCGCCCTTTTTTTGCACGCGCGACTTTCGAGGGGTGGGGGGTATCGGGTCCTTCCTGGGTGTTCCGCTTCGCGGGTACTTCGAGCCGCATGTCACGCGTCTTGGGCGGCGTTTTCAGATGCCTGACATTCGGTGGCCGACGGTGGCGCGGCGTGCAGCGAGTACCAAGACAAAGCGCTGCGCAAGACTTGAGGGGAATAGGTTAGCAAGCATTTTATTCGTTACTGTTTCTATGCATGCTAAACTGGGCAGCATGCATCGGTCAACTTTCGGAGCACGCATGAACGACGACGAGCAAAGCACCCCTCAGTCTCTGGGCGGCAAAGCGCGGGCCAAAAAGGTCGCGCCTGAGCGCAGAAGTGAAATCTCCAAGAACGCGGCCGAGGCGCGATGGGGGGCAAACATGCTCCAGGCCGACTTTGAGGGGGATGTAAAGATCGCCGGAAGAGTGTTGTCCGCCGCCGTCCTGCCTAACGGAAAGCGGCTGCTAAATCAGGGCCAGTTCCTGCAGGCGATTGGACGGGCAAGAACGCCCAAGGCGGGCACGGGCGGGCTCACAACCACTGGCGACGGCTTGCCCTTCTTTTTGCAGGCAGATGCACTAAAGCCGTTTATTGACAGGGACTTACGTGAGTCGACGACCCCCATACTGTTCCGCAACAAGCAAGGTCGGCGCGCGGTTGGATATGACGCAATGTTGTTGCCCAGAGTCTGTGAGGTCTACCTGCGGTTTCGCGATTCGTGCCTAGCGGATGGCAAACCCGTTGCTAAACAGTACGAACACATCGTTAAGGCGTGCGACATCGTCATGCGCGGCCTTGCCGAAGTCGGCGTGATTGCTCTTGTTGATGAGGCAACTGGGTACCAATACGTCCGCGACAGAGAGGCGCTGCAAGAGCACTTGGAGAAGTTCCTGCGTAAGGAACTGGCCGTATGGGTTAAGACATTTCCAGACGAGTTCTACCAAGAGATGTACCGACTCAGAGGATGGCAATGGAGGGGGATGCAGGTCAATCGAATTAGCGCTTGCTCAGGCTACACACGAGACTTGGTGTACGAGCGCCTCGCAAAAGACCTTGTTCAGAAACTTGAAGAAAAGAACCCGATGGACGCCGCGGGAAATCGCAAGGCGAAGCACTGGCAATGGCTTTCGGATGATCTCGGAAATCCGGCGCTCAAAGCGCACTTGCATACCCTCATCAACTTCATGAAGGCCTATGACGACTGGGATGAGTTCTACCTGCGCATCAACCGCGCGCTACCGAGGAAGGGGCACACCCTATCGCTGCCCCTAAACGAGCCTAACGCGCATTCCAGCGGGAGGCAGCGGCCTTCTTCGCAATCTCCGAACGCTGCTCCGGAGTGAACTTGGTCGCACGCGCTGCGCCGCCTTTCTTACCTCCTAGACCGCCCAACTCGCCCGCCGCCACGTTCGGTCGTAAGCGTCTGGCCGCGGCATCTTGAGATGACCCGGCCGGTGGCTGAGCATCGCGTCCATGGCGAACATGGCGGATGCGGTTTTGGCGAAGGCAATGGTGTTTGCCGCGCGCTGGCTCAGCG
>JBAQUQ010000010.1:0-2028 GCA_049297615.1 Burkholderiaceae bacterium
CGCGGCGC
Organism: Burkholderiaceae bacterium; assembly: GCA_049297615.1. Lineage (GTDB taxonomy): Bacteria > Pseudomonadota > Gammaproteobacteria > Burkholderiales > Burkholderiaceae_C > JAEMQF01. The sequence goes on from JBAQUQ010000010.1 coordinate 9, forward strand.
GCCACCCCTGGCGGCGCAGCGTCGATCGCAGCCTGCACCTGCCCGTGGGCGCCGGCCTGCTCGGACGCGTCGTCGATTCGCACGGCGCGCCGCTCGATGGTCTCGGGCCCCTGGACAACGTGCACACCCGACCCCTGATGCGCCGTCCCATCAATGCCATGGAGCGCGATCCGGTGCGCCAGCCGCTGGACACCGGCGTGCGCGCGATCAATGCCATGTTCACCGTCGGCCGCGGCCAGCGCATCGGGCTGTTCTCGGGCACCGGCGTGGGCAAGTCGGTCCTGCTGGGCATGATGGCGCGCTACACCCAGGCCGACGCCATCGTGCTCGGCCTGATCGGCGAACGCGGACGCGAAGTCAAGGAGTTCATCGAAGACATCCTGGGGGAAGCCGGACTGCGCCGCTGCGTCGTCGTGGCAGCGCCTGCCGACGCACCGCCCCTGGTGCGCCTGCAAGGCGCGTTTTACGCCACCGCGATCGCCGAAGACTTGCGCGACGACGGCCGCCACGTGCTGCTGTTGATGGATTCGCTGACGCGCTTTGCGATGGCGCAGCGCGAGATCGCCCTGGCCATCGGCGAGCCCCCCGCGACCAAGGGCTATCCGCCGAGCTGTTTCGCCAAATTGCCCCAGCTCGTCGAGCGCAGCGGCAACGGCCTCGCCGGGGGCGGCTCGATCACGGCTTTCTACACCGTGCTCACGGAAGGCGACGACCCGCAAGACCCGATCGCCGACGCGGCGCGCGGCATCCTCGACGGCCACATCGTGCTGTCGCGCGAACTCGCCGAGGCCGGTCACTTCCCGGCCATCGATGTCGAGAAATCGATCTCGCGCGTGATGGTGAACGTCGCCACGCCGCGCCACGTGGAAGCGGCGCGGCGATTGCGCCAGTTGCACGCGAAATACCAGCAAGCACGCGACCTGATCCAGCTCGGCGCCTACGCCAGCGGCCACGACCCCGAGCTCGACACGGCGGTGCGCCTGCGCGAGGCGATCACCGCCATGCTGGCGCAAGACATGAACCACAGCGCCACGCTGACAGGCAGCGTCGAGGCCTTGCACGCGGTGCTCGCCGGCTAGGCAAGCTCTGAGCCGATATCGCCCGAAGAACCCGCCCCCCAGGATCGCCCAACGACAAGCCGACGCCAGTCCTCCACGATTCGTCCAAGCCCCCTCATGAAATCGCTTCTCGCCCTCCAGCGTCACCTGCAAGACGAGCGCGACCGCGCAGCCGCTGCGTGGCAGGCCGCCAACAATGCCCAGCTCGCCATCGAGGCGCAGTACGAACAACTGCTCGCTTACCGGCGCGAATACGAAACGCGCTGGAGCCACCAATTCAGCACGCAGGGCGAAATGGAACTGGTTCGCAGCTATCACGGCTTCATGCTGCGCTTGACCCAGGCCGTGGAGCACCAGCACGGCACGGTGCAAAGCGCCGGCACGCGCGCGGGCAAGGCACGCGCCCAGCTGCGCGAGCGCGAGATGCGCGTCGCCGCGGTGTGCAAACTGATCGAGCGGCGAGCCCAGCAGGGGCGCGTCGCCACCGGCCGACGCGAGCAGAAATTCAACGACGAAATGGCTGCGCGCGAGCTGCACGACAGCGCGTTCCAGCACGGTTCGACCTCGAGGCTTTGACACCATGCGTACCACAGCCTCGCACAGCACGACCTCGGCCCTGAGCGCCTTGTTCGGGCCCGTCGCCGCAGACGCAGCGCCCGGCAAGGCCCTGCTCGACGCGAACGGCTTGTCGTTCGCCGAGCAGCTCGCTCGGCGCAGCACTGCTGCCCACAGCCATGCTGTCGCGCCTGTCGATCCGACGAACTCGCTGACAGCGGCTGCGCCCCTGCCTGGCGAGATGCGCGCCACGCAGCCAGGAGGAATCAGACTCGACGCCGCCTCGCCGAGCCTTGGTGGGGGCAACACCGAAAGCGCCGACTCGGCCGCATGGCCCGACTTGCCGGCTCTTGTCCTGCCCGGCGCAGCAAGCGCGGCGCAAGCCGCCCATGGGCAAGGCCCGGCAC
>JBAQUQ010000011.1:0-6144 GCA_049297615.1 Burkholderiaceae bacterium
TCTCCGCGGCACAGGCAAGGCAGAGCACCCCGGCACTCGCCATGTAGTGAAGACCTACGGGTCTCGCGTACACAGAATCAACAACTTAGCGAAGCTGTCGGTGCTCAGTTGAGAAAGACGGGCTAGCAACGCACGCTGACGAAGCTGCCGTAGCATTCGAAAGCAGCAGACGGTTCGGTGTGGTCTCAAGTTGCGGCAGGAGGTGGCCGGCAGTTGCCATCGCATGAGACCGCCTACCGCTGATGGGGGCCATTGACCAGGAAAGCTTATGACCGAGCCAACGCTGCCGAAGTGCAATTTCGTGTTCACCGACAAAACGAGTGGCAAGAAATCAGCCTGTAAGCACCATGCCAATCGCGGCAGGTCGCACTGCATATTCCATTTGCCAGGCGCTGAGAAGAGCCTCGACGACTTTATTGCTGCCTTTCGGGTACACCTTCAAGCATCCGAATCCCTAAAGCCGAGTGAAACGTTTGACTGCAAGGGATTCATCTTCCCTCGGATCGACCTCACCAGAACAAGGTTCTTCGGCATGGCGGATTTCCGAGATGCCACGTTTTCCGGGGATATCGAGCTACGTGGCTCGACGTTTCACGCCCAAGCCGACTTCCACACGGCGGTATTCGAGCGCAGAGCCAGCTTCTTTGGAGTCTACTTCGAGTCCAACGTTCGATACCTTGGAACGCGTTTTCTTGGACGAACCATATTCAGCGGCTCAAAGTTTCTAGCGGCGACAACATTCCACGGATGCAAGTTTCTCGACTTTGCGGCGTTTCGGGCCGCGAAGTTTGACAGGACCTTAGTATTCCACGCCAATGAGTTTTGCAAAGACGCAGACTTTAGGTCAGCCATTTTTTACGACGGGGTCGACTTCACAGGCACACTGTTCGGTAATCGCCTCGATTTCCACGGAACCCGATTTCACGGTGAGCTTTGCCTTTCAAGCTCACATATAAAGTTTCTGAAGAAACTCGACAGCTATCGCGCGAACATGCGAGGGGCGGTCCTACATACGGCACAGATTTGGGAAAACGACACCCTTGCAAACTACGACTTTCGAGATGCCTTTCTCTTGTCAGTGAATCTGTCGGGCAAGAGGATATTAGACAGCGACTTCACTGGTGCTGTGTTCAAGTCGGTCCTGACAGTCGGTTGGCGCCCCGATCGAAGAACGCTTGAGAACACAAAGTACATTTACACGGACTACACCACCTCAGAACATACGGATGCCACTGGAAAGAAACTCAGGACCTACTCACCAGTTGCCAGCAGCCGAGTTCCAGCGGGAGGCGACTTTGGAACGGACGAGCATACGGGCTTCACGCTGTATACCTACTTGCACGAACCAGCGCGCCTGAACATCGCGCTGAGCGTGCCAGCAGTGCTGCGCACTGCCGTTACTAACTACCTTCAGCTTTTCGGCGACTTTCTGAGGGTTACGCAAGGCATCCCCGTAGAACTGCGAACGCGTCTTGAGGGCTCCAAGTTGCGCGTTGAATTCCTTGCCCAAACAGAGGACGACTTGCGGGTCGTAAGGACTGCATTCACGGAGTATCAGCAGAACGCTGGCCTGAACTTTTACGAACTTCGACTTCGTATCAATTTCTCGGTTCACACATCGCAGATAGAGCGTGAACTCTTTTTGATGAAGATGGAGGCTCAACTAAACCTGCTCAAAACCGAGCTAGCCTATACGAAGGCTTTGCTGAGCAAGTCTGAGGAGCATCAAGCACTGCTCAAGCAGGTCACGGAAGCGACGCGGTCTCCTAAGACCTTATTGACACCAATCGGGTTTGCATCGGTGAGTAAAGTCGAGTCTGAAGACGATCCCGCCGCGGCGACTCTGACCGTCGTCTTTTGCTATTCCCACCTGGATGAGAAGCTGCGCGACGAACTGGATCGACACCTTTCCGTCCTCAGGCGGCTGCAAATTATTCGAACATGGCACGATAGAAAACTGATCGCCGGTCACCGCTGGGATCCGGAGATCAGGGCAATGCTGACCTCGGCAGATGTCATTCTCTTACTGCTTAGTTCTGACTTCTTCAACTCGGACTATTGCTTCGATGAAGAACTGGCCCTTGCGCTCAAAAGGCACCACCGCAAAGAGGCGGTAGTCATCCCTATAGTTGCTCGCCCTTGCCAATGGCGAGAAACAGATCTAGCACCGATCCATGGGTTGCCAAAGGACATGCGGCCAGTTTCACTATGGGAGGACAAGGACATGGCTTGGAACGATGTGGCCGAGGGGATCATGCGAGTTGCCAAAGAGATCCACCGCAAGAAGACGGGAGACTAACTCGTCGCTCAAGCCTACCCGTACCGGGTCTGCGACTTCCGGTCGCCCAAACGTGTACATTCGGTGCCACGAGGCGCAGTCCGGCGCCGGCTGCGCCCCGTTAGACGGCGCCGAGCAGCGCAGCGGTGACGGGTTGCGGATCGCCGTAAGGCGATACGCCGAGCGCAGCCTGTTTGAGCACCGAGCATAAGCAGCGGCCGCAGGCCGATGCTGGCCATGCGAGGGCGAGTTCTGCGCGTAGCCCGGCGCGGCGAGCAGCGCAGGGAACCCTGGCGAAGCCAGGGCGCCGGTGTCGGGGCGCAGACGGCGCCGGCCTGCGGCTCGCGCTTCTACCTGGGCAGTACGAAAGTCCAGCGTCCAAACGACGCACACATCGGCCGGCCACCAGCACCCGAATGGAATAATCCCCCGAGACTCGCAGCGACACTACCCACCATGAACCTGCACCAGTTCCGCTTTGTCCAAGAGGCGGTTCGGCGCAACCTGAACCTGACCGAAACCGCGAAGGCGCTGTTCACCTCGCAACCGGGCGTCTCCAAGGCCATCCTCGAACTGGAACGCGAGCTCGGCGTGGACATCTTCGTGCGCCACGGCAAGCGGCTCAGGCAGGTCACCGCACCCGGCCTGCAAGCGCTGAAAGCGATCGATGCGATCCTGCGGGAAGTGAACAACCTCAAGCGCATCGGCGAAGAGTTTTCCCATCAGGACAGCGGCACGCTGTCGATCGCCACGACGCACAGCCAGGCGCGCTATTTCCTGCCTGGGCCGGTGACGCGATTGCGCAAGCGCTTTCCCGGCGTGAACATCAGCCTGCACCAAGGCGCGCCGCGCGAAGTGGCGCGCATGGTGATCGAAGAAGTGGCCGACCTCGGCCTGGCCACCGAGGCGCTGGAAGACTCCGAGGAACTCGTCAGCCTGCCCTGCTACGACTGGCAGCACGCCTTGGTCATGCCCGCCGGCCATCCCTTGGCGGCGCTGGAGCGCGTCTCCTTGGAAGATCTCGCGGCGTTTCCCTTGGTGTCCTACCACCCCTTGTTCAGCGGGCGTACGCGCCTGGATCAAGCCTTCGCCGCCAGGCACCTGAAGCCCAACATCGTTCTCGAGGCGATCGACGCCGACGTGATCAAGACCTATGTGCAGCTCGGCCTGGGGGTGGGCATCGTCGCCGAGACTGCAGTGCGCGACGAAGCGCCGGGCGAACTGGTGTGGCGGCCGCTGGGCCACTTGTTCGGCCGCAATATCGCCCGCATCGCCTTCAAGCGCGGCGCTTACCTGCGAAACTACGTCTATGCCTTCGCCGAAATGCTGTCCGAGCGCTTGAGCCGCCCCTTGCTGGAGCGCGCCATCGCCGGCGAGGGCCAGGACTTCCAACTTTGATTCGGCTGACCATGGACCGCGAGCCCGCCCTCATATCGACTGTGCCGACCCGCACTCCCGCGCTGACCAGCCGCCTGCCCCAGGTCGGCACGACGATCTTCACCGTGATGTCGGCTCTGGCCCATGAGCGTGGCGCCGTCAATCTCGGCCAGGGATTCCCCGATTTCGATTGCGACCCCAGCCTGCTCGACGCCGTGAACACGGCCATGCGCGCCGGCCTGAACCAATACCCGCCGATGGCCGGTGTGGCCGCGCTGCGCGAAGCCGTGGCGACGAAGATCGAAGCCCTGTACGGCTGCGTCTACGATCCCGATCGCGAAATCACGATCACCGCCGGCGGGACGCAAGCGATCCTCACGGCGGTTCTGGCGATCGTTCATCCCGGCGATGAAGTGATCGTGCTCGACCCATGCTACGACAGCTACGATCCCAATATCGTGCTGGCCGGCGGCGTGCCGGTGCACGTGCCGCTGACACCCGGCAGTTTCGCGCCCGATTTCGCGCGCATCAGCGCGGCCATCACGGCGCGCACGCGCGCCCTGATCGTCAACACGCCGCACAACCCCAGCGCCAGCGTCTGGTCGCGGGCGGACATGCAAGGCCTGGCCAAGCTGCTGCGGCCCACCGACATCGTGCTCATCGCCGACGAGGTCTATGAACACATGGTGTTCGACGGCGCGTCCCACCAAAGCGTGGCGCGCTTCCCGGAACTGGCCGCGCGCGCGTGTCTGGTGTCGAGTTTTGGCAAGACCTATCACGTCACCGGCTGGAAGGTCGGCTACGCTGCTGCTTCGGCGGCGCTGACCGCGGAGTTTCGCAAGGTGCATCAGTTCAACGTGTTCACGGTGAACACACCGATGCAACACGGCCTGGCGAAGTACATGAAGGAGCCGGCGCATCACCTCGGCTTGGCGGCGTTCTACCAACGCAAGCGCGATCTGTTTCGCGCCGGACTGGCAGGGACGCGTTTGCGCCTGTTGCCCTGCCAGGGCAGCTACTTCCAGTGCGTCGATTACCAAGCGGTCAGCGACTTGACGGAAGAGAAGTTTTGCCGCTGGTTGACCACCGAGATCGGTGTGGCGGCGATTCCGCTGTCGGCCTTCTACAGCGGCGGTTTCGAACAAAAGCTCGCGCGCTTTTGTTTCGCCAAGAAAGACGAAACGCTGCACACGGCGCTCGAGCGCCTCGCGAAACTCTAGGAGCCTGTTGTCGGGCTCCTAACGCTTGCCGCCGGGGCTCGCCTTGGCCGGCGTGGCGGGCAGGTCGGGCAGGTCGAGAAAGTCCGAATGCAAGGGCAGGTCGGGTAGCGACGCCGTTGCCGGCGCGGAGCGCGAAGGCTCGAAGTCCACCGGCATCGGACTGGTCATGTCCATGTCCAGCGTCGACGCGCCGAAATCGCCGTGCAGCTGCGCACGCGATGCCTGCGCCCCACGCAACGGGACGGACGCCAGCGGCAGCGCGTCGATGGGCAAGAGCAGGTCCACGCCCTCGGTTTCAGCCGAGGACCGCGTCGTGAAGTCGCGCGCCACCGAGTACAGGAACAACAACTCCCGGTAAGCCGGTAAATCGTAGGCTGCTTCGCTTTCGTCGCGCCGGAACAGCATCGCGTCGAGCGTTTCCATCACCCGCTGCGGCATGCCCCACAGGCCCTCGAGCTTGACCATCGTCCCCGGGTAGTCCTCAAGCGACTTGCCGTGCAGAAGATCTGCCTCCCAATCCGGCGCGTAGGCGTTGAAGCGCCGGTTGAATCGTTCGCGAATACGCTCATAGGCACTGCGCTCGCCGCGCCGCCTGTAGATCTCGAGCAGCTTCAGGTACGGCAAGGGACTGATGCCGCCCGTATTGCGCACATGCCCCATCAACAGGTCGATGGCCGCCTCGTCCTGGCCGAGCACGATGAAGAATTCGGCCTGCTGTTCCAGATCGATCAGTTCTTCGACCGACAGGTCGCGCCGAGGTTCGGGCACCATCTCGGGTGGCGCTTCGGTCAAGCGCGAATCAGCCCACATAGGGCGCGAACTGTCCACCAGCGGCGGGCTGACAAGGGCGGCGCGCTTCGGCGTTGGCTGAGGCGGCTCGAGCGGCGGCACCGTGATGGCCGATTCGGGCGGCACAGCGGCGGGGGGCCCGGCCTGCTGCGCCCACCATTGCGGATTGCGGCGCGCCCCCTGCTGGCGCCAGAGCAGGCCCGCCACGGCAACAGCCAACAGCGCCGACAACCAGGCCAAAGCGTAGACCAAGGGGTTGGCGAAACGCTGCGACTGCGCCGCCTTCAGGCCTTCCTGAAGCGCCGCCAGCGAAGCCTGGGTGGCCTGCGAATCGGCGCGCAGGCGGCGCAACTCCTCTTCGAGCAAAGCCAGGCGCGCCCGCTCCTTGGCGAGCATCTCGGACTGCTCGGCGAGCAAGGTCACCGTCGAGTCGACCCTTTGCACGGCGCTCGCAACAAGCTCCGCAGCAGGGATCGGCGC
>JBAQUQ010000012.1:0-2657 GCA_049297615.1 Burkholderiaceae bacterium
GCGCAGGCGCGTGCGCTCGGAGCCCGCGCCGACGCGGCGGCGTTGAGCGGCAAGCCCCATGAACAGATCGTCGCCTGCGCGAGCCGATTGGGTGCGGACCTGATCGTGCTCGGCCGGCACGGCGCGACGCGCCTGTCGCGCGCTTTCATCGGCGGCGTGGCGCAAAAAGTGATCGGCCTGGCCGACTGTTCGGTCCTGGTTAACGTATCCGGCAATCCTGGGGAGGGCTCTATGCCATGAGCGACGCACTCAGCTTTCTCGTCAAGGCCCGCCCCCAGGCGATGGGCCACTACTTCAGCTTCCTGAAGGACTGCGGCAAGCACCTCGACCCGAAGACGCGCGACCTGATTTCGGTCATCACCAAGGTGCACGCGCAGACCGAACGCGGCTTGCGCCAGTACTTGAAGCGCGCCCTGCGCGACGGCTGCTCGGCTGCTGAAGTGCTGGACGCACTGCTGATGGCCTTCCCGGCGCTCGGCCTGGCGAAGATCGTCTGGGCCGTCGATGTGATTCTGGCGATGGACCTGCCTGAATTCCGCGCCGCCGCTCTGGCTGCCGAGCCGCGCGAGCCGGTCTGGCACGACCTGATGGCCACCGCTGATCTCGCGTCCGGCGCGACTGCACGCATCGACTGCGACGGCCGTGGCCTGTTCGTGCACCACGGCGCGGCGGGCTGGCAGGTGTTCGACAGCCTGTGCCCGCACGAGACCACGAATATCCCGCACCTGGCGCTGCACGGCACGACCCTGACCTGCCCGAAACACGAGTGGGCCTTCGACGTCTCGAACGGGCAATGCATCGCCAAGGGCGACCGGGCGCTGAATCGTTGGGACCACAAAGTCGAAGGCGGACGACTGCTGGCCCGCTGGTGAACCACCGCCGCGATGTCGCTACCGATTTCCACAACGGCCGACAGGCCAATCACAAGGAGACTCATGATGAAACGCCCGACACACTCTGCGCAATTGCGCCGCTTCGCGGCAGTCGCCTGTGCCTGCATCGCCGGCCCGGCGCTGGCGACGAATGGCTACTTCCCTCATGGCTACGGCATGAAGGCCAAGGGCATGGCCGGCACCAGTACGGCGCTGGCGCAAGACAGCCTGGGCGGTGCCACCAACCCAGCAGGCATGGTGTGGGCCGGCTCGCGCATGGACATCGGCATGGACGTGTTCATGCCCAGGCGCGACGCGCAGCGCAGCGGCGCCGTCGGCCCCGGCGCCGGGGTGAACGGCAAGGTCGAAAGCGACAAGGATCAGTTTTTCATTCCGGAGTTCGGCTACAACAGGATGCTCGGCAGTGACATGTCGCTGGGCCTGACGGTCTACGGCAATGGCGGCATGAATACCACCTACCCGCAGGGCAACTTCAACTGCGGTGCCGGGCCGGGCACGGCGAACATGCTGTGCGGCAGCGGCGAGTTGGGGGTGGACCTGGCGCAAGTGATCCTCGCGCCCACGATCGCCTACAAGTTGAACGCGCAGCACGCCGTGGGCCTGTCTTTGCTATTGGGCTACCAGCGCTTCAAGGCGAGCGGATTGCAGGCCTTCGACAACGCCCCGGGTTTCCCGCCGTTCACCGGCTCGCCCGGCAGCGTGACGAACAATGGCTACGACAGTTCCACGGGCTTTGGCCTGCGCCTGGGATACCAGGGCCGGCTCAGCGACGCCTTCACGCTCGGCGCGGCCTATGCGCCGAAGATGAACATGGGCCGGTTCGACAAATACAAGGGACTGTTCGCCGAAGGCGGCGACTTCGACATTCCTTCGCACTACAGCGTCGGCGTCGCGTTCAGGCCCACGCCGGCCTGGACCATCGCCTTCGACGCCGGCCGCATCAACTACAGCGGCGTCGCCGCGGTGAACAACCCCAGCTCGAACCAGGCGCCATTGGGCGCCGCCAACGGCCCCGGATTCGGCTGGCAGGACATCAATGTGTACAAGCTCGGCGTCGCCTGGAACCTGTCCGACGCCCTGACCTTGCGCGCCGGTTACAACAGGGGCGACAACCCGATCACCTCGGCCGACGTGAGTTTCAACATCCTCGCCCCGGGTGTGATCACGAAGCACTACACGGCCGGGTTCACGGTCGGCCTCGACAAGGAAAACGAGATCACCGGCATGCTCATGATCGCGCCGCGTCAAAGCTTGAGCGGAGCTTCGTTCTTCAACTCACCCGCCTTGTTCGGCCCCGGCAACGGCGGCACCGAAACCATCAGCATGAGGCAGACCAGCTTCGGCCTGGCCTGGGGACGCAAGTTCTAGGACGCCCACGCGTTGTGGGGCGGGGCGGCGCTGCGCTACAGTTTGCCGTCTCACTCACAACCAGAGTCCCTCCATGGCCAAGACCAAGAACGGCGGCTGCAGATGGTTCGCGTGCTCGTCGAAGGCCATGAAGCAGTGGCGCGCACCGCGCGCAAGGTCTTCCCGCTCGCCAGCAAGGCCGGCGATGAACCGACTGCCGACTTTTTGACGCAGCGCCTGACGGTGCATGAGCAAACCGCCTGGAGTTGCTCGACGCCATGACCGCTCCAGCCTTCCCCGACGCCGCCGCCACCTGGGACAAACGCTTCGAGGGCCAAGCCTATATCTTCGGCCTGGCGCCCAATGAGTACCTGCGCGAGAACATTTCCCTGCTCGCGCCGCGCGGCCGCGTGCTGT
>JBAQUQ010000013.1:0-1538 GCA_049297615.1 Burkholderiaceae bacterium
CGGCAAGTCCTTGGCGTGCGTCGCACCCGCGACCGGCCGGTTGATGTTCGCGAAGCGGCCACCGGATTCCTTGGTCCAGGTCCAGATCTTGGGCGGGGTGTAGGGGGGTGAATCGGGCATTCGGGGAACTCCAGGCTGCGGGCGGGTGCAGCAGTATCTGTGCAAGCGACTTGCCTGATGACTGTAGGGGTTGGGCCGTGCGATCCTTCAGTGAACGACACTTCAAGGCTATGGCAACCAAGAAGAACAACTCCAGCGGCGGCGGCGCCGCCACCGTCGGCTACGAAGCCCAGCTCTGGCAGATGGCCGACGCCTTGCGCGGCAGCATGGATGCCGCCGAGTACAAGCACGTCTGCCTCGGCCTGCTGTTCCTGAAGTACATCTCCGACGCGTTCGAAGAGAAGCACGCCGCGCTGCTGGCCGAGAAGGCGCAAGGCGCCGACCCCGAAGACCCCGACGAGTACCGCGCACAGAGCATCTTCTGGGTGCCACCCGAGGCGCGCTGGCCGCACCTGAAGGCGCAGGCGCGCCAGAGCACGATCGGCCAGCTGGTCGACGACGCGATGGCCGGCATCGAGCGCGACAACCCGGCGCTCAAGGGCGTGCTGCCCAAGGACTACGCGCGCCCCGCGCTCGACAAGCAGCGCCTCGGCCAGCTGATCGACATGATCAGCAACATCAAGGTCGGCGACGAGGCCAGCCGCGCCAAGGACGTGCTCGGCCGCGTCTACGAATACTTCCTCTCGCAATTCGCCAGCGCCGAGGGCAAGAAGGGCGGCGAGTTCTACACGCCGCGCTGTGTGGTCAAGCTGCTGGTGGAGATGCTCGAGCCCTACCGTGGCCGGGTGTACGACCCCTGCTGCGGCTCGTCGGGCATGTTCGTGCAGTCGGTGGAGTTCATCCGCGCGCACGCCAAAGGCAACGGCGATGGCGGCAACAGCGGCGCCAAAGCAGGACGACACAAGAGCGCCGACATCTCGATCTACGGCCAGGAGTCGAATTACACCACCTGGCGCCTCGCGCGCATGAACCTCGCCATCCGCGGCATCGACAGCGGCCAGATCGCGCAGGGCGACACCTTCCACAACGACCGCCACCCGGATCTGAAGGCCGACTTCATCCTCGCCAACCCGCCCTTCAACATCTCCGACTGGGGCGGCGAGCGGCTGCGCGACGACAAACGCTGGCAGTACGGCGCGCCGCCAGCGGGCAACGCCAACTTCGCCTGGGTGCAGCACATCGTCCACCACCTCGCGCCCGCGGGCGTGGCCGGCTTCGTGCTGGCCAACGGTTCGATGTCGTCCAACCAGTCCGGCGAGGGCGAGATCCGCAAGAGCCTGATCGAGGCCGACCTCGTGGACTGCATGGTCGCGCTGCCCGGCCAGCTCTTCTACTCGACGCAGATCCCCGCGTGCCTGTGGTTCCTGGCGCGCGACCGCAAGAACGGCAAGTTCCTCGACCGCCGCGGCCAGGTGCTCTTCATCGACGCCCGCAAGCTCGGCCCGCTGGCGGACCGCACCCACCGCGAACTGACCGAC
>JBAQUQ010000014.1:0-10982 GCA_049297615.1 Burkholderiaceae bacterium
CATACGAGCGGACGGGCTGAGCCCCGGCTCAAGGCGTGCCAGCTCGATTCGGGCGAGCCCTCCCTGGCGGCGCGTCCGTCGAGTCACAGACGCCGCAGCCCGGGACGCGGCGCCCCGGCGGCGTCCCAGTCCGCGCCGAACCAGGCTTGCCCGCGCAGGCACTCGGCGAGCATTTCCAGGCTGTCCAGGCCCCAGAACAGCCGGCCTTCGAGTTCGATCGTCGGCACACCGAACACACCGCGGGCGATCGCCTCGCGGCCCGCTTCGCGCAGTTCGTCCTTGACCTCGATACTTCGCGGATCGCGGCGTGGCGCGAGCATCTGCTCGAGCGCCTCGCAGCGCGCCGGGTCATTCGCATCGGCGCCATCGGCGCACCAGACATGGCGCAGCAGGGCCTCCACGACGCGCCGGTTCGGCGCCTCGCCCGGCTCGGCACAGGCCAGGGCCAGGCGCAGCAGAGCGATCGGGTTGAACGGATGCTGCGGCGGCGTGTGCAATGCGATGCCATGGCGCCGCGCCAGCCAGTGAACCTGGCGCATCGTCCAGGCGCGCTTCGGTTCCATCTCGGCCGGGCCTTTGTGGCCCCAGTGTTGGAGCAAGCCGGCAAACAGGACTGGCCGGTATTGGACGCAGTACGACAAGCCTTCGAGCGCCTCAGGCAGGCGTTCGAATGCGAGGTAGGCGTAGGGCGAAACCGGGTCGAACCAGAACCGAAGCTGCTTCATCGCGTGCCCCTCGATGCAGCCGCGATGAGTTCGCGGCGTTGCGCCAAACGCCCCCAGACCTCTCGCTTTGCCACATCGTCGAGCGCCGCCCACTGGGCGATTTCGTCGATGCTGCGGGCGCAGCCCTCGCACCAGCCGGTGCGCGCGTCCATGCGGCACACGTTGATGCAGGGGCTTGGCACTCCTTGCATCGTGCGCGAGGCGTCATCGTCAGTCTTGCGTGACATCGGCAACGGGCGCGCCAGTGAGTCTGACCAGTTGCTCGGGGCTCGCCAGGAACACCGCGTTCGGGTGGCCGGCCGCCGACCAGACGCCGTCGAAGCGAAACAGCTCGCGGTCGATCAGGGTCAGCGGCGCCCTGAGGTGAGCAAGCGGGGCCACGCCGCCGATGGAAAAACCGGTCGATTGCTTGACGAACTCGGCGTCGGCGCGCGCCAGGGCACCGAGCCGGGCTGCGACCTTCGCCTCGTCGACACGGCGGTCACCCGAGGTCACCACGAGCACGGCAGCGCCGTCGCTGCTGCGGCGGAACACAACGCTCTTGGCGATCTGGCCGACCTGCACGCCCAGAGCCTGCGCCGCCTCTAGCGAGGTGCGCGCGGCCACGTCGAGCCACACCGGCGCGTGCGGATGATTCGATTGCACCAGGCGTGCGGCGACGCGCCTCAGCCCTTCCGGCGCGTCACTGCGCTGCCCTTCACTCATGAGCATCCCCTCGAACCAGGGAGTGACCTGGAACGGCCGCGCCAGGACCGGCCTCTCCCCCGCAGCTCGGGGATGGCGTTGTCCCCGGCAGCCCCGCAACAATGCAGCACGCTGTCAGGAGCTGTTTCTTGGACCCAACCGCTTGCTTGCGCCTCGCCACCCGGCTGCACTTCATGCTGCGGCGCAGTCTCGACCAGGAATTCGAGATCGGCGTCCTGATGCAAGGGGGTTTCGAGGCCCGTGCCGCGCTGCGGCTGTGCCGCGGCTCGGGTCTGCCGGATCTGGTGAGTCTGGCGCGCGAACTCGAGCGTGCGCATCGGTCCGAGGCGAAAGCCAACGCGCGGCGCGCCGCGTCGCTCGCAGCCGCAAGGGCGAGCAGCAAGGCGGCGGCGAACCGTCCGAACAAAAGCAAGGCGGGTGTCGGTCGCCAGGCGCAGGACCTGGCCTGGTCGAAAGACACTTCGGGATTCGGCCTGAGCCTGCCGCCACTCGAGCGCGACATCGTGCACGACAACTGGCCCAAACCCAAGGTCGGCTGGCTGGCACTCCTGGGGCTGGCTCGGCGCAACGCCGGCCATTGACGCACCCCGCTTCGAGCCGCCACCGCGAACCGCGGCGCGGCGCGGACCAGCGGCCTGTCGCGCTCCCATCACGGGCTCGGCTCCAGACGCAACAACTCTTCGCCTTCCATCACCGGGTCGCCCACGCCATAGAGCAAGGCTTGCACCGTGCCGTCACGCGGCGCGGCGATCGTGTGTTCCATCTTCATCGCCTCGATCACGGCCAGGGGCTGACCGAGCTTGACCGCGTCGCCCGGTGCGGCGAGGAAGGCCACGACCTTACCGGGCATCGGCGCGGTCAGGCGCCCCCCTTCGGCGACGCCGTCGGCGGCGTGCGCGATTGGATCGATTTCGCTGAGCAGGGCCATCCCGTCGGGTGCATAGACGGCGAATCGCTCGCCCAGCGCATACACCGTCAGCGGCCAACGCAGATCACCCAGGCTCACGTCGTGGCGCGCCGCGCCGCGCGTTGTCGCCAGATAAGGCCAACGCCTGGCGCCCTGCACCAGCCATTGCGCGCCGGCATGGTTGCGCTCGAGCATGACACTCGTGCGCACGCCTTCGGCCTCGAGGTCGAAGCGCCGCACGGCGGCGCCATGCAGGCGCCAGGCGTCGCGCCGTGACCAGGGGTCGCTGCCTTCCTGCGCTCGCTCGAGCGCCAGCGCATGCGCCACGACGCCGGCCGCAGCGACTTCGAACGGCAAGGGCGCAGCCTCGAACAGGCAGGCGCGCTCGCGTTCGATCAGGGCCGTGTCGAGGTCGGCATTCGTGAACGCCGCGCTCGCGGCAACACGCCGCAGGAACGCCACATTGCTGTGCAGGCCGACAATGTGCGTCCCCGCCAGCGCCGCATCGAGCCGGGCCAGTGCCTGCGCGCGGTCTTCGCCCCAGACGACGAGTTTGGCGATCATCGAGTCATAGTGCGGGGATATCGCATCGCCCTCGCGCACGCCCGAGTCGATGCGAAGCGACGCGCCTGCGCTGCCCGCCTCGGACGCGTCGGTCGCCGCAGCGCTTGCCACCGGCTCGAACTCGACGCAGGGCGGGGTGCGATAGACGGAAAGCGTTCCCGTCGCGGGCAGGAAGTTCGCGTCCGGGTTCTCGGCGCAGATGCGCGCCTCGATGGCGTGGCCGTGGCGGCGCAACTGCTCCTGGCGCAGCGGCAGCGCTTCGCCGCAAGCGACGCGCAATTGCCATTCGACCAGATCCAGGCCGGTGACTGCCTCGGTGACGGGATGCTCCACCTGGAGTCGCGTATTCATCTCCATGAAGTAGAAGCGCAGGTCGCCGCCCTGGCCGGCGCCCGCCTCGGAACCCGGCGCGGGTTCGGCGATGAACTCCACCGTTCCCGCGCCCACATAGCCCACTGCTTTGGC
Source organism: Burkholderiaceae bacterium (assembly GCA_049297615.1). Lineage (GTDB taxonomy): Bacteria > Pseudomonadota > Gammaproteobacteria > Burkholderiales > Burkholderiaceae_C > JAEMQF01. The sequence continues at coordinate 3,367 of JBAQUQ010000014.1, forward strand.
CGCTGCCACCGCCGCCGCGCCCATTTCGCGCCGCCGCACCTCGCTCAAACCCGGTGCTGGCGCCTCCTCCAGGATCTTCTGGTGGCGCCGCTGCACTGAACAGTCGCGCTCGAAGAGGTAGACGCAGTTGCCTTGCGTGTCGCCGAACACCTGGATCTCGATGTGGCGCGGCCGGGTCACATAGCGTTCGATGAGCACGGCGTCATCGCCAAAGCTGTTGCGCGCCTCGCGCTGGCAGGAGGCGAGCGCTGCGTCGAACTCGCCTGCCTTCGTGACGATGCGCATGCCCTTGCCGCCGCCACCTGCGCTGGCCTTGATGAGCACCGGAAAACCGATGCGCTGCGCCTCGCGGTGCAGCAGCGCCGGGTCCTGGTCGGCACCGTGATAACCCGGCACCAGGGGCACGCCGGCCCGCGCCATCAAGACTTTGGACTGCGCCTTCAGGCCCATGGCCTTGATCGCTGCAGGTGGCGGGCCGATGAAGACCAGTCCGGCGTCCAGACAAGCCTGAGCGAATTCTGCGTTTTCGCTCAGGAAGCCGTAGCCCGGATGCACAGCCTGCGCGCCGCAGCGCAGCGCCGCGGCGACGATGCGATCGCCGCGCAGATAGCTGTCTTTGGGCGCATTGCCGCCGATGTGCACGGATTCGTCGCAGGCGAGCACATGTTTGGCCTGGGCGTCGACATCGGAAAACACCGCCACAGTGCGCACCCCCAGGCGGCGCGCCGTCGCCGCGACGCGGCAAGCAATCTCGGCGCGATTGGCGATGAGAATCTTCTTAAACATGTCGTGCGGCCGAAATCGCCGTCGCCCAGGGTTCCTGCCGTGCTGGCTTGTGCGTCGAATTCATTCCCTGGTCCAGACCACGGCGTCGTCCACCGCATAGAGCTTGCAGGGCGCTTTGGCCAGAGTCTCGCATCGGGACAACACCCGGGCGATTGCGCGCCGGCCACCCCAGCTTGACGCCCAAAGGCCCTTGACGGGCTGGATCGCAAAGGCGCGTGGCGCTTCCGCGCGGAGCCATTCGCGGTAACCCTCGCGCCCACGTTCGCCGCGCAGTGGCAGGCTGTCGATGTCGTCGAGCGCGGCAAAACCACTGGCCGGCGGCGCCGGCAGATCGGGCGCCTCGGGGATCTTGTGCACAAGCTCGGTCGGCAGACCGGCGCTTGCCATGGCCTGAAGCACCCTGGGCAACCAGATCGGCAGTCCTTCGCGGCTGCTGAACATGCGGTGCGAGTCGCTGCCGAAAGTACCGAAGGCCACCAGCTCCGCGCGTGCACCGGCCTCCAGATATCGTTCGTGGGCGCCGCGCCAGACAAAGGGCTGGAAGTAGCTGTCGTTGTCGCCGTAGAACCAGAGCGAAGGCAAGCGCGTTGCCGCGCCGTACGCGCCCATCGCACGCATCAGATTGTGCTCCCAGGATGTGCAGTTTTCCTGCCGCAGGCCCCCCGCAAAGTTGATGAGCAAACGGGTCCCAGGGCGCGGCTCCGTGCCATAGGCGAGGGTCGTCAATCCGCCGTGCGACTGGCCCATCACCACGATGCGCGAGACGTCGGCCCAGGGCTGCAACGCCGCCCAGTCCAGTGCGCGGCGCACCGAGCGGGCTTGCTCGATGCCATTGCTGTACACATTGCAGCCGCCGCTGATTTCACTGCCCCCGGACTTGCTGAATCCTTGCCGCATCGGCGCCATGACGACATAGCCGCGCTGGATGAATTCGCGCACCGCCAAGACCGGGCGGTAGCGGGCCTGGAACTTGGCATTGCCCGGCGCCCGGCCATGATTGATGAGGATCACCGGAAACGGCCCCGGCCCGGGCGGCGCGAACACCGTGACCTCGAGTTCGGGTTCGCTGAAACCTCCCGCCGGGACCATGAAGACCTGTTCGCCCAGCGAGCCATCGAGCTCTTGGGCGACAAGCGCTGAACCAGAACACGCAAGCCAGACGCCCGCCACCATTGCGCGGAACATGAACAGCCGAACCCGTCTCGTGTTCATGAATCCGCTACATCCGGAACACACCGAACTTCGCCTGCGGAATCGGCGCATTCAAGCTCGCGCTGATGGCCAAGGCCAGGACCCGCCGGGTGTCGGCTGGATCGATGACACCATCGTCCCACAGCCTCGCACTGGCGAAGTAGGGGTGCGCCTGGTGCTCGAACTGATCGAGGATAGGCTGCTTGAACGCGGCCTCCTCGTTGGCCGACCAGGCGCCGCCCTTGGCTTCGATGGCGTCGCGTTTGACGGTGGCGAGCACGCTCGCCGCTTGCTCGCCGCCCATCACGGAGATGCGCGCGTTGGGCCACATCCACAGGAAGCGCGGTGAATAAGCGCGCCCGCACATGCCGTAGTTGCCCGCGCCGAAACTGCCGCCGACGATGACGGTGAACTTCGGGCTGTTCACGGTGGACACTGCCGTCACCATCTTCGCGCCGTGCTTGGCGATGCCTTCGGCTTCATACTTGCGCCCGACCATGAAGCCGGTGATGTTCTGCAGGAAGATCAGGGGGATCTTGCGCTGGCCGCACAGCTCGATGAAGTGCGCGCCCTTCAGCGCCGACTCGGAGAACAAGATGCCGTTGTTCGCAACGATGCCCACCGGCAAGCCTTCGATGTGGGCGAATCCGGTCACCAGGGTCGTTCCGTAGCGCGCCTTGAATTCGTCGAACTCGGAGGCGTCGACGATGCGCGCGATGATCTCGCGGACGTCGTAGGGCTTGCGCGTGTCGGTCGGGATGATGCCGTGCAGTTCGGAAGCATCGAACAGCGGCGCGCGCGGCGCGGCGCAGCGCAGCGCGACGTCCTTGCGCCAGTTCAGGTTCGCGACACTCGCGCGCGCAATCGCCAGGGCGTGCATGTCGTTGTGCGCCAGGTGGTCGGCCACGCCTGACAGGCGCGTGTGCACGTCGCCGCCCCCGAGGTCCTCGGCGCTCACCACTTCGCCGATGGCAGCCTTCACGAGCGGCGGACCGCCGAGAAAGATCGTTCCCTGGTCTTTCACGATGATCGATTCATCGCTCATCGCGGGCATGTAGGCGCCGCCCGCCGTGCACGAACCCATCACGACGGCGATCTGCGGAATGCCCTGGGCGCTCATGTTCGCCTGGTTGAAGAAGATGCGGCCGAAGTGTTCGCGATCCGGGAACACCTCGTCCTGGTTGGGCAGATTGGCCCCGCCGGAATCGACGAGGTAGATGCAGGGCAAGCGGTTTTGCATCGCGATTTCCTGCGCACGCAAATGCTTTTTCACCGTCATCGGGAAATAGGTACCGCCCTTGACCGTGGCGTCGTTGCACACGATCAGGCATTCGACGCCCGAGACACGGCCGATGCCGGCGATCAGGCCCGCCCCCGGCGCCGCGTCGTTGCCGCTGCGTTCCTTGTACATGTTCAGGGCCGCGAGCGGGGCGATCTCGAGGAAGGGCGCGTCCGGATCGAGCAGCATCTCGACGCGTTCGCGCGGCAGCAATTTGCCGCGCGCGGCATGCTTGGCGCGCGCCGCCTCGCCGCCCCCCTGGGCGATCTGGGCGAGCTTGGCGTTGAGGTCGTCCACGAGTGCACGCATCGCTGCGGCATTGGCCTTGAACTCGAGGCTGCGTGGATTGAGCTTCGAGGCGAGTGCGGGCATGGTGTCCTTGATGGCGCGGCGCGAGCCGCCTCGGTAATTGACGTATACGTCAATTGGGCAATTCTAGCCGTGGCCCCCGGGCCAGCGCCGGTTCACCGCGGGATCTGCGCGCGCGTGAATCACCGCAGCAGCCCGACCCGCTCGAAGCTCAGGCTTTCGTCGGCTTGATCGGTTTCTCCGCTTGGTCCGTCTTCTGCGCTTTCTCCGCCTTTTCGGCTTTCTGCGCCACGGGCGCCCCCGCCTCTTTCCACGCCGTGAAGCCGCCTTCGAAATGCGAGACGCGCTCCAGGCCCATATCCATCAGTGTCTTGGTCGCCAAAGCGGAGCGCCAACCCAGTGCGCAGAACAGCACGTACTCCTTGTCCTGCGCGAAGGCGTCGCGGTGGTAGGGCGACTCGGGATCCACCCAGAACTCGAGCATGCCGCGCGGCGCGTGCAGCGCGCCCGGGATCACACCCTCGCGCTCGAGTTCGCGCACGTCGCGAACGTCGACGAACTGGACTCCGGGGTGACCGTGCAGGGCGCGCGCCTGTTCCAGGGTGTAGGTGGTGACCTGGGCCATCGCCTCGTCGACCAGGGTCTTGACGGATCGTTTCATCGCACACTCCTACGGGGGTCCATGACGAAAGGTTAACGCATTCGCGGCGCCGCTTCAGCCCGACTGCGCCGCCGAATGGCCCGCCACTTGTGCCATCGCCTGCCCCAATCGCACGGCCGCGCCGGCCTGCCATGCGCCATTGAAGCGCAGCGCAAGCTTGGGCCAAAGCATGACGACGGTCGATCCGAGCAGAAAGCGGCCGATCTCGTCGCCCTGGCCGAATCGAAGCTCGCGCTCGGCATAAGTCCATTGCCGCAGTGCGCCGCTGCGCGGCGGATTCACGACACCGTGCCACACCGTGGCCATGCTGCCGACGATCGTCGCACCGACCAGGACCAAGGCCATCGGCCCGAAGCCTGTCTCGAAAACGCACACGACTCGCTCGTTGCGCGCGAACAAGCCCGGCACCGCTTGCGCCGTGGCCGGGTTCACCGAGAACAAGTCGCCGGGCACATGGATCATGCGCAGCAGGCGCCCGGCGCACGGCATGTGGACGCGGTGGTAGTCCTTGGGGCTCAGGTACAGCGTCGCGAAATGCCCGTCGTCGAATTGCGCGGCCAGGCGCGCGTCGCCCCCGAGCAATGCGGCGCTCGAGTAGCGATGGCCCTTGGCCTGAAAGATGCTGTCGCGTTCGATCGCACCGAAGGCACTGATCGAGCCGTCCACCGGGCACACCATGTCGGCCGGCGCGAGCGGCCGGGCCTGCGGCGCGAGCGCGCGCGTGAAGAACTCGTTGAACGTGGCGTAGGCGGCGATGTCGGGCTGGGCGGCTTCGGCCATGTTCACGCCGAAGCGATTCACGAAGCGGCCGATGATCACTCGCGTGATCGCCCCGCCGTGCGCGCCGGCCACCGCGCCGCCCAGCGCCGTCATCGCCCGCTTGGGCATCAAGTACTGCGACAAGACGAACAGACGGTCGCGCAAAGGTGTCGACATGAAAACTCCGCCGGCTTGCGCCAGCCGGGCGCCGGTCGGTGGGGGCCGGATTGTATCGACGCAGGCTGCCAGGCTGCCTCGAGAAGTCGCTTGCCAAGCGCGCGCCGGCGTGAGAGCCTCGCTGCGGATGACATCGAGCACCTCTCCCCGGATCCCGCCGCGAGCCTTGATCCTGCTCGCCATCCTCACCCTCGTATGGGGCACCAACTGGCCCTTGTTTCCCTATGCGGTGCGCGAAGTGTCGGTGTGGACCTTTCGCGCCGTCGGCGTGTCGCTGGCCGGAGCCATGCTGCTCGGCGTGGCGCGGGCACGCGGCCTGTCGCTGGCGATACCGCGCGCGGCCTGGCCGACGATCGTGACGGCGACGCTGTTCTACCTGGTGCTGTGGAACATCGCGAGCACCTATGCGGCGCTCCTCATCCCTTCGGGCCAGGCCGCCGTGCTCGGCTTCACGATGCCGCTGTGGTCGGCGCTGATCTCCTGGGGCGTGCTCGGCGAGCGCCTTACCGGCCGCATGGTGCTGGCCGTTCTGCTCGGCGCGTCCGGCGTCACCTTGCTGATGGTGCCGAGCTTTGCCGCTTACGCGCAGGCACCGCTGGGACTGGGCTTGGGCCTGCTGGCCGGCCTGGGCTGGGCGATCGGCACCTTGATCCTGAAGCGCTCGGGAATCACGATTTCGGCGATGGTGCTGGCGGGTTGGCAACTCCTCATCTGCGCGGTGCCCACGACGATTGGCGCCCTGCTGCTCGGCGACTGGCAATGGTTCATGCCGTCCACGACGTCGATCGCCCTCATCGCCTACATCGCCCTGGTCCCCATGGGCATCGGCAATCTGTGCTGGTTCGCCATCGTCGGCTTGCTGCCGGCCAATGTGGCGGGGCTGGCGGCGATCATGGTGCCCGTGGTGGCGATGATCGCCGGCGCGTTGATCCACGGCGAGCCGCTCGGCCTGCTGCAGTGGCTGGCGATGATCTGCTGCGTGGCGGCGCTCTCCCTCGTGCTGCTCAGGCCTTCGCGCAGCTAGCGATCACCCCCGCCCGCCCGGGCGACGCTTCGCAGCCTCGCGCCCAAGGCGCCGAAGCGGCGCCGGTACTGCGCCGGGGTCAGGGCCACCTTTCGCTTGAACAGGCGCCCGAAGAAGCTGCTGTCCTGGTAGCCCACCTCCTGCGCGATCGCCTCCACCGGCAGTTCGGTGGCTTCGAGCATCTGCTTGGCCTCTTCCAGGCGCAGGGTATGCAGATAGTCGAGCGGGCTCATCGCCGTGGCCTGCTGGAAGCGGCGCTTGAAGGTGCGCTCGGGCAGACCCGAAAGGGCCACCATCTTCGCCACCGGCGCCTCGTTGCGGTAGTTCGACGCCGCCCAGAGCTGGCAGCGAGCCACCAGTTCGTCAGCCGCACGTCCGCCGCGCGTAAGCGAGGCGTAGGCCAGCGGGCTGGTCTGGTTCATGTCGAGCAGGTTGATGCGCGCCACCCGCATCGCGTCGTCGGGCGAGGCAAACCTTGCGATCAGCGCCAAAACCAGCATGTGCCAGGCCACGCCGCTGCCGGCCATCACGATGCGCGCATCGGGCCCGGCCAGTACCAGGCCGCGTTCGGCGTGCCAGCGCGTGCGCGGATGCTCGCGCGCGAGCCGGTCGCAATAGGCCCAGTGCGAAGTCGCGTCGCAGTCGTCGAGCAGACCGGTTTGCGCCAACAGCAAGGCGCCCGGACACGCCGAAGTCAGGGTGGCGCCGGCGTCCCAGGCACCGCGCAGCCAAGCCACTTCGGCCTGATACGGCGGGATCGCTGCGTCGGGCGGGATCATCAGGTCGGTGATGCACACGACGTCGGGTTGCGCACAGTCGACGAATGACGCGTCAGGGGTGATCCTCACCCCATTGCCGGACGCGAAGGGCCGGCCGTCGGCGCTCACCACGAGGGGGCGGAACGGTGATTCGGCGGGCGCGCCGCCGTGCAACACCTGCCAGTCGCGCCGCGTACTCGCCAGCGCATCGTAGAAGCCGTAGAGCGTCGCCGCACCCACTTCGGGCGTTGCGAGCAGGGCGACCGTGATGGGCTGGGTGGTGGGAAGCGCCATGGCCTGATTGACCGTTTTTTAGCACAAATGACTTTGGTGCCCACGCGCCGCCGCCGCGAGACTGAAGCCCTCGCCTCTGTTCACTCGAGGTCTGTCAAGGAGAATCGCCATGAACCTGATCGATGCCACCGGCCACCGCGTGTCCGGAGCCAGCCCGCAAGGCCTGGAGTTGTACAACCTGGCCGCGCGCGAACTGCTGTGCATGGTCGACGACCCGCTCGCCAGTGTCGACCGCGCCATCGCGGCCAGCCCACAGATGACGATGGCGCATGCGCTGAAGGCCTGGCTGCACCTGCTGGGCACCGAGCCCTCGGGCAAGGCGGTGGCGCTGAACTGCTGCGACGCCGCCGAGCAGCTCGACGCAGACGAGCGCGAGCG
>JBAQUQ010000015.1:0-2677 GCA_049297615.1 Burkholderiaceae bacterium
TTGGGGCGATACATGCATTCACCGCTGCGTACAACGAAAAGGCCGCGCCATTCGTCTGGCGAAAGCGAGAGGTCCGAGGGGCGCAGCTTCGAAACACTATCGTTAACTTACGCAATTAAACACTAGCCAACTCATGTCACCGGAATGTCACTTGGCAATGTTAAACATCGCCACACAACCTGGAGGACCCATATGAAAGCACCACAACTGGCCCATCTCATCCTGCAGTGCTCGTTTGCTTTCGCTGCCAGTTCATTATCTGCGGCTGAGTATGCGGTGATCAGCGGTGGGGTTAAGGACGGCGGCAGTGTCAGCGGTCGCGTCACGTTCACCGGCCCGGCGCCAGCGCCGGTGATGCTGAAGGTTGACGAGGACGTGCAAGCTTGTGGTGGTGACCGGGTCTCGGACGATCTCGTCGTCAGTGGAACTGGTGGGATACAGAATGTGGTCCTCAGCATTGAAGAAATAGCGGAGGGAAAGGACTGGGATTTTGCCGAGGAATTCACCTACGACCAAAAGAAGTGCTCATTCGTTCCGCGCGTTATTCTCATAAAACCAAATGCTGCGGGCGCGGTGCTGAACAGCGACAGCATTGGTCATAACTTCCACACGATCAGCACTGGGATATACAATATCAACAAGAAAATACAACCAGGCGCCAAACTGGTTGTCAACAAGGATCAGATAAGAAGGTCCGGGCGGGTTCGCGCGAAATGCGACATTCATTCCTGGATGGGAGGGTGGTGGGTTGTTGCAGAAAATCCGTATGCAGTACTGTCGGACAATGATGGAAATTTCTCCATCAAAAATGTTCCGCCCGGTAGTTATACCCTGAAGATCTGGCATGAAAAACTTGGAGAATCCAAGCAGAAGGTGGTTATCAAGAAGGGCGAGACGGCCAAGCTGGATTTCGGTCTCAAGCTTTGAGTGGCATGTCTTGATAACACCATCGAGCCTGATCGAAGGAATGGAACAAACATCGTCGGAGGTCGTGAGTGCGGTTTAATGCACCGAAATCGGCGGGTCGCTGGCTCCTGGTGCTCGCGCTAACGCTGGCGTTCTTCTACGGGCTCGATCATCTTCTGATGAGTGCCCAGGGCTTGCCGCTGAACTGGAATATGTCGCCTAGAAGTTAGATCTCACTTGCGCAGAAGTGAAGCAGCAGCGCGAGTGGTGAGCCGCGCAGGCGGCGAATACGCCGCCCAGCGTTCGCCGATGACGACGACGCTGCACGCCGGGCTGCGATAGCAAATCGTCGCGCGCGCCAGTTGTTCGACGAACGCCATCTCGGTCGGTGGGCTCCACAGGTCGATGCTGTACTGGCGCTGCGGATCGAGCGGAAATACGGTTCCGTTGACCACGCTGCGCTGCGGCGGTGCGAGTTCGGTCTCTTGCATCGGGTCGGCATCGGCCACGCAGACCAGGCGCACCGCGTCCTGCGAAAGCGAGCACAGCCAATGTGTGTGCGCATCGGCCTCACGCGGCACGAAGAGGAACAAGCCGACCAGGGTCGCGATCGTCGTTGGGCTCATAGCGTCTCCAGACGCCTGGGTATCGGCAACGGGGCGGCGAACCTGAATCGCCGGCGCGTGCACGGCGTGACCGCCGGCGCGATCGTGCGCGTCGCGCGAGCATTGTCAGCGCGTGAGTCTCATGGCGCTCAAACGACGCTGATGCTGGCGCGCCAGATCGGGTCGGCGAACTGCAGGCGCTGCGCGAGCGGCGCGGTCACCTCCCCGCGCAGATGCCGATCGACGATCAGTACTTGCGCCACGCCCATGCGTCGCGCAACCCGGCGCCAGCCTTGCCGGCCGGCCACCAGGAGGGCAGTCGCCGCCGCGTCGGCCCGAGCAGCGCACGCGTGCACCACGGTCACGCTGACCAGTTCGCCCGCCGGCGCAGCGGTCTGCGGGTCGAGGATATGCGTGCAGCGCTCGCCGTCGAGCAGGCGAAAGCGCTCGTAGCTCCCCGAGGTGACGACGGCCTCGCGGCCTTGCGTCAGCAGTTGCGCGATCAGGCCGTCGCCGGCCGGATCGCGAATGCCGATGCGCCACCCTGGGCCGTCGCACCGCATCGCCGCAAGGTTGCCGCCGAGGTTCACCAGCGCATCATCGATGCCCCGCATCTGCAAGCGGGTCAGCGCCCAGTCGATCGCGACGCCCTTGGCATAGGCGCCGAAGTCGAGCTGCAGCTGGGGATTGGGGCTGTACACCTCATGGCCGCGGATTTCGAGTTGCGCCAGGGACGGGCGTGCCTTGCGCCAGCGTGCCAATACGGCGCCATCGGGCCTTGCGCCGGGGCGCATCACGTCGTCGTGAAAGCCCCAGGTTCCCACCGCCCCGCCGATGCCCGCATTGAACAGGCCGAAGGATTGCGCTTCCAGTTGCGCGGCGCTGCGGATCAACGCCAGCAGCGCGGGTGTCGTCGCCGCACTGTGCCCGGCTGCGAAGGCACGGTTCAGCGTGCCGACATCACCCGGCTTCCAGGCGTTCCAGCGCTCGTTCATGCGCTGCCACCCGGCCATCACTTCCGCGATCGCGTTCGCGACCGGCGCGTCCTCGCCGCGTGGTGCAACCAGCACCTCGGCGGGTGAGCCGAAGAGAAAGCGCCGTTCTTGCACGCGCGGCGCCGCATGCGCAGCGAGCCCCCCATCCAGGAGCACCGCGCCGGCCAGGAC
>JBAQUQ010000016.1:0-21553 GCA_049297615.1 Burkholderiaceae bacterium
CGCTTGCACAGACCTTGGAGCGCGAGCTGCGCGACAGCATCACGCAGCTGCTCGCGCTGCACGGCCTGGCGGGGCAGGCGCAGGGCGAAATCATGGCGCGGCTGGTCTCGCTGTTCGAGTTGCGCGCGAAAGTCGACGAAGGCCGCGCGGGCCTGCTCGGCGGCGCGCTCGCCGGAGCACTGGCCGGCATCAAAGCCGACATCGCCAGCGGCGGGCTGACGCTCGGAGGGGGCTTGCTCGCCGGGGGTCTGCTCGGTGCACTGGGCGGTGTGGCGCTGGCGCGCGGTTTCAACCGTTTTCGCGATCGCGAGCAATCCTGGCTCGCCTGGTCGAGCGCCGCGCTGGACTCGATGGTCGACGCGGCCTTGCTTCGTTACCTCGCCGTCGCGCATTTCGGCCGCGGTCGGGGCGAATGGTCGCAAGGCGAAGCGCCGCCGCATTGGGCCGAGGTGGTCGCCGCGGCTCTGGCGCCGCAGCGCAGCGCCTTCGCCGCGGTCTGGGCCGGGCGCGGTGAACACGCGCTCGACGAAGCGGCGATCGAAGTGCTCGCGCGGGCCTTGAAGCCGCCCCTGCTGCAGGCGACGCGCGACGCCCTGTCTCAGCTCTATCCGGCAACCCCCGGGTTCGACGCGTGAAGCGCACTCGAGCGCCGTGCCGACGGCCGATGCCGCCGGCCTGGCGATTCGCCGGCCCGAATGCGCATGTCGGTGGGTTGATGGGACCGCTGCGTCCTGTACAGTCCCTTCGCAACCATGGGGCCAGGGCAGTCGAGTGACGGCATTCGCAGCGCGCATTTTTCACCAGGTCGGCCGACAGTTGGCCCGCCACCTCGCCAAGCCGCTGAAGGGCTACTCACCGCCGGCGACAACCAGCCCGCAGGCACTGCTCAGCTGCCTGGAACCGGGCGATGTGCTGCTCGTCGAAGGTGATACGCGCGTCAGCGTCGCGATCAAATACCTCACGCAGTCGACCTGGTCGCACGCCGCGCTGTACGTCGGCACCCGCTACGGGCGTGCCGACGAGAGCGGCGACATGCTGGTCCTGGTCGAAGCCGATGTCCTGCACGGCGTGCGCGCCGTGCCGCTGTCGAAGTACGCAGACTTCCACAGCAGGATCTGCCGACCGGTGGGGCTGGAGCCGGAAAAGATCGAAGCAGTCTTGGAGTTCGCGTTGGCGCGCATCGGCCATCAGTACGACCTCAAGAATTTGGTCGACCTGGCGCGCTACCTCTTGCCCATGCCGGCGGTGCCGACGCGTTCCAGGCGCCGCATGCTCGCTCTGGGCAGCGGCGAGCCGAGCCGGGCGATCTGTTCGACCCTGATCGCGCAAGCCTTCCAGTCGGTTCGCTACCCCATCCTGCCCTATGTCGAATATCGTCCTGCCGACACCCCCGAGCGCGAGCAGTTCGTCGACGAAGTACTGCGCGCCCGGCACCACAGCCTGTTCACGCCGCGCGACTTCGATATCTCACCTTATTTCCGCATCGTCAAGCCGCGCATCGAGGCGAGCTTCGATCCCACCTCGATTCGCTGGACGGAGTCCGACCCTGTGCCCCTGGGAACCTCCGAGAAGTGACCGGGCAGGCCGCGGGCGTCAGGCCGCCCTTGCTGGCCGGGCCGCGCGTGCCGGCTGACGAACCGGCGTCAGGCTGGCGCGAGCCCGGCGCGGGCGAAGCGGGACGACTTGACGTGCGACCTGGGTACTCGCCGGGCTTTTTCTGCAGATCAATACGGGTACGCTCGAATGGGTGATGAGTCCAGGGACCACACTGCCCGTGAGCAGGCGCGTCAACGCATTGCGCCCCTGCGTGCCCACGACGATCAGGCCGCAGGCCTTTTTCCTGGCGGCAGCGGCGATCGTCTTGGCGGGGTCGATACCGGTGCCCAGCGCGTCGCGGCAGCGAACGCCGGCCTTTTCGGCCAGGAGGCGCGCCGAGGCAAGCGCGCGTTGAGCATTGCTCTTGACCGCGCGCTCGAATTCGACGGGGCCCACCAGGGCCAGGGGCGGCATGTCCATTGCCGTGACGGTGTAGGTGGGAAGCACGTAGTAGAGCAACACCTCCGAGGCGTGCACCTTGGCCAGGGCAAGCCCTTCCTTCAGGGCCGCGCGATCGGCGTCGCGGTCGCCCACCACGATCAGGATGCGCTTGTACATGCTGCCTCCCGGGTCAGGTTTGTGGCGGGGGCTGCCTGCACCGGGCGGCACCGGCTTTCGCGGTCGGCTTCGGTGGCGCCCGGCTCGAACACGAGCGCGAAGCCGTGCGAGTCATCGCGCTCGGCCCAGCGATGCCAGGGGGCGTGCTTTGCCCGAGTCCGGTATTTCATGCCTTGTCCTTTCGCTCGGTGAGTGTCTCCCGGGGAGGGGTCTTGTAGCCGGTCCTGTCGCGCTGGGTTCGCCGCACCTTCTGTCTCTTTCTTCGTCGCAACCGGGCTCGCAGCTATTATATTTGTCTCAATGTATTGTGTCAAGCAGGGCCGGCCGGGCCCGGTGCGCGCAGCGTGCCGGACGGGGCGTCAACGAACATGTCTGCGCGACAAACGAGTACGGGTACGGGAGAAGTCCGGATCAGGTCCTTGACGAGGCTGCCGGTGATCGCCCGCATGAGCGTGCCGTGGCCGTGCGAACCGACGACGATCATTGCGCATTGGCGCTGGGCGACAAGCTCACGGATGGCCGCCGCGGGCTCCTTGTCGAGGGTCAGGGCAGTGTCCGCCGCTACATTGGCCTGCGCGGCGCGCTGCAGCGCACGCTCGAAGATCGGCGCGACCTGCGCCCTTTCTTCCTCCTCGGAGCGGGAATCCGTCGCGAGCAGGAGTTCCGGCGAGCCGCCTTCGATATGCAGGGGCTCGACACAGCTCACGAAGGTGACCGGCACCGTCAATCGGGCGGCGAGCGCGACACCCAGTGCCGCGGTCGAGTCGGCGAGTTCGGAATCTTCCAGCACCACCAGCAATCGGCTCGACAGCGTGTCCATGTCCGTCTCCCATTTCGCGCAGCGTCTCGTCCCGCCGTGGTTCACGACAGGACTGGGCGGCGACGCCCCGAGACTCGGCGTCCAGGCCGTGGCGCCGCCACCGTTCCAAGGAAAGTCCCGACCGCATTATGAGGACCGGGGGCGTAGACTCGCCGCGTCGATCTCCTTCGGTACTCTGCCATGAGCCTGGAACGCGTGCTGTTCGCCTTCGTCATCGTACTGGCGCTGACGCTCAACGTCGGCTTCACCGTCGGTGATATCGGGGACCCGGCGCATCACGACGTCTACGAACTCTTCGCCGCGATCGTGGTCAGCCTCCTCGCGACGGTGATGAAGTTCGGCGACCGCTCGCCCCTGGGTTCGACCATGCTCGCCACCAGCCTGGTGGCCGACGTGCAATTGATCGCCGCGGCCGCGGTCTGGGGCTACCTGGCGAGCCAGCCCGCCGCCGCCGAAGCGCGCAGCATCGTCACCGTCGTCTCGCTCGCCATAGGTGCCCTGGTGGCCAATGTCGTCTCGGTCGTGTTGCTGATCGTCGAAGTGGCGAGCCTGCGCCGATGATCGCCGGCGCGCCGCAATCCGGGCACGGCATCTTCATCCTGCTGCGCAGGCTGCGCCTGCCGATGATCGTATTGATCGTCGGCTATGCCGTCGCCGTCCTGGGCTTTACCGTCATTCCAGGCGTCGATGCGCAGGGCCAGCCCTGGCGCATGAGCTTCCTGCACGCGTTCTATTTCGTCAGTTTTCTGGGCACGACGATCGGCCTGGGCGAGGTCCCGCATCCCTTCACCGACGCGCAGCGCCTGTGGGCCACGGCGTCGATCTACGGCACCGTGCTCGCCTGGCTGTACGCGATCGGCGCCCTGTTCGCCGCGATGCAGGACCCGATGTTCCGGCGGGTCGTTCAAGAGGGCGGCACGGAACGCGAGGTGCGCCGCCTGCGGCTGCCGTTCTACCTGCTGTGCGGCTACGACGATGCCGGTTACCGCGTGGCCCGCGAGCTCGCCGAAGACGCCGCGCCCTTCGTCGTGGTGGACGCCGATTCTGCCCGCGTCGACGGCATCGACGTGGAAGGCCTTCAAGTGCAGGTGCCCGCGCTTGCCGGCGATGCGAGCGACCCCAAGGTGCTGGAACGCGCCGGCCTGACGCATCCGCGCTGCGCCGGGGTGCTGGCGCTGACGGGCGACGACTTCGTCAACACCAAGATCGTGCTCACGGCGCGCCTGCTCGCTCCCGAATTGCCGATCGTCTGCGCGGCGCACGACCACGGCTGGCACCCGCGCATGGCCGCGGCCGGCGCCGACCACATCATCAACCCCTTCGATACCTTTGCCGAACGCGTGGCGCTGTCCCTGCGCACGCCCAGCCTGCACGTGATGTACGAAGCGCTCACCTCGCAAAGCGGCACGGCGATGGACGAGGCGCCGCGCTTGCCGCACGGCCGATGGATCTTGTGTGGTTCGGGCCTGTTCACGCGCGCCTTGCGCCGCCACTTGACGGCCCTCGAGATCGAAGTCACCCTGGTCGATCCTCAGGCCGACGATGGCGGCACCGACTGCGCATGCGTGCGCGAAGACCCCACCGACCCCGCGGCCTTGCGTCGCGCCGGCATCGAGGAGGCCGACGCCGTGGTGGCGGGGACCGGTGTGGACATCGACAACCTGACCATCACGCTGGCGGCGCGGGGCGCGAACAAGAAGGTCTTCATCATCGCGCGGCAAACGCAGCGTCGCAATTCGAGCGTATTTCGCGCCTCGCCGGCTGACCTCGTGATGCTCAGCGGCTACGTCGTCGCGGGCGAAGTCCTGCGCGTCATCCGCGCGCCCTTGTTGTCGAATTTTTTGCGCCGGGCGCGCGACGAAGACGAGGCCTGGGCCGGGGCATTGCTGAAGCGGCTGCGCGAGGTCGTGGCCGACGACGTGCTCGAGTCCTGGTCGATCGCCGCCTCGCGCGAGGCCGCGCCGTCCGTGCACGTTTGCCTGGCGCGCGGCGAGCCGGTGAGCCTGCGCCGGCTGATGATGCAAGACGACGGAAGCGGCGATGCGATTCGCGCGGTACCGCTGATGCTCCAGCATGGCCGTGACCGCCACATGCTGCCCTCGCTCGACGCCCAGCTCGAAGACGGCGACGCGGTCCTGTTTTGCGGCAGTGCACGTGCGCGCTCGGTCATGCGCCGCCTGGCCACCGCTCACGCGCTGCCCCCGGTCGCCGCCGCGGCTGCACCCGACCGGGCACGAGCATGAGCGAGCTCAGCCCCCATGGCGTCGCGAGTCTGGCCTTCGCGGCGGTCGTCTTCGCGGCATTCGTGCGCGAGCGCATCCCCATCGCCACCGTGTGCCTGACCATCCTGGGTGTGCTGCCCCTGGGCTTCGCGCTGTTCCCTCTGAGTTTGCCCGACGGCGCTGTCGACCCGCTGCGCTTCTATGCCGGCTTCGGCCACCCTGCCTTGGTGGCGATCTGCGCCTTGATGGTGCTCGGCCAGGGCATCGTCGTCACCGGCGCGCTCGAACCCGTGGCGCGCCGCCGGGCGGCCTGGTTGGCCAAGCGGCCGCGCGCCGTGCTGCTCCTGGTGCTGCTCGGCGCGGCCGCTGTCAGCGGCGTGGTCAACGACACGCCCGTGGTCGTGCTCTTGATCCCCCTGTTGCTGGCGGCGGCGCGGCGCGCCAAGACGTCGGCCGCGACCATGTTGCTGCCGATGAACTACGCCGTATTGATCGGTGGCATGGCCACGACGATCGGCACTTCGACCAATCTGATCGTCGTGGCGCTCGCCGCCGGTCTGGGCGTCGGGCCGTTCTCGCTGTTCAGCTTTTTCCCGCTGGTGGCGATGGCGGCGATGCCGGCACTGGCCTATCTTTGGCTGGTGACGCCGTGGCTGCTGGCGCGCGTGCCCGCGCCGGAAGAAGACCTCAGCGACGACGCGTTCGACGCCGAACTGCACGTCGAACCCGGCGCCTGGCTCGAAGGCAAGCAGTTGCGCGAAGCCCTGGCCGCCACGGGCAGCCGGCTGCACGTGCGTTCCCTGGTGCGCCGCAATCACATGGTCGCCCTGCTTCCCACCATCGTGCTGCGTGCCGGCGACAGGCTGCTGCTGCGCGATACGGCGGCCAACTTGAAGGACATCGAAGCCGCGCTGAAGGCCCGCCTGCACGACGTGGAGGAGCGCGACGACGATGCTGATGGCGCCGCCGCGGCGGCGCCCGCCGGCAAGGACAAGGCGCTCGCTGCCGAGGCGGCCGAGCCGCAGGCGAAGCCGGCGAGCGTGCCCTCGGCTGTCGTGGCACAACTCATCGTCACGCCCGATTCGCCCCTGGTCGGCCGCTCGATCCGCAAGGAACGCATCGCCGAGCGCTACGACGTGATCGTCGTCGGCCTGCGGCTGCACCAGCGCCAAGAGGGCTGGCTGCGCCAGGACCTGGCCGACCGCAACCTCGCCGCCGGCGACATCCTGCTCGTGCAGGGTGAGGCGGCGGCGATGCGCGAAGCGCACCGCGACGGCATCGGCCTGCTGCTCGACGAGCGCTTCGCCTTGCCGCGCCAGGACCGCGCGCCGCTGGCCCTGCTCACGCTGGCGGCCGTGGTCTTGCTCGCAGCGACAAAGCTGCTGCCGATCTCGATGGCAGCCTTGGGCGGTGTGCTCGCCTTGCTGCTCGGGCGCTGCCTGTCGTGGCAGGACGTCACCCATTCACTGTCCATCAAGGTCGTCCTGCTCGTGACCTCGAGCCTGGCGCTGGGCGACGCCTTGCAGATCACCGGCGCCACCGCCTGGCTCGCCCAGCAACTCGCCGATGCCTCGCACGGCCTGTCGCCTGCGGTCGTGGCAGGGCTGCTGATGGGCTTGATGGGCCTGGTGACGAATTTCGTGTCGAACAACGCTGCGGCAGCCGTGGGTACGCCCTTGGGCGTGGCCCTGGCCCATACCTTGGGCGTCGATCCCGAGCCCTTCGTGCTCGCCGTCTTGTTCGGCTGCAACCTGTGTTACCTCACGCCCATGGGCTACCAGACGAATCTGCTCGTGATGAATGCCGGCGGCTACCGGTTCGGTGATTTCCTGCGCGTCGGCACGCCCTTGTTCCTGATCATGTGGGCAGCTCTGTCGGCGCTGCTGGCTTGGCGCTACGCTCTGTAGAAGCGCCGCGCTGCACACGCACGTCGAGCGTGCCCGAGCGCCAGTGCAGGTCGCGCTGCGGAAACGGAATCTCGACGCCCGCCTTGAGCAGTTCATCGTCCAGGGCCCACATCAACCTGGCATGGGTCGACGCCGGATGCGTGGTGCGATCGCGGTCGGCCCAGACGACGAGTTCATAGTTCACCGAGTTGTCGCCATAGGCGACGAGCCATGCGGAGGGCCGGCGTCCGGCCTCGTCCAGGATGCCCGGCACCTTGCGGGCTGCCTCGATCGCGGCGTCCCGAACCTTCTCCTTGGGCGTTCCATAGGCCACGCCGAAAGGGACCCGCATGCGCCGAAACGACTCGTCGAAGGTCCAGCTGACGACTCGCCCGTTGATGAACTCCGAATTGGGCACCAGCACATCGAGGTTGTCGTTCGTCGTGACGCGCGTGTAGCGCATCGCGATCTCGCGCACATGGCCGCGCACGCCGGATTGGAGATCGACAAAATCGCCCACTTTCAGGCTGCGCTCGAGCAAGATGATGATCCCGGCGGCGAAGTTGCTGAAGATGTTTTGCAACCCGAAACCCAGGCCCACGGCGAACGCGCTGCCCAGCAAGGTCACATTCGTCAGGTCGATGCCGACGTAGTTGAGCCCGATCAGGGTGCCGAGCACCCAGACGCCGTAGCGCAGCAGGCGGCTGAGCATATGCATGCGCGCCTGCACGCCGGGCTCCATGGCACGGCGACTCGCGACTTGCAGCAGGGTCCGCTCGAACAGGCTGGCCAGCCACCAGATGCCGAACACGAATACGAAGGCCAACAGCACGCCGCTGACACTGACGTTCTTGACGCCGACGCTGAACAGCGGCTGCGCCAGCCAATTCAAGGCTATGTCGACGATCGACTCACCCGACATCATCGGACTCCCCTGGCTTGCCCCACCCGAACTCGGCGAGCACAGCAAAGCCTGCTGAAGCGCCTATTGTGGGCGACGGCGGGTCCGACCGATTCCGGGTCAGGGGGCGGCCTTGGTGAATCGCGCGCGGGCCCGCCGCGCGCTGCCTTGTCAGGCGCGGTGCGGACTTTGGGCAAGCCCTGTTTCGGGGCGCCCCGTCAGGGGCCCTTGTTGCCCGAGCATCTCGGGCGTGATCAGGGTGATGCCGCGCGGCGACACATGGAAGCGCCGGCTGTCCTGCGCGGCGTCGAAGCCGGCCACCAGGCCCGGCGGCAATCTGCAATGTTTGTCGACGATCACGCGCCGCAGCCGCACGCCTGCGGCCACCTCGACGCCCGACAGCAGCACGCTTTCCTCGATGCCGGCGCCGTGCCCGATGCTCACATTGGAGGCGAGCACGCAGCGCTGGATGTCGGCGGCCCCGATCACACAGCCACTGCCGGTGAGCGATGCTTTCACGATCGCGCAGTGGCCCTTGTCGTCGAGCAGAAACCTCGACGGCATGGCGTGGTCGGCGTCGGCCGGGATCGGCCAGGCGGGGTCGAACATGTCCAAGCCGGGCGAGCGCTGCGTCAACTCGATGTTGGCTTGCCAGTACGAATCGAGCGTGCCGACGTCGCGCCAATACGGCGTGCTGCCCGGCGGTCCAGCCCAGCTGCGGTTGAACGAATGCGCGAAGACCCGCGCGCCGCTGCGCAGCATGTGCGGAACCACGTCGTGGCCGAAGTCGTGCGAGGAGTCCTTGGTGGCGTCGCGCACCAATTCGCGGATCAGGGTCGCGCTATCGAACACATAGATGCCCATGCTGGCGAGCGTTCGGTCGCGCGAGCCGGGCATGGGGATCGGCCGCTCGGGCTTTTCCTGAAAGCCCAGGACGCGCTCCTGTGCATCGACCTGCATCACGCCGAACTCGGACGCGTCCTCGCATGCCACCTCGACGCAGGCCACGGTCAGATCGGCGCGTCGGGCGGCGTGCTCGGCGAGCAGCTTGGTGTAGTCCATCTTGTAGACATGGTCACCGCCGAGCACGAGCACGTGATCGGGCTGGTGCCGCTCGATGAGTTCGATGTTCTGGTACACGGCGTCGGCCGTGCCCGAGTACCAGGAGTCACCCAGGCGCTGTTGGGCCGGCACGACCTCGACGAATTCGCCGAAACGGCGGTTCAAGGCCCAGCTGTGCGCAATGTGGCGGATCAGGCTCTGCGCCTTGTACTGCGTCAGCACGGCGATTCTCCGCAACCCGGAATTCACGCAGTTCGCCAGGGTGAAATCGACGATGCGAAACGAGCCGCCGAAACTGACTGCCGGCTTGGCGCGCCGATCGGTCAAGGGGCCCAAGCGGCTGCCGCGTCCCCCGCACAGCACCAGGGCCAATGCGCTGCCGGCCAATGGCGGCGCGCTGATGGCGGCGGCGCTGTGCTGCGCTGCGCCCGTTGACGGCCGGGCCTCGGTGGCGCGGGCCCGCAAGCGTTCTTCGAGTCGCTTGTCGAATTTCACTTCCATGTTCTCTTCCCTTCACAAATCCAACGAACTGGTGCATACTCCAAACATTATTTGGACAAATATATCACAAATGGCAAAGAAATCAAAGCTCGGCGACCAAGATCTCCACCTGTTTCGCGAGGGAACCCATGCCCAGCTGTACCGCAAGCTGGGTTGTCGCCTGGAGGAGGGCGGTGCGCATTTCGCCGTCTGGGCGCCCAATGCCCAGGCCGTGTCGGTGATCGGCGACTTCAATCAGTGGCGCGCCGATGCCCACCCTGCGCAGGCGCGCACGGACGGATCAGGGATCTGGGAAACGCAGATCAGCGGCGTCAGCGCGGGCCAGGCGTACAAGTTCGCGATCCGCACGTCCGGCGGTGAACGGCTCGAAAAGGCCGACCCGTTCGCGCGCCAGACCGAGTTGCCGCCGGCCACCGGCTCGGTGGTCTGGGCACAGGACCGATACACCTGGGGCGACGCGCACTGGATGACGGAGCGCGCCGGCCGCAACGCCTTGAGCGCACCGATATCGGTGTATGAAGTGCATCTGGGTTCGTGGCGGCGTGGCGACAACGGGGCCATGCTCGACTTTCGCAGCGCTGCCGTCCAACTGGCCGACTATCTCAACCGGCTGGGCTTCACCCACGTCGAACTGATGCCGATCACGGAGCATCCCTTCTACGGCTCGTGGGGCTACCAGACGACGGGCTACTTCGCGCCGAGTTCGCGTTACGGCACGCCGCAGGACTTCAAGTTTTTCGTCGACACCCTGCACCAGGCCGGCATCGGCGTCATCCTCGACTGGGTGCCGTCGCACTTCCCGGCCGACGCGCACGGCCTGGCACGCTTTGACGGCACCTATCTCTTCGAACACGCCGATCCGCGCCAGGGTTTCCACCCGGAATGGAACTCGTCGATCTTCAACTACGGCCGCGACGAGGTGCGCTCCTTCCTGCTGTCCAGTGCCATGTTCTGGCTCGACGAATTCCACATCGACGGCCTGCGCGTCGACGCCGTCGCATCGATGCTGTACCTGGACTATTCACGCCGGTCAGGCGAGTGGATACCGAACCGCTATGGCGGCCGCGAGAACCTCGAGGCCATCACCTTCCTGCGCCTGCTCAACGAGTCGGCGTATCGAGACCACCCCGGCGTGCAGGTCATCGCCGAGGAATCGACCGCCTGGCCGATGGTGTCGCGCCCAACCTACCTGGGCGGCCTGGGCTTCGGCATGAAGTGGAACATGGGTTGGATGCACGACACGCTGAAGTACTTCAGCGAGGATCCCGTGCACCGCCGCTGGCACCACGGGCAGTTGACCTTTTCTCTGCTCTACGCGTTCAACGAGAACTTCATGCTGCCCCTGTCGCACGACGAGGTGGTGCACGGCAAGGGTTCGCTGATCAACAAGATGCCCGGCGACGAATGGCGCCAGTTCGCCAATCTGCGGCTGCTGCTCGGCCACATGTGGACGCACCCGGGCAAGAAGCTGCTCTTCATGGGCTGCGAGTTCGGCCAACGGCGCGAATGGAACCACGACGACGCGCTCGACTGGTGGCTGCTCGACAAGCCTTCTCACAGCGGCCTGCAGCGTTGGGTGCAAGACCTGAACCACCTGTACCGCGCCGAGCCGGCGCTGCACGAAGTCGACTTCGACAACTCGGGCTTCGAGTGGATCGACGGCAGCGACGCCGAGAACAGCGTGCTGTGCTATCTGCGCAAGGCGGCCAACAGCCCGGCACTCCTGGTGGTGGCCAACTTCACGCCGATACCGCGCGAGAATTACATGGTCGGCGTGCCCCAGGCCGGGTCATGGAAGGAATGCCTGAACAGCGACGCCACACTCTACGGCGGCAGCGGCGTGGGCAACCACGGCGGCGTGCGCAGCGTGCCGGTGGCCGTGCACGGGCGCTTCCATGCCCTGAACCTGCGCCTGCCGCCGCTGGCTGTTCTGGTGCTGCGCCACGAGGAGGAAATGCCTTGAACGATCAAACCCCGATCATCCCGGTGGACGTCGCCGACGGCCGCGTGCGCGTTGTCATCGAGCAGGTCACGCCCAGCGTCGACGGCGGGCGTTTTCCGATCAAGCGCATCGTCGGCGACACGGTCGAAGTCGAGGCCGATTGTTTCGGCGACGGGCACGACGTCGTGGCCTGCGCATTGTTGTGGCGCCCCGTGGGCGCGGCGAATTGGCAGAACACGGCGATGAAGGCGCTGGGCAACGACCGCTGGCGCGCCGCCTTCGTCGTCAGCGCCATCGGTCCCTGGCAGTACACGGTGTGCGCCTGGGTCGACCCGTTTCTGTCGTGGCGCCACGACTTCGCGCGGCGCGTCGAGATCGACGACCTTCGCATCGCGGCATTGACGGGTGCCTCTTTGCTGGAGCAAGCGGCGCAGCGCGCCGCGCAGGGCGAGGACGGCAAGGCACTGCGTGCCTGGTCGTTCGAACTGGCGCAGGCGGCCGACACGGCCGATGTCGAGCCGCTCAAATCGATCGGCCTGGACGAAGCGCGGGGCGCGATTGCGCGGCGCCACCCCGACCTGCGCCATGCGCATACGCTTGCGCAGGCCCTGGCCGTGACCGTCGAGCGCGAGCGCGCGCGCTTTTCGGCCTGGTACGAGTTCTTCCCACGTTCGGCCTGTGGCGACGTGGCACGGCACGGCAACTTCGCCGATTGCGAGGCCTGGCTGCCCTATGTGAAGAAGATGGGTTTCGACGTGATCTACTTCCCCCCCATCCATCCGATCGGGCGCGCACGCCGCAAAGGGCGCAACAACACGCTCGAGGCGCGCAGCGACGACGTGGGCAGCCCCTGGGCGATCGGTTCCATCGAAGGCGGGCATGATGCCATCCACCCCGAACTGGGCACGCTCGAAGATTTCCGCCGCTTCGTGCATCGTGCCGCCGAGCTCGACATCGAGGTCGCACTGGACATCGCCTTCCAATGCGCCCCCGATCACCCCTGGGTCAGCGAACACCCGACGTGGTTTCGCAAACGCTCCGACGGCAGCATCCAGTACGCCGAGAACCCGCCGAAGAAGTATCAAGACATCTACCCCTTCGATTTCGAATCGGACGATTGGCGCCAGATGTGGAGCGCACTGGAGGGCGTGATCGAGTTCTGGGTCGAGCAAGGCGTGAAGATCCTGCGTGTCGACAACCCCCATACCAAGGCGTTCCCGTTCTGGGAATGGGCGATCGCCCGCGTGCGTGCGTCCCACCCCGAGGTGATTTTTCTGTCCGAAGCGTTCACGCGGCCGCGCGTCATGCACCGCCTGGCCAAGATCGGCTTCAGCCAGTCTTACACCTACTTCACCTGGCGCAACACCAAGGCCGAACTCACCGCCTACCTCACCGAACTGAGCCAGGGCCCGGGGCGCGAGTATTTCCGCGCCAATCTGTGGCCGAACACGCCCGACATCCTGCCCGCCCACCTGCAATACGGCGGGCGCGCGGTGTTCATGGCGCGGATCGCGCTCGCGGCGACACTGGGCGCGAACTACGGCATCTACGGTCCGTCCTATGAACTGCTCGAGGCGCAAGCGCTGCGCAGCGGCTCGGAGGAGTACTTGAACTCCGAGAAGTTCGAACGCCGCGTGTGGAATCGCGCGCGCGAGGACTCGCTGGCCGAATTCATCGCCGTGCTGAACGCCGCGCGGCGCGCCAATCCGGCGCTGCAAAGCGACGCCGGCTTGCATTTCCTGAACGTCGATAACGATCAGCTGATCGCCTATGCCAAGGCGACGGCGGACCACTCGAACGTCGTGGTGTGTGTGATCAATCTCGATCCGCACCATACGCAAAGCGGCTGGGTCGAGCTGAGCACCGAGGGTTTCGGCATCGCGGGCACACAGGCCTACCAGATGCACGAGATCGTGAGCGATTCGCACTTTCTCTGGCACGGGGCGCGCAACTATGTCAGCCTCGATCCGCAGCGCAGCCCGGTGCATGTGATGCAGTTGCGCGCGCGCCTGCACCGGGAGAACGACTTCGACTACTTCCTCTGAGAACCAGCCTTGAACGCCGAAAACAAGAACGCCGCGGCCGCGGCGCCGCTGATCGCCGCGGCAACGGCCGACCCGCTCTGGTACAAAGACGCCGTCATCTACGAGCTGCACATCAAGGCTTATGCCGACGCCAATGGCGACGGCATCGGTGACTTCCGCGGCTTGACCGAGCGGCTCGACCACGTCCAGTCGCTGGGCGTGAACACGATCTGGCTGTTGCCCTTCTACCCGTCTCCGCAACGCGACGACGGCTACGATGTGGCCGACTATCAGAACGTGCATCCGAGTTACGGCACGCTCGACGATTTTCGCGCCTTTGTCGTCGAGGCGCACCGCCGTGGCCTGCGCGTGATCACTGAATTGGTGGTGAACCACACTTCGGACCAGCACCCCTGGTTCCAGGCCGCGCGCAAGGCGCCCAAGGGCTCGCCGCAGCGCGAGTTCTACGTCTGGAGCGACGATCCCAAGCTCTATTCGGGCACGCGCATCATCTTCACCGACACCGAGAAGTCGAACTGGACTTTCGACGAGGTGGCCGGGCAATATTTCTGGCACCGTTTCTTCAGCCACCAGCCCGACCTGAACTTCGACAACCCCGCCGTCATCGAGGCGGTGTTGAAGGCGATGGAGTTCTGGCTCGAAATGGGTGTCGATGGGTTCCGGCTGGATGCGATTCCCTACCTGATCGAGCGCGACGGCACGAGCAATGAAAACCTGCGCGAGACGCACGACGTCATCAAGAAGATTCGCGCGCGCATCGACGCCGAGCATCCGGGGCGTTTGTTGCTGGCCGAGGCCAATATGTGGCCCGAAGACGTGCGCGAATACTTCGGCGACGGCGACGAGTGCCAGATGGCCTACCACTTTCCGCTCATGCCGCGCATGTACATGGCCATCGCGCAGGAAGACCGCCACCCGGTGGTGGAAATCCTGGCGCAGACGCCCGACATCCCGCCGAACTGCCAATGGGCGGTGTTCCTGCGCAACCACGACGAGTTGACGCTCGAGATGGTGACGAGCAAGGAGCGCGACTACATGTACCGCATGTATGCCGAGGACTCGCGCGCGCGCATCAACCTCGGAATCCGCCGCCGCCTCGCGCCGCTGCTGGAGAACGACCGCGCGCGAATCGAACTGATGAACAGCCTGCTGCTGTCGATGCCGGGCACGCCCGTGCTGTATTACGGCGACGAGATCGGCATGGGCGACAACATTTTTCTGGGCGACCGCGACGGCGTGCGCACGCCGATGCAATGGACGAGCGACCGCAACGGCGGCTTCTCGCGCGCCGATCCGCAGCGCCTGTACCTGCCGCCGATCCAGGATCCGATCTACGGCTTCGAAGCCGTCAACGTCGAGGCGCAGTTGCGCGAGTCGTCTTCGCTGCTGGCCTGGACCAAGCGCCTGCTCGCGGTGCGCGCGAGCAGCAAGGCTTTTGGCCGTGGGCGCTTCATCATGCTGCACCCGGGCAACCGCAAGGTGCTCGCCTATGTGCGCGAGCATGAAGACGACGTGATCCTGTGTGTGGCCAATGTCAGCCGCACCGCCCAGCCGGTGGAGCTCGCCTTGGGCGCCTACAAGGGGCGCGTGCCGGTGGAAATGATGGGGCGAAATACCTTCCCGCCGCTGGGCGAATTGCCCTACCTCCTGACTCTTCCGGCCTACGGTTTCTTCTGGTTCAGCCTGTCCACGAATGCCGAGCCGCCGCGCTGGCACACCGAACAATTGCCGGTCGAAGACCTGGCTGTCCTGGTGCTGTTCGACGACTGGAACAGCTTCTTCCGCAGCCGTGTCGTTCCCTGGCGCATCTCGATGGCGGAAAAAACCCGCACCCAGCTCGAGCGCGAACTGTTGCCGCGCTACATGAAGCGCCAGCGCTGGTACGCCGCGAAGACCGAGCCGCTCGAACGTGCCAGCCTCGCCGAACACGTGATGCTGCAGGCCGGCGCCCAGCAGTGGCTGCTGGCCCTGGTGGACGTGCGCGGCCCGGCCGCGCCGGCGCGTTACTTCGTGCCCCTGGCCATCGCCTTCGACGATCACGACGAAGAGCGCGCCCGAACCCTCGCGCCGCAGGCCGTGGCCAAGGTGCGCCAACAGGCGGCGATGGGCGTCCTGGCCGATGCCATGGCCGACGAGCACTTCTGCCGCACCTTGGTGAATGCCATCGGCGCCGGCCGCAAGCTCACCACCGAGGGCGGGGCTCTGCATTTCACGCCGGGTGCCGCTTACGCGAAAGTGCTGGGCGATGCCGCGGCCGGGGGCCTCAGCGCTGCGTTGCCGCTGCGCCGCCTGACCGCCAGCAGCAACTCGATCAGCCTGCTCGGCGATCGCCTCTTCCTCAAGGCGTATCGGCGCCTGAATCCCGGAATCAACCCGGAAATCGAGATGGGCCGCTTTCTCACCGACGCCGGTTATGCGAACTGCGTGCCGGTGGCAGGCAGCGTGGAATTTCGTGCGGCCGACGGTTCGGTGTCGGCAGTCGCGCTCTTGCAAGCACAGGTCACGAACCAGGGCGACGCCTGGATTTTCACCGTCGACCAGATTGCCCGCGTCCTCGAGTCGCAGGGCAAAGGGGGCGGCGACCCGAAGGACGAAGCCGGCGCGATGGTCGAGCGCTTCCGCGTGCTCGCACGCCGTATCGCCGAGCTGCACGTCGTGCTGGCCAGGCGCACCGGCGACGCCGCGTTCGACCCCGAGCCGACCCAGGCCGCCGATGTCCAGCGCTGGGCCGCGGCGGTGCGGCGCGAGTGCGATCGCACCTTCGAGCTGATGGCGCAGCGCAGCAGCTCCTGGGCCGAGCCCTTGACGGTCCTGGCCGGGCGAGTGAGCCAGGGCGCAGCGCAACTGGCGCAGCGCATCGAGCACACCGCAAAGGCCCCGCCGGTGGGTCTGAAGACGCGCCTGCACGGCGACCTCCATCTGGGCCAGGTGCTGATCTGCCGCGACGACTTCGTGCTCATCGACTTCGAAGGCGAGCCGCAGCGGCCGCTCGAAGAACGGCGCGCCAAGCACAGCGCGCTGCGCGACGTGGCGGGCATGCTGCGCTCCTTCGACTATGCGCGCCACACCGCACTGCAACGCGCTGCCACGAGCAGCAGCGAACTCGAGCGGCTCGCGCCGGTGGCGCGCCAGTGGGAGCGGCGCGTGCGCGAGGCCTTCCTGCAGACTTATCGCGAGGTCGCCGTCGCAGGCGGCCTGTACGCCGACGAGCAGGCCTTCGCCCGCGCGCAGGCCTTGCTCGACCTGTTCGAGCTCGAGAAGGCCCTGTACGAGATGCGCTACGAAATGGACAACCGGCCCGATTGGGTCGGGGTGTCACTCTCCGGAATTGCCGCACTGGCCGGCATCGCCGAATCGGCTTAGCAGTCCAACTCAGGAGTGGCCATGCAAAACATCGACGTCCTACTCGAGCCGCTGCGCGGTTTCCTGCAGCAGATCGGCGCCTTCATGCCGCGCCTGGGCGTGGCCTTGGGCGTCCTGGTGCTGGGCTGGCTCATCGCCAAGGCGTTTCGCTTCAGCGTGGTGAAGGCGCTGCGTGCGCTGAACTTCCACGTCCTGACGGAACGCGCCGGCATCGACGGCTTCCTGCAGCAAGGCGGCACCGACAAGGACACCACCGTCTTGTTCGGCTGGATCGCCTACCTCCTGGTGATCCTGGCCTCGCTCATCGTGGCGTTCAACAGCCTCGGATTGACCCAGGTCACCGACCTGCTCGGCAGGGTCATGTTGTTCGTCCCCAAACTCCTGGTGGCCCTGCTCGTCATCGTCTTCGGCAGCTACTTCGCGCGCTTCGTCGGCAACGCCGTGCAGAGTTACTGCCGCGGCGCGGGCATCAGCGACGCCGATCTGCTCGGGCGCGTGTTGCGCTACGGCATCATGATCTTCGTCGTCCTGCTCGGATTCGATCACCTCGACATCGGTGGCGGCCTGATCCAGCAGACCTTCCTGATCCTGCTCGGCGGGGTGGTGTTCGCCGTCGCGCTGGCCTTCGGTCTGGGCGGCCGCGAGCGTGCGGCGACCCTGATCGAACACTGGCTGCCGCGCGATACCGAAAAGGACAAGTCCTGATGGTCGCTGCCTCCTCGATCGACGCGCTCTGGCCGGGGCGGCCTTACCCGCGCGGCGCCACCTGGAACGGCATGGGCGTGAATTTCGCGATGTTCTCCGAATCGGCCGAGCGCGTCGAGCTCTGCCTGTTCGACCCCACAGGGCGCCACGAAGTGAAGCGGCTCGCGCTGCGCGAGCAGACCGATCAGGTCTGGCACGGCTATCTGCCGCAGGCGCGGCCCGGCCTGCTCTATGGCTACCGCGTCCATGGACCGTACCGCCCCAGGGACGGCCACCGCTTCAACCCCAACAAACTCCTGCTCGACCCCTATGCCAAGAACATCGTGGGCACGATGCGCTGGCACGACGCGCTGTTCGGCTACCGTGTCGGGCATGGCGACGCCGACCTGTCCTTCGATCGGCGCGACAGCGCGCCCTACATGCCGCGCTGCAAGGTCATCGAGCCCGCGTTCAGCTGGGGCGACGACCGCCGGCCTTACGTGGCCTGGCACGAGACCGTGATCTATGAGCTGCACGTGCGCGGCTTCACCCAGCTGCACCCCGACGTACCTGCCGAGCTGCGCGGCACCTATGCGGGCCTGGCTTGCGCACCGGTGATCGACTATTTCAAGCGCCTGGGCGTGACGACGATCGAGCTGATGCCGGTGCATTCCTTCCTCGACGACCGGAATCTGGTCGAGCGCGGCCTGCGCAACTACTGGGGCTACAACACGACCGGCTTCTTCGCGCCCATGCACCGCTACGGCGCGTCGGGCAAGGTGAACGAGTTCAAGACCATGGTGCGCACCTTGCACGAGGCAGGCATCGAAGTCATTCTGGACGTCGTCTACAACCACACCGCCGAGGGCAGCGAACTCGGGCCGACGCTTTGCTTTCGCGGCATCGACAACGCCTCGTACTACCGCCTCGTTCCCGACAGCGCACGCCACTATCAGGATTTCACCGGTTGCGGCAATACGCTGAACATGCAGCACCCGCGCGTGCTGCAGTTGTTGATGGATTCGCTGCGCTACTGGGTGACCGAGATGCACGTCGACGGCTTCCGCTTCGACCTCGCCTCGGCGCTGGCGCGCGAGCTGCATGCGGTGGACCGGCTCAGCGCCTTCTTCGACATCCTGCGCCAGGACCCGGTGCTGACCCGCGTCAAGCTCATCGCCGAGCCCTGGGACCTCGGAACGGGCGGCTATCAGGTCGGCAATTTTCCGGTCGGCTGGGCCGAGTGGAACGACAAGTACCGCGACACGATGCGCGGCTACTGGAAAGGCGAGGGCGGCATCATCGGCGAGTTCGCACAGCGCCTCACCGGCTCGAGCGACCTGTACAACCGCAGCAGCCGCAAGCCTTACGCGAGCATCAATTTCGTCGCGGCGCACGACGGCTTCACGCTCGCCGACGTCGTGTCGTACAACGACAAGCACAACGAAGACAACGGCGAACAAGGCCGCGACGGCCACAACCACAATCTGTCCTGGAATCACGGCGTCGAGGGGCCGACCGACGATTCGCAAGTGCTCGCGCTGCGCTCGCGCCAGCAGCGCAACTTCATCGCCACGCTGTTCCTGTCCCAGGGCGTGCCGATGCTGCTGGCCGGCGACGAAATCGGCCGCAGCCAGGGTGGCAACAACAACGCCTACTGCCAGGACAACGAACTGAGCTGGGTCGACTGGTCCCTGGGCGAGGACAAGCGCAGCCTGCTCGAATTCACGCAACGCATGGTCGCGCTGCGCGCGGCGCATCCGGTGTTTCACCGGCGCGACTTCTTCCAGGGCCGGCCGCTGTACGGCAGCGGCGTGCGCGACATCGTCTGGCTCCAGCCCGACGGGTCGGAGATGAGCGAGAGCGACTGGCAGCGCGGCTACGCGCGGGCGCTGGGCGTGTTTCTGTCGGGCGACGGGCTGAACGAGATCGACGGGCGCGGCCGCGCGGTGCGCGACGACAGTTTCGTCGTGCTCTTCAATGCCGACGCGGGGGCGATCGAATTCCGCTTGCCGAACGACCTGGGCCTGAGCCAGGGCACCCTGCTGTTCGACACCTCGAGCGACCCCACCCGGCACGACACGCCATTCGACCCGCTCGTGCCCTATGGGCTGGCCGGGCGCTCGCTCGCCCTGATCCGCTTCGATCGGAAGGTAGCACCATGAAGCGCTTGCACCGCATGCCCTTCGGCGCGACGCCCAGCGCCGGTGCGGGCGCGAAGTTTCGGCTCTGGGCGCCCGATGCGAAGCGCGTCGATCTCGTTCGCAGCGCCGGTCCCGACCCGGGTTCGCTGGCGATGCAGGCCTTGCCCGATGGCTGGTTCGAACTCGAGGTGGCGCGCGCGAACGCGCAGACGCGCTATGCCTTTCGCATCGACGCGGGCCGCATCGTCCCCGACCCCGCGTCGCGTTGCAACCCCGACGACGTGCACGCGGCGAGCGCCCTGGTCGACCCCGAAGCCTTCGACTGGCCCGACGCCGCCTGGCGCGGCCGACCCTGGCACGAGGCGGTGATCTACGAACTGCACGTCGGCTGTTTCACGCCCGAGGGCAGTTTCAAGGCCGCGATCGAGCAGCTCGACGCTCTGGTGGCGCTGGGCGTGACCGCGATCGAGCTGATGCCGGTGGCCGATTTCTCGGGCCGGCGCGGTTGGGGTTACGACGGCGTGCTGCTGTTCGCGCCGCAGCCGAGTTATGGAACGCCGGATGCCTTGAAGCGCCTGGTCGCCGCGGCGCACGCGCGCGGCCTGATGGTGCTGCTGGACGTCGTCTACAACCACTTCGGTCCGGACGGCAACTACCTGCACTCCTACGCCCAGGCCTTCTTCAACGCCGAAGTGCCCACACCCTGGGGCGCGGCGATCAATTTCGACGCGGCGCGCAGCCGCACGGTGCGCGACTTCTTCATCCACAACGCGCTGTACTGGATCGAGGAGTTCCACTTCGATGGTCTGCGCGTCGACGCAGTGCACGCCATGCACGACGGCTCGCCCGTGCACTTCGTCGACGAACTCGCCCAGGCGGTGCACGCCGGTCCGGGCCGCGAGCGCCAAGTGCACGTCATCCTCGAGAACGATTCGAACGGCGCACGCCATCTGCTGCGTGGCGCCGACGGCGAGGCGCTTTTCAGCGACGCGCAGTGGAACGACGACGTGCACCACGCCCTGCACGTGATGGCCACCGGCGAGACCGACGGCTACTACCTCGACTTCGCCGCCGAGCCGCTGCGCCTGTTCGGCCGCGCCCTGGCCGAAGGCTTTGCCTACCAGGGCGAAGTTTCGGTCTATCGCGGCGGCATGGGCCACGGCACGGCGTCGGCGCATCTGCCGCCGCTGGCCTTCGTCAACGCGACCCAGACCCACGACCAGGTGGGCAATCGAGCCTTCGGCGAGCGCATCGCCACGCTCGCCGCGGCCGCTGAACGCGACGCCGCGCTGCGCGCCTTGCTCGCCTGCGTGCTGCTCGCCCCTTCGCCGCCGATGCTCTTCATGGGCGAGGAGTACGCGGCGGCCTCGCCCTTCCAGTACTTCTGCGACTTTCACGGCGAACTCGCCCAGGCCGTGACGCAGGGCCGGCGCGCCGAGTTCGGGCGCTTCGCGCGCTTTGCCGATGCGCAGGTGCGCGACCGCATTCCCGACCCGAACGCGCCGTCCACCTTCCTGCGCAGCAAGCTCGACTGGGGCGAGCGCGGCCGCGAACCGCATTCGAGTTGGCTGGCGCTGTACACGCACCTGTTGCGCTTGCGCCGCGAAAACCTCGTGCCCCGGCTGGACGGTGCGCGCAGCGGCCGCTTCGAGCTTGCCGCGCCGGGCCTGCTTCGCATCAGTTGGCCGCTCGCTGCCGGCCACCGCTGGCACCTGCTCGCTCAACTCGCCGACCACGCCGGTTCGCCGCAAACTGCCCTCGCAATGCCCGGTGAGATGGTTTACGCCAGCCACGCCGCTGCCGGGGCGCCGCCTGCCTGGTCAGTACGGGTC
>JBAQUQ010000017.1:0-17422 GCA_049297615.1 Burkholderiaceae bacterium
GAGCGAGGGTGGCAGCAAGAGCCTTGGCACCGTCGGCAACCTGCTCGGCGGCGGCTACGCCGGCCTGGTCGGCACGGCCGGCCGCGCCGTCGCCAGCGCCGGCCGCTCCCTTTCCCCCTACGAGTTCTTCGGCAGCGCCACCTTGCGCAAGGCCTTCAACGGTCCCGACGCCGAGGACATCGCCGCCCAGTTCATCCGGTCGAAGCGCTCCGGCACCGTCTCCGACATGATGGACAACTTCGACAGCTACGCCGGCGAGATCGGCCAGGTCCACAGCGCGGCGCAGCAGGCCGCCGACGATGGGCTGCTCTCGATCGAGCGTGCCATCCTGACCCGCATGCCCGGCAGCGCCAAGCAGCGCGAGGCGGCGCTCAACTCGGCGGCGCAGCGCTACGCCAGCGAGACGATCCTCGGCAAGGACCCGGCGATGTCCAGCGCCGACGCGCAGACCAAGGCAACATCCTGGTTCCAGGGTGTCGCGCGCGAGAGCGTCGATTCGCTGGACCGACTGATCAGCACGACGGCCGCCTGGGTGTCCCGCCAGGTCGAAACCCTCGGCCCAAAGGTCGGCCGCGACAAGATCAGCGAGATGGCGACCGCGGGCTTCCGCCAGGCCTACCGCGACGCGCGCACCCAGGAGAACGTGCTCTGGACGCCGATCCGCACCAACGAGCAGCTCGCCGTCGAGCTGGGCGGCCCGCTGCAGCGCGAGCTCGACGGCATCCTCGCCGCCCAGGCCAAGGCCGACGACCCGGCGAACTACCCGAAGGTGGTGCAGGACCTGCTGAAGGCCACCGACAGCGAGATCCAGGTCGGCCACGAACTGAAGCTGGCCGAAGCGCAGCGCAACGCCAAGGCCGAGGCCGAGGCCGGCAACTTCATGGCGGCGGAGATGTACCGCCAGGAGGCTGCGGCCGAGCAGGCGGCGATCAGCAACCTGAAGACCAAGTCGGCGCGCACGCTCGGCGACTACGAATCCATGCCGGAAGCCTGGGCGCTCTACTCGCGCCTCGGCAAGCTGCAGACCGAAGCTGCCAGCGGCACCGCCAGCACGCCGGGCAACGCCAAGCTCGCCGCGAACTACGGCAACCTGCGCGAGGTGGTGCTGGGCCAGATCGTCAAGGCGGCGGAGGCGAGCGGCGATCCAGGCCTGATCGCCCAGGTCACCGCCGCGCGCGAGTATTCACGCAGCCTTAACGATAAATTCACGCGCGGCCCGCTGGCCGACATCCTGGTGAAGAACCGTCGCGGCGGCGGCAAGGATCCCCGCCTGGTGCTGGAGGACCTGCAGGCGCCCGGCGGCCTGCGCGGCGCCGCCGAGACCTCCGACCTGCTCAACGCGGAGGCCTTCACCAACGCCGCGCGCCAGGCGCTGATCGCCAAGGGCCAGGTGCCCGAGGGCGGCCTCGGCACGCCGATCAAGCAGCTGGCCGAGGGCTACCTTGCGAGCCTCGCCACCCGGCTCACGGTGAAGCAGAACGCCGACGGCACGCTCTACATCGACCCGAAGGCGCTCGAGCAGTTCAAGGCGAAGTACGGCGAGCAGCTCGACCTGTTCCCGACCTTGAAGGCCAACCTCGACGACCAGGGCCGCCAGTCCGAGGTGCTGCAGAACCTGATGGCCGACCGCAGCCAGCTGGTCAAGGCCGAGGGTGAGACTGGCCGCAACGCGCTCGCGCTGTGGCTGAAGGGCGACCCCGACCAGGCGCTGGCCTCGGTGCTGGGCAACCGCACCCAGCAGGGCCAGATGATGCGCGAGCTGGTGGCGCAGGCCGGGCGCGACCCGGACGGCCAGGCGCTGCCGGCGCTCAGGCGGATGTTCTTCGACGAGATGATGGCCGACAGCCGCATCGGCGGCACCGACAAGAACGGCCTGCGGGTAATGACGTCGACCAAGCTGGCGTCCTTCCTGGAGAACCATGCCAAAGCGGCCGAGGCATTGTTCACGCCAGACCAGCGGGGCCGGTTGAATACCCTTCTGAAGGAAGTCCGCCAGGGCGAGAGCACGGCCAATGCGCGCGCCTTCCGCGGCGACTCGCCGACCGCGCAGTCCCAGGCCGTGCTCGACAGCATGGACGCGCCGGCGCTGTCGACGCTGATCAAGGCGAGCTTCTCCGGCCTGCGCGTCGGCGGTTTCCTGCGCTCGCTCCCCTTCGTCACAAATGTGGCAAATGAGGCCGACGCCCGGCTGACCGAGCGGGTGATGAAAGTGGTTGGCGACGCCCTCACCGCGACCGACCCGACCCTGTTCAAGCAGCTCATGCTGCGCCCGACCAAGGAAAATCTTCCTGTCATCCGTGCCCGGCTGCGTCCATATCTGGCGACGCCGGCGTTATCGGAGCGGGGCGATGAGCGACCCTAGGATGGAACATGTCACTGGACGCCTGGAGCGCGAGGTGGAATCACTGCGCAGTGACCTGCGCAAAACCCATGACGTCGCCGTGAACGCCGCCGCGCGCCTGGACGCGCACGAGGATGGCTGCATGGAAGCTTCCAAGCGGACCCAGGAAAAGGTCGAAGACGTGCGCAAGAAGGTCGACGGCCTGCGCGAGGACATCCATCGCCGCCGCGAGGAGGACGGCGTCTGGCGGCGCGAGCGCCAGGACATGGTCGACCGCACCACCCAGGAATGGCGCACCCAGGTGGCCGCGCAGATCAGCGTCATCGGCGAGCGCGTCGGCAACACCGAGGGCTGGAACCGTCGCGTCGCCATCGCCGTGGTGATCGCCTGCATCGGCATCGTCGGCACGGTGGTCGGCCAGGGCGCCAAGCCGTTCATCGGGCCGGCGACCGAGGTGCTGCGCCAGACCTTGCAGCGCTGACATGCCACACCTGCCCAACGACGCCGAGGTCGCCGACTACGT
Organism: Burkholderiaceae bacterium; assembly: GCA_049297615.1. Classification (GTDB taxonomy): domain Bacteria; phylum Pseudomonadota; class Gammaproteobacteria; order Burkholderiales; family Burkholderiaceae_C; genus JAEMQF01. The sequence continues at coordinate 2,865 of JBAQUQ010000017.1, forward strand.
CGCCAAGGGCGCGGTCGCGATCCTGGTGTGCTTCTTCGTGTTCTGCGCTATCGTGCTGCCGATCGCTCTGGCGCTGGGGCCGAGGTGAGTGGCCGTGAGGTCTTGCACGGCTGCGGGCTGGCCTCGCGCACTGCTCAACGCGACCCTGGGTGACCACTCCCAGGAATGACCGTTTACCGCGGACCATCCGCGTTCTGCGGACCACCCGAGGGGAGTCTTGCCCAACATGGGACTCGAGATCAAGCAGTTCCACCGCTTCGTCGTGCAGCCCGCGCTCGCGCATATCGGCCTCGCCGGCATCGACGCCGAGCGGCTGGTGGTCGGCACCGGCCTCACCGAGTCGCAGCTCGCCTTTATCGACCAGAAAGGTCGCGGCGGCGAGACCGGCTGGGGGCCGGCGCTGGGGTTGTTCCAGATGGAGAAGCGCACCTTCGACGATCACGTTCTCTGGCTGCGCACGCGCCAGGTCGGGCTCTGGGCCAAGGTCGAATCCTGGACCTGGAAGTCGGAGGCGTTCCCGTCACTCTGGCACCAGCTTGCCGGCAACCTGCCCTTCGCGGCGGCAATGTGCCGCATCCACTACTACCGCGCGCCGGAGAAGCTGCCGTCCACGCTCGACGGGATGGCGCAGATTTACAAGCTCAGGTACAACTCGCCGCTGGGTGCGGCGACAGAGCAGGATTTCAAGTCGCGCGCCGCGCCGGTCATGACCCTGGTGCAACCGCTCGCATAGTGCTAATGTGCGCGGGCCGCTGAGGAGATTGTCATGAGCGCCGGACAGACCGCCTATAGCGACCGAGACTATCGCAAGGCCGTCGAGGAGATCGTTGACGCGGAGAGGCGCGAAGCCATCGAACGGCGGGCGCGCTCGATTGCCGAGTCATGGAAGCCGACGAACCAGCAGCCATGAAACGCTCAACCTACGCTGGCGGTGGCGGCCTGCTCGCCTCGATCGGCGTCGCCGCCCTGATCCCCCCGGACGTCATGCAGGAGCTGTTCAAGCTGCTGTTCGGCGTGAACATCACCACCGGCTTCGCCGCCTGGCTCGGCACGGTGGTCGCCGTGGTGGTGGCGTTCTTCTCGGCGCGGTATGCGCCGGACCAGCCTGTTCCGCCATTGCCTGTTGAACCGGGAGCGAAGTGATGAACAAATTCCTGATCAAGCATCTCGATTTCAATTTTCCGGAGACCGTCCTCGTCGCGGCCGGGCTCTGCCTGATCTTCATCACGGCCTGCTCCAGCCTCCAGGTCGGCCAGACCGCCATCCTCGGCTGCACCGGCTACAACATCGCCATGCCGTCGCTGACGCAGCTCAACCGCGACAACAAGCTCAGCGTCAGCGAGCGCAAGATCGTCACCCAGGTCCGCCAGTCGATCGGCGCCGGCATCTGCGAGAAGGATGCACCGCCGGAGATGGAGGGGCTCGTGCGCGAGATGGTCGACGCCGGCGTCAAGCAGCTCAACGTCATCCTCTCGGCCAAGAAGTAGGAGCCGCCCATGTCCTGGATCGACACCGCCCTCGACATCTTCGACTCGCCGCTGACGCAGCAGGGCCTCGCCATCGCGCTCGGCTTCGTGCCGCCGCCGTTCAACCTGCTGATCAACGCCGCGGTGCGCGGCGCGCCGACCGCGATCCGGGTGATCTCGCAGATCGAGAGCGGCAAGGAGGTCACCCACGAGGAGCTGCTGGCGCTCTGGCCGGCGATCCAGGCAGAGGCCAAGCGCGTCGGCGCGGACTGGGATGCGAGCGAGGCGGAGAAAAAGCCGGGGGCCTGATGCGCCTCAACCTAGCCCAGTACAAGTCCCTCCTCGACAAAACCGCCAAGCGCGCCGACCCCGAGGGCGAGCTGCAGACCATCTGCGTCGCCTGGTTCCGCTCGCACCCCTGGCTCAAGTCCTGCCAGCTCGTCGCACTCCCCAACGAAGGCAAGCGCAGCTTCGCCGTCGCCGCCAAGCTGCGCCGCCAGGGCATGCTGGCCGGCGTCGCCGACCTGATCATGGTGCGGCCGCATGGCCACGCGGTGTGGATCGAGCTGAAGGCGCCGGGCAAGAAGCAGACCGAGAAGCAGCGCGACTTCATGGAGGAGTGCGCCGCCAAGGGGATCTCGTATTTCGTCATCGACGACTTCAAGAATTTCGAGCGCCTGGCGCTGTCGCTCGCGCCGGCGCGGGATGTCAGAAAAAGCGCTTGACATGTAGATTAGCATTAGTAGTATGAGCGGCATGACCGTCGAGCAGATTCTTCGCGACGCCGAGCTGACCATCTCCGATCTGCGGAAGCTGATCGTGCGGGTGCCCGCCAGGGATAGGGGTGATGACATCGATCGGTTGCTCCATGCGCTGATCGACGCCGCCGAGGCGGAGGTCCTATGATCACCGCCACCGTCGCCGACAACCTGATCGAGATCGCGGCACCCTTCGCCAGCCGCGACGCCTTGAAGGCGATCTCCGGCGCCCGCTGGAGCCCGGAGGTGAAGCGCTGGATCTTCCCGGCCACCCCGGAGAAGGCGCGCGAGCTGTACATCGCCTTAGCGATCGCGCAGTCCGACAAGCGCTTCGATGCGCTGCTGGAGGAAGCCGCCGCCAAGCGTGAAGCCACCGCGCTCGCCGAGGAGACTCCCGCCGAGCAGCTGCCCGACATCCCCAGCAAGACGCGACCCTGGCCGCACCAGAAGCGCGCGTTCTGGAAGGCGGCGCCGCATCCGGGCTACCTGCTGGCGCTGGCCATGGGCGCGGGCAAGACGCTGGTGGCGATCGCGCTGGCGAATTATCGGGAGTGTCGCAATGTGCTTGTGCTCAGCCCCAAATCTGCGATGGGCGTTTGGCCAAGGGAATTCCTGCGACACAGCCAGCAGGAAATCGAGGTTTGCGTTCTTGACCGAGGGCGAATCGATCAGCGCCTGTCTACGGCGCGCGCTCACCTCTCGCTCACTGGAGCACGTCGCCACCGCAGTGCTCTCGTCGTCAACCACGAAGCCATCTGGCGCGATGGCATGGCCGACTGGGCACTCGACCACGCCAAGTTCGACGCGGTGATCTTCGACGAGTCGCACCGCGGCAAGGCGGCCGACGGCAAGCTCGGCAACTTCATGATGCTACTGGGCGAACGCGTTCCATTGCGGCTGTGCCTCACTGGAACCCCCCTCCCCCACTCCGCACTGGACGCGTTCGCCCAGTACCGCTTCCTGGACCAGGGGGTGTTCGGCACCTCCTGGCATCGCTTCCGCCGGCGCTACGCCGTGCTCGGCGGCTACCAGAACAAGGTGGTGGTCGGCTACCAGAACACCGAGGAGTTCGAGGAGAAGCTGCACTCGCTGATGTTCCGCGTCACCAAGGAGCAGGCCGAGCTGTCGCTGCCGGAGTTCCAGCACATCGACGTGCCGGTGAAGCTCGGCGAGAAGGGCCAGAAGGTCTACGACTCCATGGCCAGGGACTTCTTCGCCGAGGTGGAGCAGGGGGTGCTGTCGGCGAGCAGCGCCGCAGTGAAGGTGCTGCGGCTGCAGCAGATCACGTCGGGGCATATGCCGGTGAAGGACATGGAGACGGGGGATGAAAGCCGAGCAACCGTCGATGTGGCGAAGCGCGACGCCCTGGCTGATCTGCTTCCTGATCTTCCTGGTCCTGTCGTCATATTTTGCCGATTCACCCATGATCTCGATACAGTTCAATCTGTCTGTAACGATGCCGGCCTCAGTTACGGAGAGATCTCGGGGCGCCGAAAGGACCTGACCCCGCACGCCCAGATGCCCGCCGGCATCGACGTGATGGGCGTCATCATCCAGGCCGGCGGCGTCGGCATCGACCTGACGCGCGCCAGCGAGGCGATCTACTACTCGCTCGACTTCAACCTCGCCAACTACGAGCAGTCGCTGGCCCGCCTGCACCGGCCGGGGCAGACCCGGCATGTCACCTACCGGCACCTCGTTGCCGAGCGCACGGTGGACGAGACGATCTACCTGGCGCTCAGGCGCAGGGCGGATGCGATCGATGAGATTCTCAGGAAGAAGGATGTCGCGGCATGAGGACGATCCGCATCGAGATCAGCGAGTTTTGCGCTGGCTTCCTGCTGAATGCCGCCGACGAAATCGAAGCGCAGGCAAAAGCCGGATTTGAGGCCGGAGAGGTGGAGGCTGCCGCGGTCGCCCTGTCGGTCGTGAACGAGCTTCGCACCCAGATTCAGATCCGCAAGGAGGGCGCATGACCGACCGCGACAAATGGCTGAAGGCCAACCCGCTGCGCGCCTGGCGCGAGAAGCAGCGGCCGGAAGCCGTCACCCGCGCCGACGCCGCCGCCCGCCTGGGCTGCTCGCCCAGCACCATCCTGCTCTGGGAGCAGGGCGGCATGCCGAACTGGGGCTATGCCGGGCGCCTCGCCGAGCTGCTCGGCTACGACGACAGCGAGAAGTTCCGCAAGGCCTGGCTGGCGTGGCAGCGCAAGGGCATGCCGGCGAAGCCGACGGCCGAGAAGGCGGTGCCGGCGAAGCCGACGGCCGTGAAGGCTGTGCCGGAGAGGGCGGCGTGATGCCGAGCTGCATGCGTTTGGTCGGGGCGATTCCGCCCTCCGCCGCGAAAGAAACAAAGGCGCTCGGTCCCAAGCAGATCGCCTGGATCAAGGAATGGATCGTGCCCGCGGCCGACGGCGCAAAGCGCGTCGCCAGCGCGGATGCGAATGCCGAGAAAGCAAGGAGGATGGCGGAGTGAGCCTCGCGACCGGCATCATCATTCGCGGCCTACTTGCTGCTATTTGCGCGGGACTCCTTGCGAGCGGGTGGCTTTCATCCCCGCTGGCATCCTTCTTTGTTGCTTTCAGCGGCGTCCTGCTTGTGCTCAGCACGATAACCGAGATTGTCCGCCCATGACCGACGACCCGCTGCGCGCCTACGCCATCGCCGTCGCCGAGAAGCGCCGGCTCGACACGCTGACCAAGGCCAACGACAGCCTGATCAAGGAGCTGGAGCCGGAGGTGCTGCAGCATTTCGAGTCCGAAGGCGTCACCCAGGTGAAGATCAAGTCGGACCCGTCGCTCCCCGCCGCCGACACCACGATCTACCTGCGCACCGAGCATTGGCCCAGCAAATCGGAAGCCTGCGACCTGCTCTCCGCATCGGAGCTGCAGAAGCTGTTCCAGGACGGCGGCCTCGGCGAGTTCTGCGAGCCGCGCATGAACGTGCAGGGCCTGCGCGCGCACTTCGGCGAGCAGCTGAAGCAGGAACAGGAGCGCGCCCGCGCCGAGCGGCGCAACGCCATGGAGATCGAGCCGGAGTCGGTGATCCCGGTGCCACTGCGCGGGGTGATCGAGTTTCGCACGGTGCATAAGGTTGGGGCGCGGAAAGCATGAGCCGGGCCGACTATTCCGACGACAACGACGATCCGCTGGCCCTGGGTCGCTGGCGTCAGGCTGTCGCCATGGCGATCCAGGGAAGGCGCGGACAGGCTTTCCTGCGCGAGCTGATCGAAGCGCTTGACGCCATGCCGGAGAAACGGCTAATCGCCGACGCTCTGCGCACGCGCGAGGGAGCGTTCTGCGCCCTCGGTGTGGTCGGCGCAAGGCGCGGTATCGACCTCGATGCTATCGACCCCGACGATGCCGAGAGCATCCATCTGCCGTTCGGCATCGCCAACGCCATGGCGCGCGAGATCGAATACATCAACGACGAGGCAGGGCCGCACAGCCAAACGCCAGAGCACCGCTGGGCGCGCGTCCGTGCCTGGGCTGTCGCCCAACTTAAAGCTTCACCGGAGGGACCAACAAATGGCTGACCCGTCGACCGCACTCGCCACCAAGGAAAACGAAGGCAACACGCTCCCCGCCGCCCTCGGCGGCTACAAGATCGCCACCTACCCGCCGCAGAAGCTGGTCGAGCTGGTCTCCGCCAACATCGCCGGCGGCATCTCGGCGTTCGACCTCACGCGGATCAAGGTGCCGGCCGGCGGCGGCATCACCTGGATGGTGCCGAGCCTCGACGGGCCGGAGGAAGCCGCCAAGACCATCGACGGCGTGATCGTCGCCTGGTCGGACCAGCGCGCCTTCTGGCGCGAGTCGTTCTCCGGTGCCGGCGCACCGCCCGACTGCGCCAGCCGCGATAGCAGGATCGGCGTCGGCGATCCTGGCGGCCCCTGCCACAAATGTGCCTTCGCCCAATTCGGCAGCGCGCCGCCGAAGCCCGGTAAGACCGACGCCGGCCGCGGCCAGGCCTGCAAGCAGATGCGCCTGCTGTTCATCGTGCGGCCGGGCGACCTGCTGCCGATCGTCGTCGCCGCGCCGCCGACCAGCCTGAAGGCCATGCGCGACTACTTCATCAAGCTGGCCGGCGCCGGCATCCCCTACTACCAGGCGATCACGTCGCTCAAGCTGGCACAGGACAAGAACGCCGACGGCATCCAGTATTCCCTGGTCGAGCCGCGCATGGCCTCGCAGCTCAGCGACGATGAAGCCGCCCGCATCAAGATGTTCTCCGATTCGCTGCAGGGCGTCTTCAAGACCGTCGACCTCACCGCAGAGGACGTGGCGCAAGCGTAAGCCTGGCGCCCGGAGCTATGCCTTCTTGCCGCTTGTCGGCGGCGTAGCTCCGGGTGCAGGCTGAGATTTCGTGAACTAGCGTAGCCGGCGGCAGCTCGAGCGGGGGCTTGGGGTTGCCGTCGGTATTTCCGCCTTCCTTTGGGTCGGGGAGAGGCATGCTGGACGGATTCCCGTCGCTCACCATAGGAGCGATCCGCGAGCTTTCACAGCACCGGCAATGGGTGCTGTGGCGGCTGGAGAAGAAGGCCAGCGGCGACTTCACCAAGATCCCGTACAGCGCGCTGACGCACCGCCCCGCCAGCAGCACCAACCCAGGCGACTGGGCAAGCTTCCACCAGGTGGTCGACGCCTCGGTGAAGCACGACGGCCAGCCCTATTCCGGCGCCGGCTTCGTGTTCAGCGAGAAAGCGGCCAACCGCATCCTCGGCGTCGACCTAGACAAGTGCCGCGACATCGAGACCGAGCAGCTCGACGACTGGGCGCAGGCGATCGTCGACCGCTTCCACACCTATGCCGAGGTGTCCCCGTCGGGGCGCGGCGTGCACATCCTCTGCCGCGGCACCCTGACCGACGCCAGGGTCAAGAAGTTCGGCAAGATCGAGCTGTATTCCTGGGGTCGCTACTTCACCGTCACCGGCGACCATCTCCCCGGCACCGGCGAGGAGATCGAGGAATGCCAGGACGCGCTGGACTGGCTGGTCGACTACATGGCCGGGCTGAAGGCGGCGAAGCAGAGCCCCGGTGAGAAGTTCCTCGAGGCGCGCGAGGCGGCGCCGACCCAGGTGAACGGGCACAACCTCACCGAAGCCAACGGCCATGCGCTGAACGGGCACGATTTCAGAACCGCCGATTCCGCTCCCGCCGCGACCAAAACAAAGGCGGCCCTCAACCTCGCCGAGTTCCGCAGCCGCCTGCAGGCCGAGCTCGACCCGCACGCCCGCGCCGACGCCCAGGTCAACGACAAGCTGCTGGTCGCGCTGATGGCCAACAACGAGCGCTTCAAGGAAACCTGGGAGCGCTCCCGCGCCGACACCAAGGACTGGTCGCACAGCGAGTACGACCTGGCGCTCGCATCATGGATGGTGGCGGCATCCTGGGCGCCGGTGGAGGTGATGTGCGCGCTCATTGCCTACCGCCGGCGCTGGGGCGGCGATCTCAAGATCGAGCGCGCGCCAAAGTCCTACTACTACGTCAACACCATCATGGCGGCGCAGCGCCGCGGCGAGGAGGAGGAAGCCCAGCAGGACATCCGCAACTTCCTCTCCATGAAGGCCGAGCGCGGCGAGGAGAAACCCTCGCCGGCCGAGCTGGACTCGGTGCACAAGGCGCTCGGTGTGATCTACGGCTGCGACATCAAAGCCGTGCTGCGCTATACCGGCGACGAGCCGCTCTACGCCATCATGACCGCCAAGGGCGAGGTGAAAGCCGACGCCAACGTGCTGATGTCGCAGACCATGCTGGCGAAGGCCTTCCTCACGGTGACCAAGCTGGTGATCGCGCCCTGTCGCCCGGCGCAGCACCGCGACCGCATCCAGTCCATGCTCGACGCCGCCGCCGACGTGGAAGTCGGCGGCGATGCCAGGCTGGTGGAGCTGGTGCGGCACTGGCTCACCGAGTACCTCACCACCAAGGAAATGCGCCAGGCCAACGGCGTGATCAGCAACGATCCGAACGAGCCGTTCATGAAGGACGGCTTCTTCTGCCTGGCGCTGCCGGCCTTCGCCAAGTGGCTCGCCGAGCAAAGGGGGCAGCGCTACACCATCCAGAAGCTCGCGGTGGAGCTGCGCAAGCTGAAGTGCGATCCGATCACCGAGAACTTCCGCTTCGACGAGCGCGACCGGCAGAGAAAATTCTGGCGGGTGCCGCCGGTGCTGTTGACTTAGGTTGGCATTAGTAGGAGAATGAGTGCATGACGCAGGTCATGATCGAAACCCGGATAACCCTCGACGTGCAGACGGCGGCGAAGTGGTTCGCGCAGCTGGACGACGACGAGATGTGCGACTTCCTGGTGCGCGTTGCGCTAGAGGCAAAAGCGTATCCCGGCGATCCGGATCAGCAGTGGTATTACCTGGGCGGTCACCTCCGCAACTGCGACTGCTCGACCGAAGATGCGCGCGAGATGCTGCGCCGCTGGGTGCACTGGATGGAAAACTCCAACCACGGCAAGAAGCATGGCTGACCCCAAGCCCTTCACCCCCGAAGCCGCCGAGCGCCTCGCGCGGAAGCTCGCGGACTGGAACAAGCCGGTCGATCCCGTTGAGGCCTTCAGCGGAAAAGGCTTCAGGCACATGGGCGCCGGGCCGCGCAAGCACGCCTCATTCGCGCACTTCCCCGGCACCGGCCCGGCCGGGCAGACCTGCCGAAACTGCGACTTCCTGCGCGCGCGGACGCGCATCGGCGACACGCCGGACAAAACGGTCTGCGCGAAGTTCAAGCAGCTGCAGCCTGGCGCGAAGGCGACGACGATCGATTGGCGCAGCGACGCCTGCAAGTATTTCCAGATCAGGGCGGGGAAGGTGGTCAATGAGTGACCCCCAAATCCCCGACAGCATCAAGGAAGCCGCCGCCGGCCGTGCAAGTGCTCGGCGTCGTTCATTGTCGTGATCGACGAGGGCCGCGCGCAGGCGGTGCAGTGCAGCGTTTGCTTGAAGGCGTTTGCGCTGAGGCAGGAGCCGTGAACGTCCTCGACCTGTTCAGCGGCATCGGCGGCTTCTCCCTCGGCCTGGAGCGCGCCGGCATGCGCACCGTCGCCTTCTGCGAGATCGAGCCGTACTGCCGCGCGGTGCTGAAGAAACACTGGCCCGACGTGCCGTGCCATGAGGATGTGAGGCAGCTGGATGGGGGACAGTATCGAGGAGTCGATGTCGTGTGCGGAGGGTTTCCTTGCCAGGACATCAGCGCCGCCGCCGGCGGAAAGGCAAAAGGTCTCGACGGCGAGCGCAGCGGCCTCTGGCGCGAGATGGCCCGCATCGTCGCAGAAGCCCGACCCCGTTGGGTCGTCGTTGAAAACTCTCCTCGCCTGCGCACTCTCGGCATCGACCGGGTACTCGCTGACCTGGATCGAGCAGGCTACGCCGGGAGGCCGCTCGTGGTCGGTGCTGTCCACGCCGGCGCGCCGCATTATCGAAAGCGCTGCTGGGTTGTTGCCGACGCCTACGGCCAAGGCGAACGCGCTCTCGCCGTCGATGCAGAAGTGGCCGGCGCATCGCAACTTGCTGTTTCCGACCGCGCACGGCATGGCGGTGCCGAACAAGCGCAGGGCCGGGCCGAGCGGCAACGAGCTGGGCAACGAGCTGGGCAGGGCGGTGAACCGGGCGATGCTGCCGACGGCGACGGCGAGGGATTGGAAGTCGGGATCGAAGGGCCGCAAGCCGAACGCCCGGCCGCTCAGCGAAGAAATTGGTGGCAGCCTGAACCCGACCTGGGTCGAGTGGTTCATGGGGTTCCCTCCCGAGTGGACCGCCTTAGAGCCCTTGGAAATGCAGTCGTTCCTCAAATCACGGAAGCAATCGGCAACGCGATCATCGCCATCGACAAGGAGCAGCACGCCCATGCCTAAGCCCCTGGACACCCGCAAGATCGCCGACATCGCCACCCATATCGAGCGCCTCCGCGCCGAGATCGCCACCAAGGAAGCCGAGCTCGCCCGGCTCTGCGGGCTGCCCGCGCCGGAAGCGGCGGAGCCCAGGGCGCGCAAGCCGCGGCGGTCGCGGACGAATGTGGAGGTGCTTGGTGCTGGCATGACCGCGCGCGATCTTACGCCGGAGGAAATCGCCGAGCGCGACAAGACGACGCTGCGGCCGTCGACGGCGGAAGAAATGGCGCGCCACGACCCCGACCGCACCGACCCCGCGCAGCCGGCCGACGGCCTCACTGACCTCCCCGACTTCCTCCGCCGCGGCGGCACCATGACCGAAGCGGAGAAGCTCGCCGCGGCGGAGAAGGCGCTGCAGTCATGACGGCGGGCAAGGGGCACAACTCAGGCGAAGCCGTCGCCGTCGACAGGCTCCGCTCGCACGTCGCCAGGATCGAGCGCCTCGCCGAGGAGAAGGCGGCGCTCGCCGCCGACATCCGCGAGATCTACGCGGAAATGAAAGGCGACGGCTTCGACACCAAGATCGTCCGCCTGCTGATCCGCCGCCGCGCGCAGGACCGCGCCGAGCTGCAGGAGCAGGATGCGCTGCTCGAGCTGTATGAGAGCGGGCTGGGCGAGGGTGCCTAGCTGGCCCACCCCCAAGCTCGAGCGCATGCGCCAGCTCTGCGCCGGCATCCTGCTGTATCGCGCGCTGCTGCGCGAAGCGGAGGCCGCGCTGCTGGCCGAGATCGCCAGGGCGCGCCGGGAGTATGGGTTTACGCCGTTTGCTGCTGAGGGAGGCGAGGATGCCAGAGACGCTAGAAGGGCAGGTCAGGATCGTGCCGCGAGGGCCGGCAACGCACCAGAGTGACGGCTCGCCGCTCGGCTGGCTGCTGCTGCGCCAGCGCATGTTCGGCGGCGACGGGTCGCCGGTGACGCTGCCGGAAATGCTCACCGCCTGGCGCCGCGACGCGCGGGCGGTGATTGACGGGGAGCGACTCTGATGCCCATCACCGACGTCATGATCGACCTGGAAACCCTCGGCACCCGCGTCGAGAGCGGCGTACCGATCCTGTCGGTCGGGTGGTGCTGCTGGGATGAGAAACAGCCGTGGCCGCAGCATGGGCCGTACCAGGCGGCGCAGCTGTTCGTGCGCAACTCGCCCGGCATGGTCGACGTTGCCACAGTCGCGTGGTGGGCGAAGCAGGGCGACAATGGCACGGCGTTCGATGTGCTGCTGTCGCGCTGCGCGAAGGAGGGTGTGCTGCTCGACAATGCGCTGATCGACCTGCGAAACATGGTCGAGTCGCTGGATGCGCCGCGCATCTGGTCGCATGGCAGCATGTTCGATATTGCAATTTTGGAATACTGGTATCGGCGCAGCCCGCTCGGCACGATCCCCTGGAAATACTGGCAGGTCATGGACACCCGCACGATCTACGCCGCCTGCCGGGAGAAACTGCGCACCGCCAACACGCACGACGCCATGGCCGATGCGATCAACCAGGCGTCGCTGGTGTATGAGTGCTGGGAGCGGACGCGGGCGGCGCGGAGCGGGCCGCGGTGATCAACCCCCAACTGCGCAAGGAGCGCGAGGGCCATAGAGGTACCCGGTCATGACCGAGTACCACGTCTATGGCCCTCCGTAGCTGGGCACCGGCAAGAGCACCTACGCCACCCGCCAGATTCGCCTCGCCGCCGAGCGCTACGGCCCAGACCGCGTCATGGCCTGCAGCTTCACCAAGGCCGCTGCGGTCGAGCTCGCCACCAAGGAGGTGGACGGCCGCAAAGCCGACATCCCCAGGCAGATGATCGGCACGCTGCATAGTCTCTGCTACCGGGCGCTGGAGATGCCGCCGCTGGCGGAGGGGCATGTTGGGGATTTCAATGCGGCGCATCCGGAATATCTGCTGTCGGAAGCGCGCAAGCCCGACGTCGAGGACCTGGGCGCGGCCGACGGCGGCGAGGACGGCACCAGCTCGGACAAGCTCAGCTCGCACTACCAGCTCTTGCGCGCGCGCTGTGTCGATCGCGACGCCTGGCCGATCGCGGTGCAGGGTTTCGCCCGCGCCTGGGAGGGCTGGAAGGATAGCCATGGGGCTTTCGACTTCACCGACCTGATCGAGCACGGGCCGGCGACGCCGCCGGGCAATCCCAAGGTACTGTTCGCCGACGAAACCCAGGACTTCAACGCTCTGGAAATGCAGTTGCTCCGGCGATGGGTGCCACACCTTGAAGCGTTCGTGTGCTTACTTGACGACGACCAAACTATTTTTTCTCACTCCGGCGCCGACCCGCGCGTCATTGTGGACGCCCCGGTCCCGGCCGAGAACCGCATCGTCTTGAAACAGTCCTACCGGCTGCCGCGGGCCGTGCACCGCTACGCCTCCGTCTGGATCGCCAAGGTGAGCCGGCGCCAGGCCAAGGAGTTCCTGCCGCGCGACGCCGACGGCGCGGTGACCATGGCGGACGCCAGCCTGCGCTTCCCCGGCGAGGAAATGGCGCGGGTCAAGGCGACGGTCGACCAGGGCAAGTCGGTGATGGTGCTGGCGAGCTGCGGCTACATGCTCAACGGCTGGATCGCCGCCCTGCGCGACGCTGGCGTCCCCTTCGCCAACCCGTACCGGCCGAACCGCGGATCGTGGAATCCGCTGAACCGCTCGGAAGGCGGCGCGGCGCAGCGGGTGAGCAGCTTTGTCGCCGCCGAGAACGGTCAGCCTTACTGGACCATGTTCAATATGGCGCAGTGGTGCGGGCTGCTGAAGGCGGAGGGGCTGCTCAAGCGCGGCGCCAAGGCCGAAATCGCGCGCCTGGGCGAGGACCAGCCGTCCTACCGGCCTGGAGTGGCCGAGATGCTGGAGCGATGGCTGGACGGGCCTCTGGCTGCCATGGTGGCCGGCGCGGCGCGGGACGGGACCTGGCCGAGCCTGGAGGGGCTGCGATTCCTGGGCGAGCACGCCATGGCGGCGAAGCAGAAGCCAGTAAGCTATGCCGGCAGCATCGCCGGCGCAGCGATCGCGCGCGGCGGCAACCCGCGGCTCGAGCTGGCGATGCCGCCGAAGGTTTGTGTAGGGACTGTACATTCGACCAAGGGCGCCGAGGCGGACGTGGTGTACCTGGCGCCGGACCTGTCGCCGCAGGCGGCGGAGGCGTGGCACCGATCGGCCGAGGGGCGGGACGAGGTCAGGCGGGTGTTCTATGTCGGGATCACACGGGCGCGGGAGGAGTTGCGGCTGCTGCGGCCGGGCGGGCGGCTGTCGGTTGACTTTTAAGTCAACTCCCTGAAGCTTGGCGCTTAACGTGTAGCGCCAAGCTTGGGCGACCGCCGCGGCGCCTTGCCGCCCTTGCCCCCGGCTAGCCTGGCAAGCTCGGGGTCGCGCTTGAACGCCCGGTGTCGCTCCGGCACGGCCTTGCCGCCCATGGAGGCGAATTTGCGCTGCATGGCCGGTGACATGGCCGCGAATCCGCGCTTGCTCACGACAGCACCCCCTCCGCCCTGAGCTGCTCCACCGCCTCCCGCACGACGCCGACCGGCAGCGCCATACGCCTGGCAATCGCATCGTCGGCAATGTCCTGGTCCGGCTGCTGCTCCATCCATTTCAGGATGTCGCCCAGGATCTCCTCCCGCGGCACGTACTGCCTGCAGAGCTTGTCGAACGCACTCGCCAGCTCGAGCCAGGCCGTCACGTAGGGTGGAATCACATGCTCGCCGGCGAGCCACATGTAGACCACGGCTTCGGAGCGGCCAAGGCACGCGGCGAGCAAGGGCGGCGTCAGGCGCAGGCGCGCCAGCCAGTCGCGCAGGTCGGCGGGGTCGAGCTTGCGGAGCTGGGTCTTGGCGAAGCGGGTCGGGCTGGTGGCGCTGGGGTTGAAGGGTTTACGGGACATGGCGCGGGTCCCTGATCGCCCGGAATACCAGCATCATGGCGCGCGCCAATAGGACCGCGCCGAAAACGCCAACCGTCAGCTTGGTCGTCAGCCAAAGGCCGGAAACGTCCTGCGTCAACAGGATCATCCCCAGGGCCAAGTGATACAGGACGCGGTCCATTCACCCCTCCCCAACCTGCTGCAGCTTCAGCCGCAGCCAGATCCGCGCATAGTCCGCCGGCTGGCGGCACGCGGCGAAGTCGCCGCGGTGCTCGAGCATGTGCCAGTCCGACCAGATCGCATCATGGGCGGTGGCGCGCACGCCCAGCGACGCCAGCACGGCGGCAATGACTCCGGGCGGGGTACGCAGGAACACGGCTTGTGCGCGCCCGGCGAGCGCATCCATGGCGGCCGTGGTTTCATCGACGATGCTACGGGTCATTGGCAGGCGCCTCCTTGTTGGCATTGGCAACACTCTCGCACAGCCGGTCGCACCTCGGCGCCAGGTCGCGCTCCGGCTTCTCCCGGTCCAGCGCCGCGGCCCTGGCGATGCGGGCGCGGAAGGTGCTGGCATCGGCGCCGCGCAGGCTGGCGTAGGG
>JBAQUQ010000018.1:0-1996 GCA_049297615.1 Burkholderiaceae bacterium
GCCTTCAATATGAGGCTCGGGTTGGTGGTGGCATCCTGCGGCGCGTACTGCGCCAGCTGCTTGAAGTTGCCGGTATCGGCCACCACGGTGGTGTGGCGCTTGAGCTGGTCGAGCTGGTTCATGGTGGGCTGGCGGCTCTTGGGGCGAAGAGGCTGCCATTAGAACCGACGGTGCGGGCGTTGTGCGTGATCGGGCGGGTGCGGGGCGGCGCGCCCGGGCCGATGGGGCTTAGGGCAACGCTGATCAAGTCCACGGTCCGCGCGCCTGTTGCGTTGTGAGCCGATGAAGCAACAGACGCTGGCCGTTGCGGCCGACCAAGGCGGCGGGTTCGAGCAGTACCGCCGAGCGACCAAACGCGATGTGTTCCTGGCGACGATGAACGACATCGTCCCCTGGCAGGCGCTGTGCGAGGTCATCGAGCCGCACTACCCGAAGGCGGGCAACGGTCGCCCGCCGGTGGGCTTGGAGCGCATGCTGCGGATGTACTTCGTGCAGCACTGGTTCAACCTGGCCGACGAGGCTTGCGAGGAGGCGCTGCTGGACAGCACGGCGCTGCGCCGCTTCGTGGGCATCGACCTGGGCCGCGAGCGCGTGCCCGATGGGACGACGCTGTTGAAGTTCCGGCGGCGCTTGGAGGAGCACAAGCTGGGCGAGAAGCTCTTTGCCACCGTCGGACAGGTGCTGCAAGCGCGCGGGCTGAAGGTGGGCACCGGCACGATCGTGGACGCCACCATCATCGGCGCGCCCAGTTCGACCAAGAACGCCGACAAAGCGCGTGACCCGGAGATGCACCAGACCAAGAAGGGCCAGCAGTGGTACTTCGGCATGAAGCTGCACATTGGGGTGGACAGCCGCACCGGTCTTGCACACAGCGCTGTGGTCACGCCAGCCAACGTGCATGACAAGCACCCGTTGCCCCAGCTGCTGCACGGCAACGAGCAGCGCCTGTACGGCGACAGCGCCTATGCCAGCCAGAAGGCGCTCATCCACTCGAAGGCGCCGCAGGCGCGCGACTTCACCAACCAGCGGGTGCGCAAGGGTGACGAGGCCCCCGACGAGACGCGCACCAAGAACCGCAACAAGTCCCGGGTACGAGCGCGCGTGGAGCACGTGTTCGCGGTCGTCAAGCGGCTGTGGGGCTTTGGCAAGGTGCGCTACCGCGGCCTGGCGAAGAACGCCACCCGGTCGTTCGTGGCGCTGGGTCTGGCCAACATCTATCTGGCGCGAGGACTGCTGTATGAAGAAATCCGCGCATAACGCGCGCAAGGTGGGTCAATGGCCCGCCGAGGCCTGAGAAAGCGGCTCGGAATCGCCGCAATCTGATCCTCAACCGCCAAAACTTGGCCAATTTGGCGGCAAATCACCTGCCGGCCAAACCAACACTACTGGATGGCCGCGTACGGCGGCTTATTCAGCGTTGCCCTAGGTCTCCTGACGAGAGCCGGATGTTCACTCTCTTGTCCTTGATCGCGGTGGCGCGGGCGGCCTCGCGGTACTTGGCAAGCTCCGCCTTCGTTGCCACCGAGCGCAACTTCCCACTCTCGAAGGCCCTCAGAACCTCAAGCTCATACGGGTCAAGCTTCATGATCGGGATCTTCCTTTCCGAGATAGAGACGCGTTGCTTTCCTGCTGGGGATGATCGTCTTCAGGAAGTAGTACTCGTCTTCTTCAACGAACGGCACGAGGTAGGCGTAGCCTTCGACTCCAACGACAAAGACGCGCTGCCGCGGATACTTGCTCGGGTTCGGATGGCTGACCACGTCGAGAAGGCCACCGGACTCCATGGCTACGACCACCTGCTCGAACGTCAAGCCGCGCTCGTCCTGGAGCTTCTCGTTCTTGTCGGTAGGCCAGCGATACGGCTTCACCACCAGATTCTACTACGTGTGTGCCGAATGTCGCCGCTGGCCCAGCGGTGTGCGGAGTACGCGCCGGCCGTTCTGATGACGCCTAACGTTCGCGCTGAGGCGACCCGCGAGGTGGGGCGCCCTTGGCC
>JBAQUQ010000019.1:0-2004 GCA_049297615.1 Burkholderiaceae bacterium
CGCGCAGGCCGTCCAGGCCAGCCTCGAGCGCGCCGGCTGGCGCGCCGGCGTCCTCGTGCCCTTCCTCGCGCGCGGAAGCTCGCACGAGGTGCTTGTGGCGGCGCTGAAGCAAAGCGATATCGCCGCCGTCCTCGTCCTGGGGTCGGGTGCCGAACTCGCGGCCCTGGCCGGCTCGGCAGCGCGCATCGGCTGGACCCCGCACCTGCTCGTGCCCGGGCCGCTCGCGCCGCGCGACATCGTCGAGCTGCCGGCGGCGTTTCGCGAGCGCGTGATCCTCGCCTACCCGACCTCGCCGAGCGATCAGCGCAGCGGTGCGCTGCGCGAATACGCTTCCCTGCTGCATGGCCGCGCGGATTCGCTCACCCACCGGGCTTGGCAGATCAGCGCCTACGCGGCCGCGATCCTGCTGGTCGAAGGCTTGAAGCGCACCGGGCGGGACCTGTCGCGCCGCAAGTTGATCGCCACGCTCGAGACCGTGCAGGGCTTCGACACCGGCCTGATCCCGAGGCTGAGCTATAACGCGGACCGCCGCATCGGCGCGATGGGGGCTTATCTGGTCGCGGTCGACCTCGAGCACAAGGGCCTGCGCCCTCTGGGCGGCTATCGACGCTTGCCATGAAAGGAGAGATTCGATGAACCTGCCCGCAGCGTTTCTCGTGCGCGCCCTGCCGGCCCTGCTGCTGAGCGTGTGGGTCACGGCGTCGGCCGGCCAGGCGGTGCTGGCCGCGCGCGTGAACGGCGTGGGCATCGCACTCGAACTGCTCGATCGCCAGTTCGAGGACCTGCTGCGCGAACGCAAGTTGCAGATCGCGCGCATGAACAACCCTGCCAAGGCGAAAAGCATCAAGCGCGAGGCGCTCGACAATCTGATCCGCATCGAACTGCTGTGGCAGGAAGCCAAAACGGCCGGACTCGTCGCCAGCGACGAGGACGTCGACCGCGCCGTGGCCGAGGTGCGCGCCCGCTTTCGCAACCACGATGCCTTTTTGCGGCGCATCGAATCGAGCGGATTCAGCGAGCAGGACTACCGCGTCCACACGCGCAAGCTCCTGTCGGGCGAGCGCTATGCGCAACGCATTGTCGAGCGCGAGGTTCGCGTCACCGACAAGGACCTCGAGGACTTCTACGCCCTGAACGCGCGCCTGTTCCGCCGCGACGAGCATGTCAAGGTGCGCCAGATCCTGGTCGCCGTGCCGGCCCATGCAGCGCAAGCCGAGAAAGAGCAGGCACGGCGCAAGATCGACGACTTGCTGGCGCGAGCGCGCGCGGGCGAGAGCTTCGACGCCTTGGCGCGCCAGCACTCGAACGATGCGACGCGCCAATGGGGCGGCGAGCTCGATCCTTTCGCGCGCGGCGCCCAGGCCCAGGCCTTCGACGACGCCGCGTTCGCCCTCGCGCCGGGTGCGATCTCGGACGTGGTCGAAACCGCGGCGGGCCTGCACATCATCAAGCTCGAGCAACGCATCGCGGCCGTCTCGATCCCGCTGGCCGAAGCGCGCGAGCGCATCCGCGACTACCTGGACAAGACGCGCGGCAAGGAGGCGCTGGACAAAGAGGTCGAACAGCTGCGCTCGCTCGCCGACGTGGCGCTGTTGACCCCGCTCTGAACGGCGCCCGGCCATGACCCGCAGGTCCATTGCTTTGAAGACCCGGTGGCGCGCCACGGCGCAGGCCGCCGTGTTGCCCTTGGCGGCCCTGCTCGCCGGCGCGGCTGCGCAGGCGCAGGGGGTCAGCTACGACGACGTCGCCCCCATCCTGGCGAGCCGTTGCGTGATGTGCCACGCCGGCCCCGGCGCACCGCTGGCGCTGCGCCTCGATTCGCTGGAAGGCCTGCTCGAGGGCAGCAAGAACGGCCCGGTGGTGAAGGCCGGGGACGCGCCGGGCAGCGAGCTGATACGAAGACTCGAAGGGCTAAGCCAACCGCGCATGCCGATGACCGGCCCGCCCTACCTGTCGGACGCCGAGGTCGCACTCTTCAAGCGCTGGATCGCCTCGGGCCTGGCG
>JBAQUQ010000020.1:0-4774 GCA_049297615.1 Burkholderiaceae bacterium
GAGCGAGGCCGAGCCGCGCGCGCAGGCTGCTGCGGCTCGAGCCGGTGAACTCTTCGCGCAAGTTCTGTCCGGTGCTTTCGATGCCGACGACGCACCGGGGACGCAAGCATTCACGAATGCCGACGCACACACGGGTGCAGCGGCGGACGCGGCGGCCAACGCAGCGCAACACGCTGGGGCGGAAGCACAAGCGTCTGCCGGGGCAAGCCTGCCTGTGGCGCAGGAAGTCGAGGCCTACAAGCGCGTGCTCGCCGCCGACCCCGAAGCGCCCAAGCTGCACAAAGTCTTGGCGCAAGCCGGTGTGGGCTCGCGGCGCGACATGGAAGAAATGATCCAGGATGGGCGCATCACGGTGAACGACGAACCGGCTCACGTGGGTCAGCGCATCTCGTTCGGCGACCAGATCAAGGTCAATGGCAAGCCGGTCAAGGTTCGCATCACGCCTCCGCCAGCACGTCTGATCGCCTATCACAAACCGGTCGGCGAAATCGTCACCCACGACGACCCGCAGAACCGCCCAACCGTGTACCGGCGTCTGCCGCGCTTGATGCAAGGAAAATGGCAATCGATCGGGCGGCTGGACATCAACACGGAAGGCCTGTTGCTGTTCACGAATTCAGGCGAATTGGCGCACCAGTTGATGCACCCGCGTTTTGGTGTCGAGCGCGAATATGCCGTGCGCGTGCTCGGCACCCTGGAGGCCCAAGCGAAGGAGTATCTGCTCGCCGGTGTCGAGATCGACGGCCAGATGGCCAACTTCCGCTCCATCGAAGACGGCGGCGGTGAAGGCGTGAACCGGTGGTACCGCGTGGTCATCGCCGAAGGCCGAAACCGCGAAGTGCGCAAGCTGTTTGATACGGTCGGATTGACGGTGAATCGCTTGATTCGGATTCGCTACGGCAGCGTCGTCCTGCCCCATGGGCTCAAGCGCGGTGTCTGGGTCGATCTGGACGAAAACGAAGTTCGCGCCGTGCGACGACTCGCCGGCGGTGAACACGGCGAACGCGCCGCACGCCACGGACAAGCGGGCGGGCGTGGCCCGGATCGTGGCCCCCACCCGCCCAAGCCGCGTAACGACAGGAGTGGCCACGGCGATCGGCCGCGCAACCCGCCGCGCGATCGGCCGCGCGACCCAGCGCAAGAGCATCCGCGCGGGCACACGATGCCCAACCCCGTGCCGCAAGCCCAAACCGAGCGTGACCCCGGATTCGACAGGCAGAACGATCCCGATTTCGACGCCGATCAGGATTTCGACCCGCGCAACATTCCCAATCCGCTGGAGCAGACCTTCGACAAGCGTTTCGTACAGAACCCACGCAGCCCTGCCGGTGGGCGAGGTTTTGGGCGTGGCGGTGGCGGCTTCGGCGCAGGCGGGAGCGCCCCCGCACCGACGAGCCCGCGGCGCGGATCGGGACCGAAAGAGCCGGACCCATTGCAAACCTCGCTCGGTTTCATCGGCGCCAATGCGTATCACCGCAAGGCAAAGGGTGGGCGAGGCGGAGGCGGTGGTGGGGGTGGTGGCAGTGGCGGTGGTGGTGGCGGACGCCGCGGTCGATGAGATTCTGGTGTCGCCCCCGACTCCGATTGACCGCCGAGATAGCCCGCCCCAACGCGTGGGCCGAGTGGGCGAAGCTAAACTCCAAGACTTTGCCTAAGGTCAGTTTCAGGAGAACAATATGAGCCTCGAGCGCACGCTGTCGATCATCAAACCCGACGCGGTGGCCAACAATGTCATTGGGCAAATCATCGCGCGTTTCGAAAGTGCGGGCTTGAAGGTTGCCGCAGCCAAGATGATCCACTTGTCGCGCGGGCAGGCCCAAAGCTTTTACGCGGTGCACAAGGCGCGCCCGTTTTTCAACGCCCTGGTCGATTTCATGATTTCGGGGCCGGTGCTGATTCAGGTGCTAGAAGGCGATAACGCGATCGCGATGAATCGTGACTTGATGGGTGCCACCGATCCGAAGAAGGCAACCAAGGGAACGATCCGTGCCGACTTCGCCGCGAGCATCGAGGCCAATGCGGTTCATGGTTCCGATTCACCGGAAGCGGCGGCCACCGAAATCGGATTCTTCTTCCCCGGCATGAACGTGTACAGCCGCTGACGGCAGCACGCAAGCCCGGTCATGAACCTGTCGACTCAGATTGGCGCGACGGCTGCGACCCAGGCCGCGGTTGCCGCCACAGGCACGTGCGCAGCGCCTGAATCGGTGAATCTGTTGGGTTTGGACCGGCAGGGCATGGCCGCGTTTTGCGAGGGCCTGGGTGAAAAGGCTTTTCGCGCCGAGCAACTCTTTCGCTGGATCCACCGCCAAGGGGTGGCCGATTTTTCCGCGATGTCGGATCTCGCAAGGTCCTTGCGTGAGTCCTTGCCGGGCCGCGCCCACGTCGCGCCTTTGCCGCTGTTGAGCGAGCAAGTCGCGGGCGACGGTTGCGTCAAGTGGCTGTTTGACGTCGGCCATGGCGACGCCGTCGAAAGTGTTTTCATCCCCGAAACCGACCGGGCCACCCTGTGCATTTCGTCGCAGGCCGGGTGCGCCGTGGGTTGCCGTTTCTGTGCGACGGGTCACCAGGGTTTCAGCCGCAACCTCAGCAGCGCCGAGATCCTTGCACAACTGTGGTTCGCCGAACATCGGGTGCGACAGCGTCTCGCGCCGGGTCAGGGCGAGCGCGTGATCAGCAATGTCGTGATGATGGGCATGGGTGAGCCGCTGCAAAACTACTCGGCCCTTGTTCCCGCGCTGCGCGTGATGCTCGACGACCACGGCTACGGCTTGTCGCGCCGGCGCGTGACGGTCTCGACTTCGGGTGTCGTGCCAATGATCGACCGCTTGCGTGAAGATTGTCCGGTGGCGCTCGCCGTGTCGCTGCACGCACCGGACGATGCGCTGCGCAGCGAACTCGTGCCATTGAATCGCAAGTACGGGATCGAAGAATTGTTGGCAGCATGCCGGCGCTATCTCGAGCGCGCACCGCGCGACTTCATCACGCTCGAATACTGCCTGCTCGATGGTGTGAACGATTCTGCGCAGCACGCGCAGAAGCTGGTTGAGCTGATCGGTCCGCAGGGTGCGCAGGCCAGACCCGACCGCGGCCTTTGCGCCAAGGTCAATCTGATCCCGTTCAATGCGTTCGCGCAATCGGGATTGAAGCGTTCGCCGGCGCAGCGTGTGCAGGGTTTTGCCGCGGTTCTGCGAGACGCGGGACTGGTGGCGACAGTGCGCAAGACTCGTGGAGACGACATCGCCGCGGCGTGCGGGCAGTTGGCCGGCGAAGTGCAAGACCGCACCCACATCCAGACTCGCATGCAAAGTGCGCCGCTGCGCTGGCAGCCCAAGTCTGCGCTGGCACCGCGCGGCGCGACAGCGGACCCGACAGTCCCGGCTGAGCCGGCCTCGGGTCGAGCCTCATGAATCGAAGCTCAACACGCGCCCGGGCCCCTGCGGCCCGCGCGGCCGGTTTGGCCCGCGCGGCGATGGCGGCCTGGGCGCTGGCCGCGCTCGGTGGATGCGCCAGCACGGCCGGGGGGCCAGCGGACGAATCGCGCGACCGGATCACCGCGTCCGACGAATCCGACGCCAGCAAACGCGCGCGCGTGCGGCTCGAACTGGCGAGTGCGTATTTCGGTCGCGGCCAGATGGAATATGCGCTGGACCAGGTCAAGCTCGCAATCCAAGCCGATCCGACTCAGAGCGAGGCTTTCAATTTGCGCGGCCTGATCTATGCGAACCTGGGCGACGACCGGCTTGCCGAGGAAAGTTTCCGCCGTGCGCTGCAGCTCAATCCAGGCGACGCAGACGCGATGCAGAACTTCGGCTGGTACCTGTGCCAGCGCAAGCGCTTCAACGAAGCCCATGTACAGTTCGAACAAGCCCTGGCCGCGCCGCGCTATCGCGACAGCGCGCGCACCTCGTTGACGCAGGGCATTTGCTACTCGCAAGCGGGTCAGCTCGATAAAGCCGAGCGCAGCCTGGTTCGCGCGAACGAATTCGACCCCAGCAACCTGAGTGCGGCATTCAATCTCGCAGACGTGCTGTATCAACGCAAAGAATATGAGCGCGCGCGTTTTTACGTGCGCCGGGTGAACACCTCGAGCGAAGTCGCCACTGCGCAGTCGCTGTGGTTGGCGGTGCGCATCGAGAACCGCCTTGGCCAGTTGCGTGCGCGACAAGACCTCGGCCAGCAGTTGCGTCGGCGCTTTCCCGATTCGCGCGAAGCGTCGGCCTTCGAACGTGGCAATTACGATGAGTGAAGGTCAAGCGCGTAGCGATGCCGCAGCCCCAGCACCGAGCGCTGGGGCGCTGCTGCGCGCGGCGCGTGAAAACCTCGGCCTGCCGGTGGAGGAATTGGCCGCCCTGCTCAAAGTCACGTCGCGCCGAGTGGAATTGCTCGAAGCCGACCGGTTCGACCAGCTGCCCGACCCGGTATTCGTGCGTGCCCTCGCGCAGACCATGTGCCGCACGCTCAAGATCGACCCCGCCCCGGTCCTGGCTTTGTTGCCGCAGACACCCAGTCGGCAACTGGACCAGTTCAGCGTGGGCTTGAACGCGCCGTTCCACCAAGGGCCGGCCCAAGTCGCCCCGGACAACTGGGGGCGGCTGGCGCTGCCATTCATCGGTGCTGGCGGGCTTCTCGTGGCGGCCACCCTGCTCGTCTATTTCTTCCCGGTGAGTTGGGAAACCACGGCCAAAGTCTCACCGCGGCCTGTTCCTGCCGCGTCGGCGCCGGCGGTGCCGGGCTCGGCTGCGACGCCCTCGGATGCCGTCGTGGCTCACAC
>JBAQUQ010000021.1:0-5352 GCA_049297615.1 Burkholderiaceae bacterium
GACGATCGCCGCTGCGAGCGCGCTACGGCCTGTGGCGAGCAGGGCGGCGTTCATGAGGCGCCCGCGCGGCGCTCGGCCGCGCTCTGGCATTCCAGGCAGAGCCGGGCCTGGGGCAGGGCTTCCAGCCTCGACAGGGGAATCGGTGCGCCGCAGCCCTCGCAATCGCCGAAGCTCCCGCTGTCGAGCCGGCGCAGCGCCGCCTCGACGTCGTCGAGTTCGTGCCGGGCGCGGCGCAGCAGGGCCAGCTCGCGTTCGTCGTCGGCGTCGGCGACAGCGCCTTCGGCGCCGGCGATGAAGCTGTTGCCGGTGGCGGCAGACGGCTCGACGAGTTGCTCGCGGTGCGCCTGCACGTCGGCGCGCAGCAGGGCCGCGCGTGCGAGCAAGTGCTCGCGCAAACCGGAGAAGTCCTGGGTGCTCATGGCCGGGCAGGGCGTCAATGCAAGACGAGCAGGGGGACTTTGCTGAGCGCCATCACGCCCTTGGTGCGCGAGCCGAACAGCAACTCGCCGAAGATCCCGCGGCCGTGCGTGACCATCACGATCATGTCGCAGCCGCGCTCGCGCGCGGTATCGGCGATTTCTTCGTCGATCCGGTAGGCCTGGGAATGAACACCGGTGAAGGGCACTCCCGCGGCAGCGGCGCGGCGCTCGAAGTTGCCCAACACGGCCTGGGCATGTTCGGCGGTCGCCTGGTTGTGCTGCTCGACCTCGCGCGGATAGGCCAGCGCGTTGCGGCCGGGATTCGGCCCAGGCGCCGGCGGCTCGGCGATGAAAGCGGTGATGCTGGCGTCGAGTTGTCGCGCGAGATCGATGCCGGCTTGCATCGCGCGTTCGGCGAGGTCGGTGCCGTCCACCGGAATCAAGAGGTGCTTGAACATGCGGGGTCCTTCGAAGCTTGTCTCAAGCGTAGAGCCGGCAGCGCCGTCACGCATTGAGATCGATCAAGGCAAGGCGCCGGCGCGCGCGGCCCGGGCACCGCAGTCTCAGTGAACCGCGTCGCGCACGATCGGGCAGCACAGGCCATGGGCCGTGGCGCCGGCGCGGGCCAGTTCGCTGCACGGCACTTCGATGACTTCGACACCGGCCTGACGCAGCCGCTTATTGGTGCGGGTGTTGCGTTCGAAGGCGATCACGACGCCGCGATCCACCGCCAGGACGCCATTGCCGTCGTCCCACGGTTCGCCGGTGCCATCGTGCGAATCGCAGCCGCTGACGATGGTTTTGAAGGTCGGCGCGCCCAGCGCTTCGCTGAGAATGTCGAGCAGGTGCTCTCCGGCGCGCGGGTGCGCCGTGACGCCGGTGCCGCGCGCGGTGGGGCGCAGCTCCTGGCAGGAGATGCGGTCCACCATGTCGGGCCGGTAGCTCACCACGTCGGGCGAGCACTGCGTGAAGACTCGCTCCAGCGGCTCGCTCGCGCCCGGCTGAGGCAGTTGCGCAGCGATCACGTTCTGCGCGGCGCCGCCTTCGAACAGCGCGTGCGCGATCTGCACGGCCGCCCGCGCCTGAGTGCGCGCGCCGGTGCCGATCAGGACCACGCCTCGCCCCAGGGCCATGATGTCGCCGCCTTCGGCGCAGGCGTGGAGCGACCCTGGCTCGGTGTCGCCCCACCAGACGCGCGGCTGCATGGCATCGAAGCGCGGATGAAACCGGTACACCGCAGCCACCAGAAGGGCTTCGCTGCGCGGCCCGCGCCGGGCGGCCAGGTTGAGCGTCAAGCCGCATTGGACCCAACTGTGGCTCGCGCGAATCGTCAAGGAATGGGGCAGGGGCGGCAAGACGAAGGGATGCAAGGCCAAGGCCAAGCCCATCGCGCCATGAGCAGGCAGACCCAGGTCGTCCAGGGTCACGCCGCCGATCAGCAGTTCGGCGAGCTGCGCGGCATCGAACTCGTCGCATGCGGCGCGTGCTTCCACGCCCAGGCCCGTGGCGGCGCACAGGTGGGCCAGCAGCCGGTCGAGAAGCCAGGCGCGCGCCTCGGGCAAGGCCAGTGTTTGCGCCAGCAGGGTGTGCAACTCCAGCACTTCGACGCCCTGCTGGGTCAGCGCGCCGACGAACTGGGCGAACTCGCGCCGGGCGCGCTCCACCCAGACGGGTGTGTCGAACTTCAACTCGCGGCAAGTGCGCGGGCTCAGGCGTTCGTGCGCCAGGCCGGGCCGGCAGACGAGTGCGGCACGCAGTTTTCCCACTTCGGAGTACACGCCCAAGGACGGCGAAACAGGCAGCGGCGCGCCGGGCTTGCCTGCCGCAGCGCTGCGCTTCGGGTCAAGCTCTGCCTCGTCGTTCTTCATCGCCCTGTGCCCCCGGGGTACTTGTTCTTGCGGCGGCCGTCCAGCGATTCGCCTGCAAGCAACTGCCCGGCCGGCGCCGATCGTGCAATGCTCAAGCGCGCCGGAGTTTGCGCCAGGTCAAAAGAATGAACAGAGTGAACGGGGGGGGCACGGTCGATGCCTCGAGAGCGATCGGAACTACCGGTTTACCGAGCATTCACCCACTGTTACTGACGCGCGTCTTGCCATTGCTCAAGCGTTTGCACGCGCCCCCTAGGCTGACATCCGCCAATCAACAGCAGCAGGAGTCCCGCGATGAACGCCCCCACGATGCAGCACGAAACCCAAGCCTTGCGCACAGCGCCGCAGCCCGTTTTGGCACGCACGGCGGTGGCTGCGCAGCACCCAGCCGCGCCGGCCGGACGCGCGCCGCGTCTGGCCCAGCCATGGCGCGAGGCCCTGAACCTGCTCGAGGCGCATGTGGCGTTCACGCGCCGCATGGTGCACACCGGCGATCTGGTGCACGGCGGCGGCGAGCCGTGCACGGCATTGCACATCATCAATTCGGGCATGGTGCGCAGCGTCAACTTTTCGGCGGACGGCCGCGAACAGGTCGTGGGCCTGCACTTCAAGGGCGACTGGCTGGGCTTTGACGGCATCGCCAGCGGCCGCTACGGCTGCGACGCCATCGCCATGGACACCGGCGAAATTTGGACCTTCCGCTACGACGCGCTGTTGCGCGCCTGCGCCGCCGTGCCGGCCCTGATGGCCGTGATGCACGTGGCGATGAGCGAGCAAATCATGCGCGACCGCGACTCCCTGCTCGCCCTGGGCACCTTGCCGGCCGACGCGCGCGTGGCCGACTTCCTGAAATTCTGGGCCGAAAGCCTGCGCGATCGCGACCTGCGCACCGACCAGATCACGCTGCGCATGACGCGTGCCGAAATCGGCAACACGCTGGGCATGACGCTCGAGACCGTGAGCCGGGCCCTGTGCCGCATGGCACGCGCCGGAGTGATCCGCTTCAACGAGAAGGGCCGGCGCGACATCAGCATTTCGAGCATCGATGCACTCGCCGATTTCATCCAGGAGGCCCTGACGCCCACCGAGCGAGTGCTGCAGTAGGGCTGTGCGCCGGGACGGCGCTTACCCTGCCCGGGCAGGCCCTGTCACAGCCTCCAGTGCCGCGCGCGCCGCGCGGGCCAACTGCTCGCGGCTGTAGGGCTTTTGCAGCACCTGCCATTGCCGGGGCTTGTCCAGGCTTTCGTCGGAGAGGTATTTCGAGTAGCCCGAGGTCAGCAGCACCGCCAGGCCGGGCACCAGGGAACGCGCGCGCTGCGCGAGTTCGATGCCGGTCATGCCCGCGCCGAGCGTGATGTCGCTGAACAGCAGATCGAACTCGCCGCCTTGCAGCAGTTCGGCGAGCGCGGCCTGGGCATTGGCGCGGGCCTGGACGGTGGCGCCCAGGGTGTCGAAGAAGGCCATCGCGATTTCGCACACGTCGGCGTTGTCTTCCACGATCAGGACGCGCGCGCCGCACAGACTTGCATCCGCCTCGCTCGCCAAGGGAGATTGCGTCGGCGGGTTCCCGACGGGTGACAGGGGTGAAGCAGGCACGGCGGGCAGGAACAAGACGATGGAAGTGCCCTCGCCGGGAGTGCTGCGGACATGAAGCTGCCCGCCCGACTGTTTGACGAAGCCGTACACCGTGCTCAGGCCCAGGCCCGTGCCCTTGCCGGCCTCCTTGGTCGTGAAGAACGGCTCGAAGGCGCGGTCGAGCACCTCGGGGCTCATGCCGGTGCCGGTGTCGGTGATCGTGATCGCCACGCATTCGGTGGAATTCGCGATCGTGTCCGCCGCGGGGTTGGCCTGAATCAGCGAGGCGGCGCGCATCTCGGTGGGCAGTTCGTCGCAGGGTGCGCAACTGAAGCTCAGGGTGCCCCCGCCCGGCATCGCGTCGCGCGAATTGATGGCCAGGTTGAGCAGGGCCGATTCGAGCTGGGCGGCGTCGGCCAGGCACGGCGGGCAGCCGGCCTGGACTTGCACCACCACCTTGATGGCCTCGCCCAGAGTGCGCCGCAGCATCTCGGCCAAGGATTCGAGCAGGGCGCCGGCGTCCACTGCAGCGGCGGCGAGTGCCTGGCGTCGCGAGAAGGCGAGCAACTTGCCGGTCAGCTCGGCGCCGCGCTGCCCGGCGCGCAGCGCGCTGCCCACCATCTGGTTCAACAGCGCATTGCCCGCCACGTCGGCGTGCTCGGCGAGCATCTGCAAGTTGGCTTGCATGATGGTCAGGAGGTTATTGAAGTCGTGCGCGATTCCTCCGGTCAACTGGCCCACGGCCTCCAGGCGCTGCGCGTGGCCGAGTTGCGCCTCGGTGTGGGCGCGTTGCTGGCTCGTCACCACCAGGTTGGCGAGCGACTCGACGAAATGCTTTTCGTCTTCGCCGAAGCGCCCGGGCCTGGACGAGCGGGCGACGATAGCGCCGATGACACGGCCGGCGTCGAGCAGTGGCACGGCCAGGGCGGTCTGAAGCGGCCCTTGGCGCAGCTCGGGGGTGATGTTGAAGCGGTTCTCGCGGGCGAAGCTCGAGATGATCAGGGCCTGCGCCTGCGCGGCGACGAAGCCCAGGCCCGTGTCGGGGCGATTCGGCACCGGGGCGCGGGTCGCGGCCTGAACCGAGGCCTGAATCGCCGCCTGCAGTGCGCTGTCTGCAGCATCGGCGGTATAGGTGCTCGCTGCGCGGAATTCGAGCCGATTCGCCTCGAGCAGCCACACCGTCGCCGATTCGACCTCGAGCGCTTGCGCCGCGAGCGCGGCGACGCGTGCGATCAGTTGCTGCGGGTCGCGCAGGTCGACCGCCGCGCGGCCCGCCTGGGCGATGTATTCGTTGTAGCGCGCGCGCTGCATCGCACGCTGCACCCGCGGGTAGTCGCCGATGCCGCGCAGCGCCGCGACGACGAGGTTCGCGCCGCCGCTTTGCAGCGGGCTCAGGCCGATCTCGACCATCACTTCATGACCGTCGGCGCGGCGCGCCGTGAGTTCCATGTCGCCGCCCATCGGGCGCGCGCGCGGCGCCTGCGCATAGC
>JBAQUQ010000022.1:0-3105 GCA_049297615.1 Burkholderiaceae bacterium
GGGCGACCCACAGCGTGACCGTCGCCAACGCCGCGCCGCCCAACAAAATCAGGAGTGCGCCCCATGCGGCTTCACGCACGCTCTTGCGCTGCGTCGCAAACGCCGACTGGCTGTCGATGCGGGTGACGATGACCCAGGCCTCGTCGACGATGGTCACGGGCAGGTAAGCCGCTGCATTGTGCGCAAGTGGGTCGAAGCGAAAGACCGGGATCTTTTCCTGGAAGGCCAGTGCGATGGCGCTGGGGTCGGGCTGGAAGTCTGCGGTCGCGCTGCCGGCGACCGTCTTCCCGGAATGCTCGAGCAACAACAGATCGGCGCCGACGTCGCTGCTCAGGCGCTTGAAATTGGCGTCGTTCAGCGTCACGCCCACACTCACCGAACCGACGATGGCCGGCCCGGAACGCACCGGCTCGATGGCGCGAAGCACCAGGCCTGAAGCGCTCTTCGAACTCGTCAGGATCGCCTGGCCGGCCAGCGCCTCGGCGACGCCCCACGCGGCGTCCAGATCACCCCAGCGTGCCGTGTCGTGGGCGCGGTGCAGGACCACGCCTTGTGCATCGGTGGCCTCCACGATCGCGAAATCCCTCTCGCCGTAGACCTCGCCGAGCACGGCGGCCAGGCGCGCCAGGCGCGCCTCGCCTTGGAGCGAGAGAGCCCTCGAGAGCTGCTCCTTGTCGGCCAGCACCCGCGCCGCCACTCTGGCCTGCCTTGTTTGTTGCCGGATCAGGCTCTGCACCAGGTTGCCGACGGTGCGAACCTTGTCGATTTCGCGCTCGCGAACGACACCGTCGAGCAGTTCGCTGGACGCATGAAACGTCAGCCATTGCGCCAGGCCGCCCAGCAAGATGAAGACCGCGGTCACGCGCGCGGTGGTTCCCCAACGGGTCTTCATGGCAGGGCCGGTGTCCGGTGCGCTGGCGGGCGGGCGAACGCGCGCTCAGTTCGCCGCGGGCAGCGGCAACACGCCATGCTCGCGCAGCAAACGTTCGCCCGAGGGCGAATGGATGAAAGCCAGGAACGCCTGGCCCGCGGCGCCGAGCGCACCGGCCTTGTGCACCAAGCCGAATTCCACCCACAGCGGATAGCGGCCGCTCGCCAGGGCGTCGATCGTCGGCTCGACGCCGTCCAGGGCCAGCGCATTGATCCTGGACTTGGCGGCAAACAGCGCCGAGCGATTCAGGAAGGCGAGACTGGTCGGATAACGGTCGAGCAATTCGACCACCTGCGGATCGAACAGAACGAGTTTGACATCGGCGTGAAACTCGAGCTGGGCAAAGCCCTTGATCACCCGATCGAGCGCCTGCCTGGAGGAATCGGTGGGCTCGCGCCCGATGGCACGAATCGGCCCGGGCTGGGCACCGAGCTCGCGCCAGTCGGTGATGCGCCCGGCGTACACGTCGCGCGCCTGGGCCAGGCTGATGCTGCGCGCGCTCACCGCCGCACCGGCGACGAAGACCACGGCGTCCCGCCCCAAGGCGATGTAGCGCAGGCCGCGGCCGAGTTCGGATTCTGTGAGCGGCCGACCGACGCGGCCCACCAGAGTCAGGCCCTGTTCGACGTCGCGCAGCGCACCCGAGGTGCCGGTCGAGGCCGGTATGCTGACCCGGTGCCGGCTCTGCCGCGCGTTGAATTCCTTGGCGAGTTCACCCAGCACGTATTGCGGACTGCCGCTGCCGGGAATGACCAGATCGTCGGCGCAGGCGCCGGCAATGAGGGCCAGGCCGGCCAGTGCGCTGAGGAATCGTGCCAGGGTTCGGTTCATGATGGTTCGGTTGCCACGGGCCTGGCTGAAAGGGTGTTGCGACGCGTGCTGCGTCTGCTGGGATATCGGCAAGGCGCCTCGCTTTCTTGAACGCTGCACGCTGCACAGCGCGGCGCGAACGCGACGCATCGTGACAAGCGCGGCAATGCGCTGGGAGTCGTGCCGATTGCACGCAGCAGGGCCAAACGCCCGGTGAAGCCGATGCGCAGGATGCCGACAATGATCTGGAGAGGCGCTGCCGTGCG
Organism: Burkholderiaceae bacterium; assembly: GCA_049297615.1. Classification (GTDB taxonomy): domain Bacteria; phylum Pseudomonadota; class Gammaproteobacteria; order Burkholderiales; family Burkholderiaceae_C; genus JAEMQF01. The sequence goes on from JBAQUQ010000022.1 coordinate 2,008, forward strand.
CATCGACCGGGTGGCGGTCGAGTGGCAGCTGCAAAGCCATGTTCCGCTTGTCCAAAACCTATGCGTGGATCAGCCTGGCCAGCATCGCACTGGTGGCCATCGTATTGAGCGCCGTGGTCCGCCATTTCGCGGTCGCCAACCTGATGACGATGGGGCAGCGTGACACCGTGGCGCTGACGCGTGCCTTCGCCAATTCACTCGGTCCGCAGTGGCTCGGCTGGCTGGACGAAGCCGCCGAGCTGCGCGCTGACGAGCTTCGAAGCCACGCACGCACGCGCGCCCTGCTGGAAGTGACGAAGCGCCACATGCACGGCACCGATGTCGCCAAGATCAAGATCTACGCCCCGAGTGGACGCACGGTTTTCTCCACCGAGCTCGAGCAGATCGGCCAGGACAAGAGCGCCAACCCCGGCTTTGCCGCCGCGCGCGCCGGCAGTGTCGCCACCGAATTGACGCATCGAGACAAGTTCAGCGCCTTCGAACAGGTGGTGGAGAACCGCAACTTGCTGTCGGCCTACGTGCCGATCCGCGATTCGGGATCGGCCCAGGTGCGGGTCGTCTTCGAGCTGTACAGCGACGTGACCGAGCTCGTGCAGGACGTCGCCCGCACCCAGGCGTGGGTGACCGGCGCCGTGGCCGGGGTGCTGAGCCTGCTGTACGGTTTGTTGTTCCTGGTGGTGCGCTTCGCGGACCGCTTGATCCGCAGCCAATACGCGCAGCTTCAGCTCGGCTCGCAGGCCTTGCTGGCAGCGCGCGACGAGCTCGAAGTGCGCGTGCGCGAACGCACCGCGCAGCTCGAGCACACGAATGCCGGCCTGGCGGCGGCCTGGAACACGGCGCAGCGCGCCAGCCAGGTCAAGGCCAAGTTCCTGGCAGGAATCGGCCACGCGCTGCGCGAGCCCTTGAGCGCCTTGATCGGCTCGGCCAAGCGCCTGTCGACGAGCCCCCTGGACGCGAGCCAGCGCCGCCACATGGATCACATCCACAGCAGCGGCGAGGCGCTGCGCAGTGCCATCGAACAAGTGTTGCTGCGCTCGATGACCCATGCCGACTTCCAGGGCGGCGCCGGCCAGCAGCCGGCCGCGGCCCCGACCGCGC
>JBAQUQ010000023.1:0-5362 GCA_049297615.1 Burkholderiaceae bacterium
GCTTCGTACAGCGCCTGCGTCACGTCGAAATGCGCGGCCAGGCCGGTGCGCTCGAGCAGGGCGATCGGGCCTTCGGGGTAGCCCAGGCCGAGCTCGAGGGTCGTGTCCATGTCGTCGGCGCTGGCCAGGCCTTCGTCGAGGCGGCACAACGCCGCATTGAAGTAGGGCCGGATCAGCCGGTCGACGATGCGTCCCGGGAAATCCTTGCACAGCGCGACGACGAGACCTGCGCCTTCGAAGAGCGCCTTTGCCGCGGCGAGCGCCGCCGGGTCGCTGCGCGGCTGGTGCACCAGCTCGATGAGTTGGCTCGGCTCGGCCGCGCCGAGGCGAAAGCGTGCGAAGCCGAGCAGCTTGGAACCCTCGCTGCCGCGCGACTCGCCGGTATGCACTCCCAGGCACTCGTTGCCCAGCTCGAGCAGGATCGCGGTCTTCTGCGCCGGCGCCTGGACGCTCGCCAGGCCGCGTGCCACGTCAGACCCGATGATGACGATCACCTCGCCCGCCGCGGCGGCGCCTTGCGTGAGCGCATGCGCGACGGGGAAAGAGCGGCTGTTGCCGGTGTCGATCAGGCAGTAGGCCATGCTCAGGCTCCGAACATCTTCGAGTCTTTGTAGGCGTGAAAGCCACGCCCCGACTTCTTGCCCAGGTGGCCGGCGGCGATCATGCGCTTCACCAAGGGCGGGCAGGCTGAGCGCGGCTCGTGGGTCGCGCCGTGCAGCGCCTCGCAGAGCAAAAGCTGGGTATCCATGCCCACCAGATCGAGCAGCTCGAAGGGGCCCATCGCATAGCCCAGCGCGGCCTTGATCGCCTTGTCGATCTCGGCGGGCTCGGCGACTCCGGCCTCGACCAGGCGGACCGCGTCGTTGTTGAACGGGATGAGGAAGCTGTTGAGGATGAAGCCCGGGCTGTCGCGTGTTTTCACCGGCCTTTGGCCGAGCGCCTTGCAGAAGTCCCAGGCTGCCTGGAAGCTCGCCTCACTGGTGTTCAGCCCCGGCGACATCTCGACGAGCTTCATCAACTGCGCCGGCAGGCAGAAGTGCATGCCGACAAAGCGCTCGTCGCGCCCCGACGCGGCGGCGATCTCGGTGATCGACAGGGTCGAGGTGTTCGAGGCGAACAGCGTCGCCGGCGGGCAGATGGTGTTGAGCTCGGCGAAAAGCGCGTGTTTCACCTTGAGATCTTCGAACACCGCTTCGATGACGATGTCGCAGGCCTTGAAGTCTTCGAGATCGGTCGTGCCGACCAGCCTGGCCAGGATCGCGCTCACCTGTTCTTGCTCGAGCTTGCCACGCTCGACCGACTTGGCGAAAAACGCCACGCTCTGCGCTCGGGCCTTGGCCAGGGCTTCGGCGTGCGTGTCGTAGACCAGGGTGGGAAATCCCGCGCGCGCCGCGACGATCGCGATGCCAGCGCCCATCGTGCCGCAGCCGGCGACGCCGACGCTTCGAATGCCTGTCATGTGATGCCCCTTGGTCGTGCTCAGGGCTTGGCCATGAAGCTGCGCCCGATCAGCTGCCGGTGGATCTGGTTCGTTCCTTCCCAGATCTGGGTGATCTTGGCGTCGCGCATGAGTCGCTCGACGCGGTAATCCTTGCAATAGCCGTAACCACCGTGCAACTGCACCGCCTCGGTGGCGATGCGCATCGCCAGATCCGAGGCACGAAGCTTCAGCATCGAGGCCTCGATGCCGATGTCCACTGCGCCGCTGTCGACCAGGTGCGCCACATGCCACAGCCAGGCCTCGCACTGCGCGAGTTCGGTCGCCAGATCGGCGAGCAGAAACTGGATGCCCTGGAACTCGACGATGCGCCGGCCCGACTGGCGCCGTTCGTTGATGTAGGCGACGGCGTCCTCGAAGGCGGCGCGCGCGATGCCCAGGGCGTGCGCGGCCACGCTCGGGCGCGACTTGTTGAGCGAGGCGAGCAGCAACTTCAGGCCGTCGCCGGGCGCGCCGAGCAGGTTGGCGCGCGGCACGCGGCAGGCGTCGAAGGCGAGTGTGGCCGTGCTCGAAGCCCGGTGCCCCATCTTGTCTTCGGTGCGCAGCACCGAGAACCCCGGCGTGCCCTTCTCGAAGACCAACGCCGAGATCGATTGGCGCTCGTCGCCGATCTCGCTCCACTTGCCGAACAGCAGGATCAGGTCGGCCACATCGCCATTCGTGATGAAGGTCTTGCTGCCGTCGACGACGACATGCTCGCCCTCGGGGCGAAAGCGCGTCTTCATGCCGGTGGCATCCGACCCGGCCGTCGCTTCGGTGATGGCCAGGGCCACCAGGCCGCCCTGCGCGATGCGCGGCAGCAGACGGATTTTCTGCTCCTCGGTGCCGAAGTCGACGAGTGGCTTGATGCCGTGGAAGTTGGTCGCCCAGATGATTCCGGTGGCGGCGCAGGCCTTGCTGATCTCGCGCACGCAGGCGAGGTAGGCCGCGTAGGACATGGGCAGGCCGCCGTAGGCCGCGGGAATGAACATCGCGTTCAATCCGAGCGCATTGATCGCCTCGAGGTTGTCGCGCGGAAACTGCGCCGTGCGATCGTGCTGCTCGGCGCGCGGCGCGATCACTTCGCGCGCGAGCAGGTGCACGCTGGCGACGATCAGGCGCTCCTCGTCGTTCAGCGCGACACCGGAGTCGAGTCGCTCGAAGACCTTCATCAATGCGCCATGCCCTGACCGCCGTCGAGGTAGATCGTCTCGCCGGTGAGGTAGGGCAGGTCCTCGCTGAACAGCGCCGCCACCAGGCGCGCCACATCGTGCACCTGACCCGGGCCGCCGGTGGGGACGCGGGCCTCGAGAAAGGCGCGCAGCGGCCCCCGCATCGCCGCAGCATTGATGTCGGTCTCGATATAGCCGGGCGCGACATTGATGACGCGGATCTTCTGCGGCGCCCACTCGACGGCCAGGCAGCGCGTGATGGCGCCCACCGCGGCCTTGGAGGCACAGTAGGCGAGGTTCTGCTTCACGCCGAGCTTGTCGAAGAAGGAGCCGATATTGACGATGCTGCCACCGGCGTGCGCGAGGTAGGGATAGACCTCGCGGCAGCACAGGAACACGGAGCGTGCATTGGTGTTCATCACCTCTTCGTAGACTGCGGTGGCCAGGCCGGCCGATTTGCCGTACTTGTGCACCCCGGCATTGTTCACCAGGCCGGCGATTTCGCCGGCGTGCGCGGCGAGGGTGGCGAAGGCTTGGGCGATCGAGGCCTCGTCGTTGACATCGCAGGCCAGGTGAATGAAGCGCTCGTGCGCGGGTCCGCTGCCTCGGCGGCTCAGGCAAGCGACGCTGAAGCCGCGCTGCGCCAGCTCGAGCGCGATCGCCGCGCCGATGCCACGGCTCGCGCCGGTGACCGCGATGGCGCCCTTGTTTTCGGCCACGTCATCGATCCTTGAAGTCGGGCTTGCGCTTGGCCATGAAGGCCGCCATGCCCTGCGCGGCGTCCTCGGTCTGATAGGCCAGCGTCGACAGATCGGCCTCGATCTTCAGCCCCTCGGCCAGGGGCGTCGCGAGGGCGCGCGTGATCGCCTCGCGCGCGAGGGCGAGTACGGGCAGGCTGTGGCCGCAGAACTCGCGCGCGAACGCCATGGCCTGCGCCAGTGCCTCGCCGTCGATCACGCGGCTCACCAGCCCCCAGGCGAGCGCGGTCGGCGCGTCGATGGGTTTGCCGGTGAGGATCATCTCGAGCGCGCGCGCCTCGCCCACCGCGCGCGGCAGACGCTGCGTGCCGCCATAGCCGGGGATCAGGCCGAGCTTGATTTCGGGCAGGCCGAGCCGCGCATTCGGTGTCGCGAGGCGAAAAGTGCAGGCCAGCGCAAGTTCGAGCCCGCCGCCGAAGGCGTAGCCGTTGATCACCGCCACCGAGGCCATCGGCAGGCGCTCGAGCTTGGCGAACGTGGCCTGTCCGAGCTCGGTGCCGCGCTTCGTTTCCATCAGCGATCGGCCGGCGAGCTCGGCGATGTCGGCGCCGGCGCAAAACGCCTTTTCGCCCGCGCCGGTGATGAGCAGGGCGCGCGCATCGCCGGCGGCCACCTCGTCGAGGGCGCGCGCCAGGTCCTGCAGGAGGGCGAAGGAAAGCGCATTCAGCGCCTGCGGGCGGTTCAGGCGGATGAGGGCGAATTCGTCGATGCGCGAAATTTCTATCGACACGCTACGGCTCCATTTCGGTTTCGCTCCAGCGCACCGCCTGGGGCGCGATGCGGCCGCTCATTGCCCATTCCTGCAGTTCGCGCTTGAGCACCTTGCCGCTCGCGGTGAGCGGGAAGGCGTCGAGCGAAACGAAGTATTCAGGCATGTCGTATTTGGACAGGCCCACTGCGTGCAGATGGTCGAGCAAGGCTGCACCGCCGACGCGCTCGCCGTCGCGCAGGATCACCGCCAGGCAGACCTTCTCGCCCAGGCGCGCATCGGGCACGGCGAAGGCCGCGGCCTTGTGCACCGCGGCGTGTTGGTGAGCGAGGTCTTCGATGCGCGCCGGGTGGATGTTGTGGCCGCCGCGGATGATGAGGTCTTTCTTGCGCCCGACGATGCGCAGGCACCCGCGCGCATCGAGCGTGCCGAGGTCGCCCGAGAGAAACCAGCCGTCGCGGTTGAACGATTCCTCGGTCGTCGCCTGGTTGTCGAAGTAGCCCAGCATGAGCAGGGCGCCGCGCGTGCCGATCTCGCCCACCGTGCCAGGCGCGACTTCGAGGTCGGCGTTGTCCTGGCTGAAGATGCGCGTTTCGTAACCATGGCAGGCGCGCCCGCAGGTCTCGACGATGGTCATTGCGTCGTCCGAGGGCAAGGTGTACTGGTGCGAGCCGTTCTCCGTCATCCCATAGATGTTCTGCGGCGTGATGCCCATGCCGAGGAAGCTCTGCGCCAGCTCGCGCGGGATCGGCGCGCCCGCCATATAGAACAGGCGTACCGCGCCGAGCCTGGTCAGGCCGCGGCGCTTGGCGTCGGCGAGGATATCGATGGCGTGCGTCGGCACGCCCATGATGTAGGTCGCGCCGCAGGCGATCGCCCAGTCCAGAGGCTTCATCGCCGCGGGCGGGTCGTTGACCACCAGTTCGAAGCCCGCGGCCATCATCTGCTCGACCGCGACGGTGCCGATATGGTGGCTCATCGGCGAGAGACTGAGCAGGACGGTCGAGGTGTCGTGGCGCCAATCGGCGACCATCGCGCGGCCATTGGCGAGCAGGGTGTTGTCGGAGTGCATCACGCCCTTCGGCGCGCCCGTGGTCCCCGAGGTGAAGGCCAGATAGACGACCTTGTCCGGATCGATGAGCGCCGGCACCTCGCAGGCGGCGCCCGGCGCGGGGAAAGGCAGGGCGCGCGCGTCGGCGCCATGCGCGCCCGGCACGCCGAACACGGCCTTCATGAAGGGCAGGGC
>JBAQUQ010000024.1:0-6681 GCA_049297615.1 Burkholderiaceae bacterium
GGCCGCGCCAGCCCCGGCAGCGCTTGCGCCCACGCTCGCCTCGATCCAGGCGAATGTCTTTTCGGTGAACTGCGCCGTCTCCGGTTGCCACGGCGGCGCGACGGTGCAGGCCGGCCTGCGCCTGGACCCCGGCTTCAGTTCCGCCAATCTGATCAATGTCGCCAGTGCGCAGGACGCGAGTCGCATCCGCGTGATTCCGGGAAATCCGGGCGCGAGCTTTCTCATCCAGAAACTCGAAGGGACGCAGACGCTGGGCGATCGCATGCCGCAATTCGGGCCGTTCCTGCCGCAGGCGACGGTCGACGTGATACGCCAATGGATCCTCGCCGGAGCGCCTTCATGATGATTCGCCAAGCGCGGGCTGCGTTGCGCATGCACTTCATATCGCTGTTAGGCCTGGGCTTGAGTGCGGCAGCTCTGCTCGCGCCCGGCGGTGTTCGCGCCGAACCCTATCTCGCGATGCGCAGCGGCGCGAAATGCGTGGCCTGTCACGTCAATCCGACGGGGGGCGGCAAACGCAATGAATTCGGCGCGATCTATGGTCAGACTGCCCTGCCCCGCGAGCGGCTCGATCCCTCGAGCGGTGCGTCGACTCCGGCCGGCGCCGCCCCAGCCCAACCCTGGAGTGGCCAACTCGGCGATCACTTCGCGCTGGGGGGCGACCTGCGTGCCACGGCACAGGGCGAGAAGATACCGGGGGCCGACAGCACGACCGCCTTCGACCGCAGCCGTGCCCAGCTCTATGTCGAAGTCAAAGCGATCAAGGACAGGCTGACGTTTTACGTCGACGAGCAGATTGCCCCCGGCGCGGCGAACAACCGCGAGAGCTACGCCATGCTCTGGTTCGCGAATCGCAGCGCTTATGTCAAGGCGGGCCGAATCTTCATCCCCTTCGGGCTGCGCATCGAAGACGACACCGCCTTCATCCGCCAGGTGCCGGGTGTGAGCTTCAAGTCTTCCGACGACGGTGTCGAGGGCGGGCTCGAGCTCGGGCCGTGGTCGGCCAGTGTCTCGGTGACCAATGGCGAGGGCGGCGCCGCCGAGACGAACCGCGGCAAGCTGATCAGCACGCTGGCGAGCTATGTGCGAAGCGATTGGCGTGTCGGCTTGAGTGCCAGCAGCAACTTTCACGGCGCGGCCGACCAGCGCATGCAAAGCGTCTTCGCCGGTTTGCGCGCGGGCCTGTTCAGCGGCCTGGCCTCGGTCGTGTTCGTGACCGACGAGGCGACGCCGATCGGGCGCTTGCGCCAGCGCGCGGCCCTCGTCGAAGGCAATCTCGAAATCGCCCGAGGGCAGAACTTCAAACTCAGCTACGAATACCACGACCCCGACGTGAAGGTGCGTGAAGACCAGCGCGTGCGGCTCAGCGCGGTGTGGGAGTTCGTGCCCTTCCAGTTCACCCAGTTTCGGCTCGGCGCACGCAAGAGCGACGGCATTCCACAGAACAGGGCTCTGCACAAGAGCGAATTGTTCGCGCAGTGGCACGCGTTCTTTTGATCGCCTTGCGGCGCGTCGCGAATGCCCCTGCCGCAGCGTGCTTGAAGGCTTTGAGCCAGCCCGTGTTGGTTTGCGCTAGCGCTCCTTGACGTAAGCCAGCCCCAACGCTCTGGGCGCGCGGGCCCGGCCGATGAAGCCGGCGAGCAGCACGACCGTCATCAGATACGGCAGCGCCTGGATCAATTGCACCGGCACCGCGCCGAGCAAGGGCAGGGCCGTGCCTTGCAGCCGGATCGCCGCGGCGTCAAGGAAGCCGAACAGCAGACACGCCCACAGCGCGCCCACCGGGTGCCACTTGCCGAAGATCATCGCGGCCAGGGCCATATAGCCCCGGCCTGCCGTCATATGCGGGATGAAGCTCGGGTTCTGCGCGAGCACCAGGTAGGCGCCGGCGAGCGCGGCGAGCACGCCATTGCCGGCCAGGGCCGCGTAGCGCAGCTTGACGACCGATACGCCGGCGGCGTCGACCATCGCCGGGTTCTCGCCGACGGCGCGCAGGCGCAGGCCGAAGCGCGTGCGGAACAACAACCACCACAGGGCGGGGACGAGGGCGAGGCTGAGATAGACGAAGGCGTTGTGGCCGAGCAGGCCGAGCGCGACCACGGTGCCCACCAGCGGCAGGTCGCGCAACATTGTCGCGGCGCCGCTGAACCAGTTGCTCAGGCGCACCGCGTCGGCCAGGGGGGGCGTCTGCCCGCCTTGATGGAACCAGGCGATGCCGAGCACGACGGTGAGTCCCGCGGCCGTCATCGTGATCGCCATGCCCATCACGACCTGGTCGCCGCGATGGCTCACGCAGGCGTAGCCGTGCAGCATCGACAGCGCTACGCCGACGCTGACCGCGGCGAGCAGGGCGAGCAGCATCGAGCCGCTCACCGCGCCCATGCTCCCGGCGGCGAACGCGGCGAGCAGCATCTTGCCTTCCAGGCCGAGGTCGATGACGCCGGAGCGCTCGGCCAGCGTCCCGGCGAGCGCACACAGGATGAGCGGCACCGACACGCGCAGCGTCGATGCGATCAGGGTGGCGACGCTCAGCTCGTCCATGCGCGGTCGCCTGAGCGTCCTCAGCCACGCCTGGGCAGTGCGCGCGAGTCGCGCCGGCGCTGCCACGCCGCCCACCAACGCGCCAAGGTCGGTGCGGGCACCTGTGCCATCGCGCCGCAAAACAGCACGATCAGCCCCTGCAGCGTGAACACCATGTCGCGGCTGAAGTCCTGAATCTCGAAAGCGATTTCGGCGCCGCCTTGGTACAGCGCGCCGAACAGGAGGGCCGCGAGAGCGATGCCCGCGGGATGGTTGCGCCCGATCAAGGACACCGCGATACCGGCGAAGCCCGCGCCGACCACGTAGTCGAGCAGCAACCTGCCGTGCACTCCCGCCACCTCATTGATGCCCACGAGCCCTGCCAGCGCACCCGAAATCGCCATCGCACGCAGGGTCTGCGCGGGTGGCGATATGCCGGCGTAGCGCGCGGCCTCAGGCGCATGGCCGACCGCGCGCAGCGCGTAACCGGCCTTGGTTCTCCACAGCAAGACATACACGCCCACGGCCGCCAGCGCAGCGAGCACAACGCTCAAATTGAGCGGAGAGCGCGGCCAGGCGAACCCGAGCCACGCGAGCGCCTCGTGCACACTCGGCATCTTGGCAGCGGCGCCGAAGCTACGGCTTTCCACCGTCATATTGCCGGGCTCCTTCAAGACATCGATGAGGACGAAGGCGAGCAGGGCGGAGGCGAGAAAGTTGAACATGATCGTCGTGATCACGACATGGCTGCCGCGCCAGGCCTGCAATGCCGCGGGCACCGCGGCCCAGGCCATGCCGGCAAGCATCGCCGCTGCAACCATCGCCGGCAGGACGATCCACGCCGGGTAGTGGTCGCCCAGGGCAAGCGCAGCCAGGGCGGTGCCCAGGCCACCGAGCATCGCCTGGCCCTCGCCGCCGATGTTGAACAGCCCGGCGTGATACGCCACCGCGACTGCCAGGCCGGTGAAGACGAAGGTGGTGGCGTAATACAGCGTGTAGCTAAAGCCCATGCGGCTGCCGAACGCGCCCTCGATCAAGAGCGCGAACACCTGCGCCGGACTCTGGCCGACGATCAGCACGATGCCGGCGCAGGCGAGCAGCGCGAGCGCGAGGTTGAAGGCGGGCAGGACGAACAGGTCGAGCCAGAACGGCATCTCGCGCGATTCACTCATGCAGCAAGCGTTTCAGTCTGCGCGCCGCTCATCAAGCGCCCCAGGGCGGCTTCGGTGCAGGCGCCAATCGGCAACTCGCCGCTGAGCCGCCCGCCGCACATGACGAGCACGCGGTCCGACAGGGCGAGGATTTCGTCGAGCTCGGCACTCACCAGCAAGACCGCGCCGCCGCGGTCGCGCATCGCGCGCAGGCGCGCGTGGATGAATTCGACGGCGCCGATATCCACGCCGCGCGTCGGCTGGCCCACCAGCAATATTCGAGGCTGGCGCAGGGCTTCGCGCGCGAGCACGAGCTTTTGCTGGTTGCCCCCGGAGAAATGGGCGCAGCGCAGTTCGGGATTCGCCGGCCGCACGTCGTACAAGGCCATCATCGCTGCGGTGTCGGCGTGCATGGCGCGCCGGTTCAGCAGCACGCCGCTCGCGTAGCGCTCGGCGTCCTGGTAACCGAGCACGGCCGACTCCCAGGCGTCGAAGCCGAGCACCAGGCCGCGGCGCTGCCGGTCTTCGGGGACATGGGCGATCGCCAGACCGCGCGCGACGTCGGGCGCGAGCCAGCGTTGCGGCGTGAATGCATGGTCCCCTACCACGAGTTCGCCGCGCTGGGGTGCCAGCAAACCGGCCAAGGCGTCGAGCAATTCGCTTTGGCCATTGCCGGAAACACCGGCGACGCCGACGATCTCGCCGGCGCGCAGTTCGAGCGACACGTCGTCCAGGCGCGCCACGCCGGAGTCGTCGCGCCAGTGCAGGTGGCGCGCCTGGAGCAGGGTGGCGCCGGCAGCCGCGCCGGGCGCATCGCCCGCGCCAAGCGCACGCCCACTGTGCACACTGCGGCCGACCATGGCCTGGGCGAGGGCGTCGACGCCGGTCGAGGCGATCGCGCAATCGAGCACGACGGCGCCGCCGCGCAGCACCGTCACGGCATCGCACAGCGCCATGATTTCCTTGAGCTTGTGCGTGATCAACAGGACGGTCGTGCAGCTGTCGCGCAGGCGCCGCAGCGTGGCGAAGAGGGTTGTCGTCTCTTGCGGGGTGAGCACGGCGGTGGGCTCGTCGAGGATGAGGATGCGCGCGCCGCGCACCAGGGCCTTGAGAATCTCCAGGCGCTGGCGCTCGCCCACCGGCAGGTCTTCGACAGCCAGGTCCAGGCGGACCTGCAAGCCGGTGTCGCGCATCAGGGTCTCGAGCCGGCTGCGCAACTGCGCGCGCGCGCGATGCAGCCTCGCGTCGGGCTCGGCGCCGAGCAGGATGTTGTCGAGCGCGCTGAAGGTCTCGACCAGCATGAAGTGCTGGTGCACCATGCCGATGCCCAGCCTGATCGCGTCTTTCGAGCTCTCGATGTGCACCGGCTTGCCGTCGACCTCGATGACGCCGCTGTCGGCCCGGTGCAAGCCGTACAGCACGGCCATCAAGGTGCTCTTGCCCGCGCCGTTCTCGCCGACGATGCCGTGAATGCTGCCGGCGGCGACGCTCAGATCGATATTGCGATTGGCCTGCACGGCGCCGAAGCGCTTGTGAATGCCGGACATGAGTACGGCCGGCGCAATGCGTTCAAGCGGCCGCCGCGGATCCGCACTTGCCGGTCCGCTGGCGGCGCCCCAAGGGCCACGCAGTGGCCCCTGCGGGGCCGTGGGGAGCGCCGTGAGGCGCTTCGGGGGGGTCAATACTTGCAGGCGTTGTCGGCCATGTAATCGGCCACCTTGATCTTGCCGGCGATGATGTCGGCCTTCGCCGCGTCGACCTTGGCCTTCATCGCCGCGCCGACGAGCTTGGCGTTGTGCTGGTCCAGTGCGTAGTCCACGCCGCCCTCCTTCAGGCCCAGCACGGTCACGCCGGGCGTGCTCTTCTTCGAGCTGTTGTAGATGGCATTGTCGACGCGCTTGACCATCGAGGTCAGCATGACGCCGGGCTGCAGGTGGTTCTGGTTGCTGTCCACGCCGATGGCCAGTTTGCCGGCGTCCTTGGCGGCCTGGTACACGCCCACGCCGGTGCCGCCGGCCGCGGCGAAAACGACGTCCACGCCGCGGGCGAATTGCGCCTTCGCGAGTTCGCCGCCGCGCGAGGGGTCGCTCCACGCGGCGGGCGTGGTGCCGGTCATCGTCGCGCTCACCTCGACCTTGGGGTTAGCGAACTTCGCGCCCTGTTCGTAGCCGCATTGGAATTTGCGGATCAGCGGAATGTCCATGCCGCCGACGAAGCCGATCTTGCCGCTCTTGCTCGCCATCGCCGCCATCATGCCCACGAGAAAGCTGCCTTCATGTTCCTTGAAGACGATCGATTCGACATTGGGCTGCTTGACCACCGAGTCGATGATGACGAAGCTGAGTTGGGGAAACTCCTTGGAGACTTTCTCGATCGACGAGGCCTGCGAGAAGCCCACCCCGATCACCGGGTTCGCGCCGCGCTCGGCCATGCGGCGCATTGCCTGTTCGCGCTGCGCTTCGTTGGCGATCTCGAAGTCGAGATACTTCTTGCCGGTTTCCCTGGCCCAGCGTTGGGCGCCGTTGTAGGCGGCTTCATTGAACGACTTGTCGAACTTGCCGCCCATGTCGTAGACGATGGCCGGCTGCGCAGCCGCGGCCGCGCACGCGAAAATCGACGCGGCGCCGAGCAGGCGGCGCTGCACGGGATGGCTGTTCTTCATGAGGCTGTGCCCTTCGTGATGCGGTGGGGCGCAGGATAACAAGCCGCGCGCCCTTTGCGCCCCCGGGGTCGCCCAGGGGCGCGCTGCGCCAGGGTGGCCTGCTCTACGATGGCGCCTCGCACGACGCCGGATCGGTTCGGCATCAAGGCACGCCGAAGCGCACCGCCCAGGTCAAGTCGATCACCGGCGAGGAGAGTTCGCCGCGCAGCGACTTGATATAGCCCGCGCCGAGCTTGAGCTGGCTGTAGATGCCCAGATCCCGGCCGACCCAGGCCATCGGCAATCCGATCGCGCCGCCGCGGCTGGCCACGCCGCCGCCGCCGGCCGCGCCGACCAGGGCCTCGGCGC
>JBAQUQ010000025.1:0-6735 GCA_049297615.1 Burkholderiaceae bacterium
CCACCACCGCCCTGCGGCACCCAAGGTGGCGCGCCACGTCTTCGCCCACCTCTCCCGTGCCCGGGGCAGGTGGCTTGGGGCACGGGCGCAGGCCCGATTCGCGGTGTCCTGGACCTTCGGGAGAACACTTCGGTGATGACCGAGACACGCTCGTGCACTCCATCTGTTGCCCCGCGAGCGTGGGCCGGAGAACGTGCCCCAGGCCACCTGCCCTTGCTCCACGCCCGCCCACAGCGCAAGGTGAAAGTCAGCGACGGGCCGAAGGCAGTCCTTCACACGGCATCGGCGTGTCGCGGGTCGCGCGAAGCGCGGTGGAGCAATTGATATGGACATGCAACTGCAAGGGCGCAGCGCGCTCGTCACCGGCGCGAGTGTGGGCATCGGCCGCGGCATCGCCAAGGCGCTCGCCGCCGAAGGTGTGCGCCTGGCGCTCAGCGCGCGCCGCGCCGACAAGCTTGACGAAGTCTGCGCCGAGATCGTCGCGGCGGGCGGCGCGGCGCCGGTGTGCATCGTGCAAGACATGTTGACCGCCGATGCCGCGCAACGCATCGCCGGCGCTGCGCTGGCCGGGCTGGGCGGCGTGGACATCCTCGTCAACAACGCCGGCGGCTCGCGCTCGTTCAAAGAATTGCACGCCGGCGAGCAGGCCTGGAACGAAGCGCTGACGCTGAACTTTCACCGGCCGCGCCAACTCGCCGAAGCCCTGGTCGACGCCATGATGGCGCGCCGCTGGGGGCGCATCGTCAACATCACGGGCAAGAGCGAACCCGATCACGTGAACGGCGCGTTCTGCGCCAAGGCCGCCGTCCACAGTTGGGCGAAAGGCCTGAGCCGCATGGTCGGCGCGCAGGGCATCACGGTGAATTGCGTCGCGCCGGGGCGAATCAACTCCGAGCAGATTCTTCGCAACTACACGCCGCAGTACCGCCAGTGGCAGAGCGAAAACGAAATCCCCATGGGGCGCTACGGCGAGCCGCAGGACCTGGCCGACCTGGTCGTCTTCCTGGCGAGTCCGCGCGCGGGCTATATCACCGGCGCCGTGATCCCGGTCGACGGCGGTCTGCGGCGCTACCAGTTCTGATTCGTTGACTCAGGAGAAACTTGCATGACCCATCGTCGTACTGTGCTCGCCGCGGCAGCGTTCGCCTGGCCGGGCTTTTGTTTCGCGCAAGCCGTGTGGCCGAAACACTCGGTGCGTTTCGTCGTTCCGTTCGCGCCCGGGGGCACCTCGGAGATCGTCGCGCGAACCGTCGCCAACGAACTCTCCAAGCAGCTCGGCCAAACCGTGTATGTCGAGAACAAGGGCGGCGGCGCAGGCATCCCGGCGATGCAGGACGTCGCCAAGTCGGCGCCCGACGGCCACACCATCATCCTGGGCCATGTCGGCTCGCTCGCCGTCAACCCCTATATCTTTTCGAACCAGCCCTACGACGTGAACAAGGACTTCATACCCGTCACGCTCTTGGCCAAGGTGCCGAATCTGTTCGTCATCCACCCCGACGTGCCGGCGAAAGACTTCAAGGAGTTCGTCGCCTACGCCAAGCAAAACCCGGGCAAGCTGAACTACGGCTCGGCGGGCAACGCCAGCGCCGGGCATCTGGCGATGGAGTACCTGAAGCTGGTGACGGGGATGTTCATCACCCACATCCCCTACCGCGGCACCGGCCCGCAGCTCACCGATCTGCTCGCCGGGCGCACCCAGGCTTCATCGGCGGGCCTGCCCGCCCTGCTGCCGCACATCAAGGCCGGCAAATTGCGCGCGATCGCCGTCGGTACGGCGCAACGCCTGGCGCAATTGCCCGACGTTCCCACCGTCGCCGAGATGGGCTACAAGGGCTTCGAGACCTCGCAGTGGTACGGCATCCTCGCTCCTGCCGGCACGCCGCGCGAGGTGGTGAAGCTGCTGCAGGAAGAGACCGCGAAGGCGATCAAGTCGAATTCCGTGACCGAGCGTTTTGCGAGCGACAGCGCCGTCGGCGGCGGCGGCCCGCCCGAAGAATTCGCCGCCTTCATCGCCGCGCAGCAGGCGACCTGGAAAGAGATCGTCGCGCGGGCCGGCATCAAGCCGGACTAGGGTCGCAGCTCGGGCTGCCAGAGCGAGGCGTCGGCGTGCAGCACATCCAGGCTGAAGCGTTTGCCGGCCAGGTGATCCTCGATGCAGCGCAGCAGCAGGGCGCTGCGATGGCGCGCGACGCTGGCGCGCACTTCGCCGGGTGTCATCCACAGGGTGCGCACGACGGGCTCATCGAGCACTCGGCTCGGGTCGGCTTCGCCCACCGTACCGCAGAAGGCGATGCGCAAATAGGTCACGTCTTCGCCGCTGCGTTGGCGGTGAAAGCGCGACAGATAGACGCCCAGAACGGCATGGGCCGTGAAATGCCGTGCCGTTTCTTCGAGGGTTTCGCGCAGCACGGCCTGCAGGGGCGACTCGCCCGGGTCGAGGTGGCCCGCCGGGTTGTTCAGCTTCAGCCCCTCGGCGGTGCGCTCTTCGACGAGCAGGTAGCGGCCGTCGCTTTCGATGATCGCGGCGACCGTGACGCTGGGTTTCCAGCGCTCGCTCTGGTTCGGGGCAACAGTTCTCATCGATTCCATTTGCCATTGTCGCGGGCGAGGTGCGATCCGCTGCCTTTGTTTAACGCTCGCAGCAATGAACGATAAGCCAAGTGCTTGATTTACAAGGAATTTTGTCGTAAATCCGGGTTGTTATCTTCCAGCCCGGATAACAAACTCGGCGGCTCGCCAGCCTGGGTGGGCTTGGTGTACGCCATGTTGCGCTTTCCCCGAAAAGGCAGTGCCTGCACAAGCCCTTGCTCCCGCCACGCAACCAGCATTTTTGAAGCCTTCAGCGTGTCCACTTTCGCGATGCGCACCACGTCGGCATTGGCAATGGATCCGTGGGTGTCGATCCAGCCGCTCACCTCGTCCCAAGCACTGGGACGCTTCAGGTTGAAAAGCATCACCGTCACGCTCTCTACCGCCAGGCCGACGTTCTGCCGGTACTGTGGCGGGTACAGCTTAGCCTGTGCCATCTCCGCGAACATCATCTTCACACCCTCGCCGGCATCGATGTTCGGCGCAACCGGAAACTCACGCAGGTTGCTTGTGATCAGCGGGTTGCGCGCCTTCGAGCCCATTCTGGCGATGTTGGCCGGCGTGATGCTTCCCGGAAACACACCTGGGCTTTCCACCTCGATACGATCGTCGAAGATGCGTACGAAGATGTCGCGATTGAGGCGGTAGTCACGGTGCACCACGGCATTGACGATCGCTTCCTTGACCACACGCTCGGGGTACAAGTGCATTGTCTTGAAACCGCTCCCGGAAAGCGTCAGGCCTTGTGCCAACTCGTCCAGAACGGACCGCACCGCCGCATCGATTTGGTCGACGAGCGGGCCGCGAATGGTCTTGGGTTGCTTGCGCAAGTTGGGCGTAGCACCTGGCACGGCTGCCTTGCCGTCATAGACCATGAGCCGCACGTCGGCCCGGGTGTCATGCGCAGCCAGCAGGCCTCCCGGCTCGTCGGCGAACAAGAGCACGGCCGCGCGTCGCGGTTGAACGACACCGCTGACGACTTCGGCCAAGCCGACCCGCAACAGCTGGTCGCTGAAGGTTCCCGTCAGCGGGCCACGTGCAGCGGCGAAACGTCGCCAAGCATCGGTCTGCAGGTGGTCAAGTGCTACCGGCACCGGCTCGCTGGCCGCACTTCGCACGCCACGCCGGTATGACAGCTCTGTCACTTCGCCGGCGCTCAGTTGGCGGTTGCTTGCCTCGAGGCGTGTGAACGTGCCGCTGTCGACAATGGAGTGCACGCGGTCGCTGCGACCTACATGCACCAGCAGAACATGACCGAGTTGCCCCTTCGCCGGCCCGCTGTATAACTTGCAGGTCAGGCGCCGCAGGCGCAGAGGCTCTATGGCCGGCAAGAACTCCGTCAGCAGCTTGCGCTGCAATTCGTCAACCGCCTCAGGGTTTTCTTCGATGCCGAACAGCCGTGCGCTACCTTGATATTCGTTCAGGTCCGCCACGCCCAGCACCAACGTGCCTCCGTCGGCGTTGGCAAAGCCACACACTGTTTCCAACGCCTTAGCGACCATCTTCCCACTCACGCGCTTGAATTCGAGCTGGCGTGATTCGTCACGAGCAATCAACTGGCGTACCAGTGCTGCGGAAACTTCGGGCGATTCATCGACCACGGCCATGCGCCATTGTGGCGCGCCGCGCCTGGCGCCGATCTTGCAACAGCCGATGCGCTGTCGGCCGGACGCCGCACGTAGGGATAAGCACTCTTTGAAGCCGACTCCGCCCTGTGCACCATGCGCCCAGCGCTGCAGCCCGCTCCGCGCGGGCCGCGCGCCCGCTTCACACCACCGCCCCATAAGGAGAAACCATGTCCCAGCATCGTGCCCGACGCCGTCACCTGATCGCCCTGGCCTGCGCAGCGGCCATCGCCGCGCCCGGCCTGGCGCTGGCCCAGGCCAAACTCAAGGTCGCCGGCATCTACACCGTGCCCTTCGAGCAGCAATGGGTGAGCCGCATCCACAAGGCACTGACGGCCGCGCAGGCGCGCGGCGAGATCGAGTACAAGGCCAGCGAGAACGTCGCCAACGCCGACTATGAACGCGTCATGCGCGAATACGCCACCGCCGGCAATGCGCTGATCGTCGGCGAGGTGTTCGGCGTCGAGGCCGCCGGGCGCAAGGTCGCGAAGGACTTCCCCAAGGTGTCCTTTCTGATGGGCTCATCGGGCAAGCCGCAGGCGCCCAACTTCGCCGTGTTCGACAACTACATCCAGGAACCCGCCTACCTGTCGGGCATGGTCGCCGGCGGCATGACCAAGAGCAACAGAATAGGCATGGTCGGCGGCTTCCCGATCCCCGAAGTGAACCGCCTGATGAACGCCTTCATGGCGGGCGCGAAGGAGGTCAATCCCAAGGTCGAGTTCACGGTGAGTTTCATCAACAGCTGGTTCGACCCGCCCAAGGCCAAGGAAGCCGCGATCGCGATGATGGACAAGGGCGCCGACGTGATGTACGCCGAGCGATTCGGTGTCTCCGACGCGGCCCAGGAGAAGGGCAAACTCGCGATCGGCAATGTCATCAACACGCAGGACAAATACCCCGACACCGTGGTCGCTTCGGCTTTGTGGAACATGGAGCCGAGCATCGACCGCGCGATCAAGCTCGTCAAAAGCGGCAAGTTCGCGGCCGAGGACTACGGCCCATATTCGATGATGAAGCACAAGGGTTCCGAACTCGCGCCACTGGGCACGTTCGAGAAGAAAGTTCCCGCCGACGTGGTGGCGAAGATGCGTGCGAAGGAAAAGGCCATCCTTGCGGGAAGCTTCACCGTCAAGGTCGACGACAGCCAGCCGAAGTCGACGGCGAAGTAGCCAGCGCCCGCCTTGCTGTTTCGTCATACCGGCGACAGCCGGTATCCACCCGTGGCGGGTTGGCCAGGCAGTGGATCCCGGCTTTCGCCGGGATGACAGCTCACACGCGACGCGATGACCGACTGCGTACTTCGCCTCCAAAACATCACCAAGCGCTTCGGCTCGATCGTCGCCAATGATTCGATCTCGCTGGATTTGGCGCGCGGCGAAGTGCTCGCCCTGCTGGGTGAAAACGGCGCGGGCAAGAGCACCCTGGTGGCGATTCTGTTCGGCCACTATCTCGCCGACGAGGGCACGATCGAGGCCTTCGGCGAAGCGCTGCCCGCGGGCCAGCCGCGTGCGGCGCTCGCCGCGGGCATCGGCATGGTGCACCAGCATTCGACGCTGGCCGACAACCTGTCGGTGCTCGACAACGTGATGCTCGGCACCGAGCCGCTGTGGCGCCCGTGGTCGCGTCGCGACGCGGCGCGCAAACGCCTGCTCGACGTCGCGCAACGCTTCGGCTTGGGCGTGCAGCCCGACGCACGCGTCGGCGAACTGTCGGTCGGCGAGCGCCAGCGCGTCGAGATCCTGAAGGCCCTGGTCGGCGGCGAAGGCCGCAGCGGCGCGCGCATCCTGATCCTGGACGAACCCACGGCCGTGCTGACGCCGCAGGAGAGCGAGGCGCTGTTCCACACCCTGGGCCAGATGGTCGCGCAGGGCTTGTCGATCATCTTCATCAGCCACAAACTCGACGAAGTGCTGCGCGTGTCGAACCGAATCGCCGTGCTGCGCGCCGGCAAGCTGGTGGCGCACTGCGCTGCCGCCGACGCCAGCGCGTCCCAGCTCGCGGTGTGGATGGTCGGGCATGAAGTCGCCCAGCCGCAGCGGCGCAGCGCCCAGCCGCAGGCCGAGCCGCTGTGTGTGCTGGAGGGCGTGCACACGGCGGGAACGGGGCAGGATCGCCTGGCCGGCGTCACGCTCGCGCTGCACGGCGGTGAGATCGTCGCGATTGCCGGCGTGTCGGGCAATGGGCAAGCGGCCTTGGCGCAACTGCTGTGCGGGGCGCGCCGCGCCAGTGCGGGTCGGGTGAGTTTGCTGGGCCAGGCGCTGCGCGCCGATCCGGCAGCCCTGGTCGCGCTCGGTGTCGCGCGCATTCCCGAAGACCGCCAGGGAACCGGCGCGATCGGCGACTTGCCGGTGTGGGAAAACGCTTGCGCCGAACGGCTCGGCAGCGCCCTGTTCAGCCGCGTGATGTTCGGCCTTCGCTGGCTGCGCGGCACGGCAGCGCGGCGCCACGCGCAAGACCTCGTCGAACGCTTCGACGTGCGCGGCGCCGCTCTGGACGCGCCGGTGCGGGCCTTGTC
>JBAQUQ010000026.1:0-1528 GCA_049297615.1 Burkholderiaceae bacterium
GGTCGAAACCGAGGTCGATGCGGTACGCGCGCTGCATCTGCAGGCGCAGCGCGCGGCAACCGGTGCGCGCCTCGAGCGCGTCCACCGAGCGCTGCAGCGCAGCAGCATCGCCCCCGGTGATCACGAACCACAGGTTGTAGGCGTGTTCACGTTCATAGTTGTGGTTCACGCCGGGCTCTGCCGAGACCATCGCGGCGACCGCCTCCAGGCGCTGCGGCGCCACCGCAAACGCGCACAGCAGGGCCGCGCCGCCGGCGCCTGCCCCCCAAACGCCGCCGATGCGGCTGATCGCGCCGTCGCGCAGCAAGCTTCGGTACATCTCGATGACTGCTGCTTCATCGGCCCGGCAAGACCTCCCGATCGCGGCAAAGGGTGCATCGACAAGCGGGAACTCGCGCTGCCAGTCGTTGAGCAGTGCGAAGCGAAGCTGATTGCGAACCGCGATGTCCATGCTGGAACCCTAGAACCCGATCCGCGCCGCGCGGCTCGTGAAAAAAACCCCGCTCGGCGAATCGACGTCGAGCCTGGCGAGGGTCTCGAAGTGCCGCGTGTCGATGACCGACACGCGGTTCGCGTCGCGCGAGCTGATCCATACCGCCTCGCCGCGCGGCGTGAACTCCATGTGCAGCACGGCCTTGCCGGGGTACAGGCTGCGCACGATGCGCCGCGTGAGGGTGTCGATGACCTGGACGCGGTCGTTATCGGGCAGGGCGAAGTTGACCCAGACCTGGCGCGCGTCGGGCTGCGCCATCACGAACACCGGCTGGCCGGCGACCGCGATCCGATCGACCTCCTGCCAGCTCGCGGTATCGACGACGAGCACTTCATGGCGGCCGATGGCAGGCAGGTAGGCGTGGCGCCCGGCCACCGCCCAGCCGCGCAGATGCGGCATCTTGTAAACCGGCAAGGGCTGCTCACCGCGGCCGTAGCCGGCGAGGATGCGCTGCGCCTTGAACGGCTGCGCCCACAGGTCGACCAGGGCCAGGCCGTCCTCGCCGAACAGCCCGGCGATGTAGTAGCGCCCGTCGGGCGTGACCAGGGCGTCGTAGGGCTGGCGGCCGATGTCGTGCAGTCGGGTAATGGCCGGCTTGGCGGGGTCGGTCAGATCGGCGATCCAGATCGCGTCGGCGTCGAACAGGCTGAAGGCGAAGCGCCGGCCGGGCAGGTCGACCAGGCCGACCACGCGCGAGAGCTTCTGCGCCGCGCCCGGCGGACCGTACTGCGCCGGGATGTCGGCCACCAGGGCGAGGCGGTGGGCGTCGAACACCTTCACCCCGCCGGGTGTGTAGTTCTGCGCCGCGACCAGGGTGCCGTCTGCGGAGATCGCGCCGCCGATCGAATTGCCGGCCTGCATCAGGCGCGCTTCGATGCGGCGCTCGAGCAGGTTCACTTTCGTCAAGCCGCCGTCGCGGCCGAAGACGAAGGCGCTGCCGCCGTCGCGCGAGAACACCATCGACGCGTGCGACAGGTCGCCCAGGCCGGTGACCTCGGCAAGCAGGGTGCGCGAACTGGTGTTGACCAGGGCCAG
>JBAQUQ010000027.1:0-19383 GCA_049297615.1 Burkholderiaceae bacterium
GGCGTAGACCTTGTCGCCGGCGATGCGCATCGCTTCGCGGCGCGGGGCGTCAATGGCGATGGCGTTTTTGCGCGTGCTCATGGCATTGCACGATGAGCGACACGCTTCAGCCACAGCGCTACCCTCACCCCGACCCTCTCCCGCTTGCGGGAGAGGGAGGCGATACGGGCTCCCTCGCCCCCGTATTCGGGGGAGAGGGTTGGGGCGAGGGGGTGCTGCGATGGATAGCTGAACATAGTCGGCGACCGGGTGGCCTCAAACCGTCCCGTTGATCGCAAAGTCGAAGATCCGGTAGCTCTTCAAGACCGCCGCGGCCTCGAGCTTGTAGGCATCGTTCAGCGGCCGATTCAGGATGAAGGGTACCTTCGCTTCCGAAGTGCCGCCATGGGTGCGCAGGCGATGCCCTTGCAGGCCTCTCAGGTCATGATCCTTCTGCGACGCGCCGATGCACGTGTCGGCGCGCGCGACCACGGCCACGTCGCCTTCACGGTCCGGGGGCATGTCAAATGCGCGGCACGCGCTGGCCTTGTCCAGCGCCGCTTCGATGCCGGGCAGGCCGGCAATCGTGTCGATGATCTGCTGCGGCGTCGCCTTGCCGCGGCACCAGACGCGAACGAAACCGCCGAGCGCGCCGTGATGCGCGACGAAGGCGTCGGTGATCGGGCAAATGACCTTGGTGTCGCCTGGGCCGAATTTCGCGTCGAGAAGGTCCTGCAGCCAGATCACATTGGGCTCGCCGCGCGCATTGCTCTTGTCGTTCATGCCGTGGTCGGCGATCAGGCCGACGGTGGCGTCCAGGGCGGCGAGCCGGCCAAAACACGAATCGAGCTGGGCGTAAAAACGCCGCGCTTCCGATTCATGCGGCGCGTATTTGTGCTGCACCCAGTCGGTGAGGGAAAGGTACAGCAGATCCGGGCGGCGTTGTTCGAGCAGCCTGATGCCGGCCTCCAGCACGAGCAGCGACAGCTCCATCGAATACATGTCGGGTTGGGCCATGCCGACGAACCCGAGAACGTTCTCGATGCCGTTCTCCGCCAGCGTGCAGCGAGCGGCGAACTCGGAAGAAAACGACACATGGCCTTGGCGTACGTCCAGGCCCTTGCCGAGCTGTTTGCGCAGCTTGTCCTTGGCCGTGATGGAAACGACGCGCGCACCCGCATCGGCGAACTTGGCGAGGATGGTGTCGCCGCGCAGCAGTTCCGGGCCGGTCATCACGACCGGTTCGCCGGTCGCGGTGTCGAGGTAGTAGTTGCCCGAAATGCCGTGCCTGGACGAGGGCGTGCCGGTGATGATCGACATATTGTTCGGGCAGGTGAACGAAGGCATCGTGCCTTGCGCCACCGCAGCGAAGCCATCGCGCATGAAGGCGGCGATGTTGGGCACCGCCCCGTCGGCCAGGAACTGCTCCAGATAGGCCGGGTCACCGCCGTCGATGCATACCACGACGACCGGGCGCAGCGGCCAGCGGTAGGGTATGCCGTTGACGTTGATCCGAACGCTTGTGTTTGATTCGATCATGGCGGTGCGAATTCTCACCCAAACCGCAGTGCCACCACGCCAGCCACGATCACGACGGTGCCCGTCGCACGCTGCACACCGAAGCGCTCGTTCAGCAGCCACACGCCCAAGACGGTGGCGAACAGCACCGAGGTCTCGCGCAGCGCCGACACTGCCGCCACCGGTGCGCGTGTCATCGCCCACAGGGCGATGGCGTAGGAGCCGATCGACGCTGCGCCGCCCAGCACCGCCAAGGGCCAGCGGTGCCGCGCGTAGGCGACGATGGCGCGGCGCCCGGCAGCGTCGCGCTTGAGCATCACGAGCGCGGGATAGGGGATGCCGTCGAGCACGAACAACAGAATCACATAGCTGAGCGCCGTGTCGCCGGCGGCCACCGTGGCGCGAACGCCGCTGCCGTCGACAAAGGTGTAGGTCGCGATGACGCAGGCATTGGCCAGCGCGAATGCGAGCGCGCGCCGGTGGTGCAGGGCCTCTCCGGGACTGAACCCGGACGCGGACAGTCCCTGCGGACTGTCCGCCGCCTGGCGAAGGCCATGGGCCTGTGGCACATGGCGAGCCAAGCCGACCATGGCCACGCCCAGCGTCACTCCCAGCACGCCGGCCCAGGCCAGCGGCGACAGGCTCTCGCCCAGCACCGCCGAACTGCCCAGCGCCACAAGCAGGGGCGCGCTGCCGCGCATGATGGGGTAGGTCAGGCCCAGGTCACCGTGTTTGTAGGCGCCGGCCAGGGTGATGTAATAGGCGACGTGGATCACGATCGACGCCGCGATGTAGGGCAGGGCCACGACGGGCGGCAGGCCGAAAAACAACAGCGGCAGCGCCACAATGGCGCCGAGGAAGTGCAGCAGGGCGGTGTCGACTTCCTTGTCGCCGCTGGACTTGACGAGAGTGTTCCACAGGGCGTGCAGTACGGCGCCGAACAACACCGCCAGCACGACCGGCCAGGTCAGGGCCATGAGGCGGCGCCGGGAAACAGCGCATAGGGTTTAACCCGAGCCGGAGTCGGGCAGGCCCGCAGTCGCGTTTGCATCGCAGCGATTTTGCCTCGACATCGGGTTGTCATCCTTGGCGCGTCATGATTGCTCTCTTAATCTGCCACTATCGGCCATCTCGATCAACCCATCAGGAGACCTTCATGCGAATCTCGCGCATCCTCGCCACGCTCATCGGCTTTGCCGCTGGCGCTCTCGCCGGCACGGCGTTCGCGCAGAAAACGACCCTGCTCGTCTACACCGCCCTGGAGACAGATCAGCTCAAGGCCTATCAGGAAGGCTTCAACAAGAGCGAGCCCAACATCGAGTTGAAGTGGGTGCGCGACTCCACCGGTGTCATCACCGCGAAGCTGCTCGCCGAGAAGTCCAATCCGCAGGCCGACGTGGTGATGGGCGTCGCTGCGTCGAGCCTGGCCCTGCTCGACAAGAACGCCATGTTGCACCCCTACCGGCCGCTCAACGCCGACGCACTGATGAGCAAGTACGTCGACAGCAAGAACCCGCCGGCCTGGTTCGGCATGGATGTGTGGGGCGCCACGGTGTGCTTCAACACCGTCGAGGCGCAAAAGCGCGGCATTCCCAAACCCGAGACCTGGAAAGAGCTGACCAAGCCCGCCTACAAGGGCCAGATCGTGATGCCCAATCCTGCGAGTTCGGGAACCGGCTATTTCGACGTGACGGCCTGGCTCACGCTATGGGGCGACAAAGACGGCAAGGGCGACGGCTGGAAGTACATGGACGCGCTGCACGAGAACATCGCGCAATACACGCATTCGGGCTCCAAGCCTTGCAATATGGCCTCGGCGGGCGAATTCGTTCTGGGCATCTCGTTCGAATACCGCGCCAACACGAACAAGGCCAAAGGCGCGCCGATCGACCTGGTGTTTCCCAAAGAAGGCCTGGGTTGGGACCTCGAAGCGTTTGCGATCCACAAGGGGACGAAGAACCTGGCCGCGGCGCAGAAGCTCGCCGACTGGGCGTCGAGCAAGGATGCGATGTTGCTGTACGGCAAGAACTTCGCGATCACCGCCCAACCCGGCGTCGCCGCGCCCCTGGCCAATGTGCCCAAGGACTATGAAGCGCGCCTGGTGAAGATGGACTTCGCCTGGGCAGCGGACAATCGCGAGCGCATCCTCGCCGAGTGGACCAAGCGCTACAACGCCAAGAGCGAGCCGAAGAAGTAAGGCGTGGCGAGCGCACCCCAGGTGTGATCAATCCGTACCTGCGCCTGACCGGAATCGCCAAGGATTTCGGCAGCTTCACTGCGCTGAAAGATGTCGCCCTGGAGATCAGCCAGGGCGAGTTCGTCTGCTTTCTCGGGCCGTCGGGCTGCGGCAAGACGACCTTGCTGCGCATCATCGCCGGGCTCGAAGTGCAAAGCGCCGGGCGCATCGAACTGGCCGGGCGCGACATCTCGACCCTGCCTGCGGCCGAGCGCGACTACGGTATCGTGTTCCAGTCGTATGCGCTGTTCCCCAATCTCAGCATCGCCGACAACGTGGCGTATGGGCTGGTGAACCGCAAGGTCGGCAGGGCCCAGGTCAAGGCGCGGGTGACGGAATTGCTCGCCCTGGTCGGCCTGCCGGGGTCCGAGGCGAAGTTCCCGGCGCAGTTGTCGGGCGGCCAGCAGCAACGCATCGCACTGGCGCGGGCATTGGCGATGTCCCCGGGGCTGTTGCTGCTGGACGAGCCGCTGTCGGCGCTGGACGCCATCGTGCGCGTCAAATTGCGCGGCGAGATTCGCGGCCTGCAACGCAAGCTCGGCGTCACCACGGTGATGGTCACGCACGACCAGGAAGAAGCCTTCGCGGTGGCGGATCGCATCGTCGTGATGAACCAGGGCGGCATCGAGCAGGTCGGCACGGCCCTGCAGGTGTATCGCGACCCGGCGACGCTGTTCGTCGCCGATTTCGTCGGTCGCATCAATGCGCTGCCGGCCACTCTCGAGGGCGGCGGCCTGCGCGTCGGAGAGCAAGTGTTTCAATGCGAGCATGAGTCGCTGCAGGACGTTGTGCGCCAGCAGCAAGTCGGCCATCCGGCCGCAGGCGAGTTGCGCGTCTACCTGCGGCCCGAAGACGTGCTCGCGCGGCCGATTCGCCAGGGCGACCCGAACGTCTTCGAAGCCGAGATCGACGCCATCGAATTCATGGGCCCGTATTGCTTGGTGCGCGTGCATGCGCAGCGCCTGGGGAGCCACAAACTCACCGTCTACTTGTCGCTCAATTACCTGGCCGAGGCGGGGCTGCAGGTTGGCAGCCGGCTGATGCTGCGCCTGATGCCCGAACGCATGAGGGTGTATTCTTGACAGCGAGCCTGGCAAGGCCGGCGCTGCGCCGCGCAGCGGTGCGCCAGCGCGTGCACTGGACGGAGCGTTTCGCCCACGCAGGGCTGGCGAGCGCCGTGCTGGCCCTGCTCGCCTTCCTCGCCGCGCCGCTGCTGGCGATCCTGCAGAAAGCCATTGAAGACGCGCAGGGCCGCTTTGTCGGTCTGGCCAACTTCATCGCCTACGCCAAGACGCCGGCCCTGCTCGATTCCTTGTGGAACAGCGTGTGGGTGTCGTGCCTGGTGACTCTCGTCACCATCCCTGCCGCCTTCGGCTTCGCCTACGCGCTGAC
The DNA here is from genome assembly GCA_049297615.1 of Burkholderiaceae bacterium. Classification (GTDB taxonomy): domain Bacteria; phylum Pseudomonadota; class Gammaproteobacteria; order Burkholderiales; family Burkholderiaceae_C; genus JAEMQF01. The sequence goes on from JBAQUQ010000027.1 coordinate 5,126, forward strand.
GCGCAGCTGCATGCGGTTTCGAAACCTGGCGCGAGCCATCACGCTCGTGCCGCTGCTCGCGCCGTCGCTGCTGTCGGCGATCTCGCTCATTTATTGGTTCGGCAACCAGGGTGTGCTGAAAGCCTGGCTGACGCAACTGGGCATCGAGCAGATCTATGGCGCGCCGGGCATCGTACTGGCCGAAATCTTTTCGACCTTCCCGCATGCGCTGATGATCCTCGTGACCGCCTTGGCCGCCGCCGATGCACGCCTGTACGAAGCCGCTGATTCGATGGGGACGTCCGGCCCGCGCAAGTTCTTCACGATCACTTTGCCGGGTGCCAAATACGGCCTGATCTCGGCGGCCCTGGTGACCTTCACGCTCGTTATCACCGACTTCGGTATTCCCAAGGTCATCGGCGGCAACTTCAACGTGCTCGCCACCGACGTCTTCAAACTCGTGATCGGCCAGCAGGATTTTCAACGCGGCGCGGTCGTCGCACTGCTCCTGCTCGCACCCGCCGTGCTGACCTTTGCCGTGGACCATTGGGTCAGCCGCAAACAAACCGCGATGCTGACGGTGCGCGCCGTGCCGTATCGGCCCCGACCCGCGCCCTTGTTCGATGCCCTGATGATGTTCTATTGCTGGACGCTGTGCGCGCTGATTCTGGCGATGCTGGGCATGGCGGTGTTCGCCTCATTCGCGAGCTTCTGGCCCTACAACCTGGCGCCGAGCCTGCGCCACTACCGGATGGGTTTGTTCGACGCCGATGTCGGCGTCGCCTTCGTCAACAGCTTGAAGATGGCCGCCGGGACTGCCGTGTTCGGCACGATGCTCGTCTTTGTCGGCGCTTACCTGCTGGAGAAGACGCAGGGCTTGAAGCCGATTCGCAGCAGCTTGCGCCTGCTCGCGATGCTGCCGATGGCCGTGCCGGGCCTGGTGCTGGGTCTGGGCTATATCTTCTTTTTCAACGCGCCGAGCAATCCATTGGGCGGCCTGTACCACACGCTGACCCTGCTGACGGTGTGCACCATCGTTCATTTCTACACCACGGGCCATTTGACCGCCGTGACGGCGCTGAAGAGCCTGGACGCCGAGTTCGAGGCGGTATCGGCTTCTTTGAAGGTGCCGTTCTACAAGACCTTCTGGCGCGTCACCGTGCCCATCTGCTCGCCGGCCCTGGTGGATATCGCGCGCTATTTCTTCATCAATGCGATGACGACGATTTCGGCCGTCGTCTTCCTCTATTCTCCCGAAACCAAGGTCGCGGCGATCGCGATCCTGAATCTCGACGAAGCCGGCGAAATCGGCGCCGCAGCGGCCTGTGCCGTGTTGATCGCCACGGCGAATGCCGTCGCGGTGGCGCTGTTCGCCGGAGCGTCGTGGGCGATCGAGCGCCGCACCCAGGCTTGGAAACAACAGTGAGGGCTTTGATGGACCGCGACCGTATCCTCCTCACCCCGGGCCCGCTGACGACGACGCTGCGCACCAAGCTGGCCATGCTGCGCGACTGGGGCTCGTGGGACGCCGAATTCAACGCCGTCACCGCGACGCTGCGTTCGCAATTGCTGGGCGTGGTGCACGGCCATGACAGCCATGTCCTGGTTCCGCTGCAAGGCAGCGGAACCTTCAGCGTCGAGGCATCGGTGGCCAGCGTGGTGCCCAGGACCGGCCATGTGCTCGTTCTCGACAACGGCGCCTACTGCAAACGCGCCGCCAAACTCACGCAGATGATGGGCCGGCGCGTGAGCGTCCTGCCCTTTGCCGAAGACCAGTGCGTCAGCGCCGAGTCGCTCGACGCCGAGTTGCAGCGCGAGCCTTCGGTCACCCACGTCGTGCTGATCCACTGCGAAACCGGCACCGGCGTGGAGAACCCCTTGGCCGAGGTGGCGGGTGTGTGCGAGCGGCGCGGCAAGGGGCTGATCGTCGACGCGATGTCGAGCTTCGGCGCTTTGCCGATCGACGCGCGCGCGATCCGCTTCGACGCCCTGGTAGCGGCCAGCGGCAAATGTTTGGAGGGCGTTCCCGGCATGGGCTTCGTGTTCCTGCGCAAGGCGATCGTCCAGGCCTGCGCCGGCAACAGCCAAAGCCTGGCGATGGACCTGCACGACCAATACGTCTACATGGAAAGAACCGGCCAATGGCGCTTCACGCCGCCCACCCATGTCGTGGTGGCGCTGGCCGAGGCGGTGCGGCAATTCATCGAAGAGGGCGGCCAAGCGGCGCGGCTGGCACGTTACACCGACAATTGCAAGACGCTGCTCGAGGGCATGGCCTTGCTCGGCTTCAAGCCGTTCCTGCGGCCGGATGTGCAGGCGCCGATCATCGTCACCTTCCACGCGCCGGCGCACCCGGCCTACGATTTCAAGCGCTTCTACGCGGCGGCGAAGCAGCGCGGCTTCATTCTCTATCCGGGCAAGCTGACTCAGCTCGAGACCTTTCGCGTCGGCTGCATCGGCGCGATTGGCACAAATCAGATGCGCGAGGCGGTGAACGCCGTGAGCGAAACGCTGCATGAGATGGGAATCCCGAACGGCGCACCTGCGCAGTGACAACCTCAGGAGACGCAGCATGGCCACGAAGAACTCGAAAGAACATCCAGCCCTTGCGCAAGTGCGCCGATCGAACGCCACCAAGGTCAAGGTCGCGTGCAGCGACATCGACGGCATCTTGCGCGGCAAGTACCTGCATCGCGACAAGTTTCTCGGCGCCGCCGAGCCCTACCCCAAGGGCGGATTCGGTTTTTGCGATGTGGTGTTCGGTTGGGACTGCGGCGACCAGACCTATGACAACACCCAGGTCACAGGTTGGCAGCATGGCTTCCCCGACGCACTGGCTCGACTCGATCTCGATACCGGCCGCAAGGTGCCGTGGGACAACCAGGTTCCGTTCTTCCTCGGTGAATTCATCAATGCCGACGGGTCACCCTTCCCAGTGTGCCCGCGCCAGACCCTGAAGCGCGTCTTGAAGCGCAGCGAAGCACTCGGCTTCGACGTGATGGCGGGAATGGAATTCGAATGGTTCAATTTCCTCGAGACACCGCACAGTTGGGCCGCCAAGAAGGGCGTCGGGCCGCAGAACTTGACGCCGGGAATGTTCGGCTACTCGGTGCTGCGCATGGCGGACAACAGGGACTTCTTCAATGCACTGATGGACGACATGGTGGCGTTTGGCGTGCCCATCGAGGGCCTGCATACCGAAACCGGGCCGGGCACTTATGAGGTCGCCATCGCTTTCAGCAAGGCCTTGGAGGCCGCCGACCGCGCCATCCTGTTCAAGACCGGCGCCAAGGAAATCGGCAAGCGCTTCGGCATCATGCCCAGCTTCATGGCGAAGTGGAGCCAGCAGTACCCGGGCTGCTCGGGCCACATCCACCAAAGCCTGTCCGACGGCAAGAGCAACCTTTTCTTCGATCCGAAGGCGACGCGCTCGATGAGCAAATTGTTCGAAAGTTATCTCGCCGGCCAGGTGGCGTGCCTGATGGAATTCGCGCCCATGTTCTGGCCCACGATCAACAGCTATAAACGCCTCGTCGATGGTTTTTGGGCGCCGGTGAAGCCGACCTGGGGGCTGGACAATCGGACCGCGAGCTTTCGCGTGATCGCCGGCAGCCCGAAGGCGACGCGGCTGGAAACGCGCTGCCCGGGAGCCGACGTGAACCCCTATCTGGCGATGGCCGCCGTCATCGCCGCCGGTATGCACGGCGTCGAAAAAGGTCTGAAACTCACCGCGCCGCCGATCACGGGAACCAATGAAGGCTCGGAAAACATTCCGCGCGCACCGCGATCCCTGCTGCGCACCACGCACAACTTCAAGGAATCGAAGATCGCGCGCGACTGGCTCGGCGACACCTTCGTCGACCACTTCGCTGCCACGCGTGTCTGGGAGCATCGCCAGTGGCAAGACGCGGTGACTGACTGGGAGTTGAAGCGCTACTTCGAGATCATCTAGGCTCGACAGACCCTGATCGGGAAACACCCGAGTGCGCCGCGCCCTGACCCTGTTCGACCTCGACCACACTCTGCTGGAGGGCGACAGCGACGTGCTCTGGGTCGAGTTCCTGATGGATCGAGGGGTGTTGCAGCGCGAAGTGTTCGAACCCCGCAATCGGCGCATGCAGGGCGACTATCGCAACGGCACGGTGAGCGCGCGCGAGTTCTGCGAGTTCTATGTGTCGTCATTGGCGGGCCGGTCCCGCCAGGGCTGGAGCGGATTGCGCAGCGCCTACTTCGAGTCGGCCATCGTGCCGCGCATCGGCAGGGCCGCGCTGGACTTGGTGGCGAAACATCGCGACGCCGGCGATCTGCTCGTGCTGAGCACGGCGACGAACCGCTTCCTGAGCGAATTGACGGCGTCCTTCATCGGCATCGAAAACCTGATCGCCACGGAATGTGAAGTCGGCGCCGCCGACTGCTTCACCGGCCGAATCGCCGGCACCTTGAACATGCGCGAAGGCAAGGTGACCCGTTTGCACGAATGGCTCGCAGCGCAGCACCGCGCCTTGCACGAGTTCGACTCGCTGTTCTACAGCGACTCGATCAACGACCTGGCGCTTTTCGAGGTGGTCGATCGCGCAGTCGCCGTCAACCCCGATCCGCGCCTCGCGGCGCATTGCGCGAAACACGGCTGGCCGGTGTTGCAACTATGAATCCCGCCGACGACCCCGCGCAGAGCGAAGGCGACGTGAACCGCTCGCCGCTGCGCGCGCAGTGGCAGGGCGAACACCTGGACGATGCGACGCGCGCCCTGCTCGCGCGCGACAGTGCGGCCTTCCTGCACCAGTCGGTGTCCACCCCCTGCCTGAACGCGATTCGCAAGTGCAAAGGCGTCTTCATCGAAGACATGGCGGGGCGCCGCTACATGGACTTCCACGGCAACAACGTGCACCACGTCGGTTATGCGCACCCGCACGTCATCGCCGCGATCAAGGCGCAGCTCGACGAACTGAGTTTTGCGCCGCGCCGTTTCGCCGCTGAGCGCGCGGTGCGACTCGCCGAAGCGCTCGGGGCTCGCTTCCAGGCGCTGACCGGGCGTGCCGGCAAGGTGCTGTTCACCACGGGCGGATCGGACGCTGTCGAGGTAGCGATCAAACTCGCGCGGCAAGCCACCGGCCGCTTCAAGACGCTCAGCTTCTGGGATTCGTTCCACGGCGCAGGCTTCGGCGCGTCGAGCATAAGCGGCGAAGCCCTGTTTCGAAGCTCACGCGGCGTCGGCCCCTTGTTGCCGGGAACGGAACATGTGGCGCCCTTCGGCTGCTATCGCTGCCCCTATGGCTACCCAGTCGACGCCCAGGGCCAGCCGAATCTGGAGTTGTGCAAACTGAGCTGTGCGGCGATGGTGCGCTATGTGTTGGAGCGCGAAGGCGACGTCGCCGCGGTGATCGCCGAACCGGCGCGCGCCGTGCCCTTCATTCCGCCGCCGGGTTATTGGCAGGCGGTGCGCCAGGCCTGCAACGAGCACGGCGCCCTGCTGATCTTCGATGAAATCCCCACCGGCCTGGGCAAGACGGGGCGCTTTTTCGCTGCCGAGCACGATGGCGCGGCGCCCGACATCGTGGTGCTGGGCAAGGCTCTGGGTGGGGGCGTCTTGCCGATCGCGGCGTGCATCGCGCGCGCCGAGCTCGACGTGGCCGGCGCCTACGCCTTGGGCCACTACACGCATGAGAAAAATCCAGTCACTGCCGCCGCGGCCTTGGCGACGCTCGAAGTGATCGAGCGCGAGCAACTCGCCTCGAACGCCCGCCGCGTCGGCGCCCATGCGCTCGAGCGCCTGCACGAGATGAAGAGCCGGCATTCGTTGATCGGCGACGTGCGCGGCCGTGGCCTGCTGATCGGTATCGAACTCGTGCGCGACCGAGACAGCAAGGCTGCCGCGCCGCAGGCCGCCGAGCGTGTGCTCTACGCGGCCCTGTCGCGCGGCCTGTCGTTCAAGACGACGATGGGCAATGTGTTGACCTGGACGCCGCCCTTGATCGTGACCGACGAGCAGATGGGCTGGGCGCTCGACGTTCTGGAGGAATGCCTGGGTGCGGAAAGCGCGGCGTTTCGCTAGCCCGATCTTTGGCCGGCTTCATTCGATCACTTCGTCCGCACGCAGCAGCAGCGACTGCGGAACCGTCAGGCGCAGCGCTTTGGCTGTCGTCTTGTTGATCACGAGACTGAAGCGCATGGGCTGCTCGACGGGCAGATCGCCAGGCTTGGTGCCCTTCAGGATGCGATCGACTTGCGCCGCGAGGCGCTGGTACAGCATCGGCAGGCTCGTGCTGTAGGCCATCAGTCCACCGTCGGTGACATGTTCGCGCCACTCGTACATGGCGGGCAGCCGGTGCTGGGCTGCGAGTTCGACGATCAGGCGCCGATCCCGCGTGAAGTTGGTATCGCCAGCCACCAGGAGTGCGCCCGGGCGCCGCGCGGCGAGTGTCTCGAAGGCGCGCGCGTAGTCGAAGTCGCGAACCTCGACTTCGGCCAGTTCGACGCCGAGCAATGTTGCTGCCTTGCGCGTTTCCTCCAATTGCAGGCGAATCGAGGCATCGTCGGGTGGCATCATCAGGTAGGCGACGCGCTTGGTTTTCGGCACCATCAGCGTGAGCAGCTCCAGCCGCTTGCCGGCGAGAGTGCCATCCGGCGCGATCAGGATTCCAGTGACGTTGCCGCCGGGCCGCGCGAGGCTCGGTATGAATCCGAGCGCGACAGGATCGAAGTTGCCGAACATGACGATCGGTGTCATCGCCGAAGCTTCGCGTACAGCGCGAATCGCCGGCGCGGAGACGGCGACGATCACATCCATTCGCGCCTGCACCAGTTCTCGCGCCAGCGCCGGCAGGCGATCCAGCTGGCCTTGCGCAAAGCGATGCTCGATGACCAGGTTGCGACCTTCGCTGTACCCCAGTTCACGCAGTGCCGTGGGCAGACCGGTGAGTTGAATGTCTTGGGCGGAGGCCGGCCGGACGGAGCGCCGCAGGATGCCCACGCGGTAGACGCGTTGCGCGGTCTGGCCGGCGGCCGAGCCCCATGCCGCGACCAGGCTGCCGGTCAGCACGCCGATGCACACGCGCCGATCCATCATTCGGCTCCCCTGGCACTAGATCGACACCGAGCCGAGCGGAGCGGCCAGCGGACCGTGCTGGCGCCTATCCGGCGTGCCGGAAGCTTGCGCCGCATGTCATTCGATCACCTTGTCCGCGCGCAGCCGGATCGCGTACGGGACATTGATGCCCAGCGCGCGTGCTGTCTTCAAGTTGATCACGAGGTGGAACTCGCGCGGCTGCTCGATCGCCATTTCGGCCGGGCGGCCGCCCTTGAGGATGCGCCCGGTGTACTGGCCGGCGCGGCGGAAGATGGCGGGGAAGTCGGGGCCATAGCTCATCAGCCCGCCCTGCTGCGCCGCGAACTCGAGTTCGAACATCGACGGCAGCCGGTACTTGAGCGCCGCCGCCGCGTATTCCTCGTTCAGATTGTTGCGGGTGGACAGCAGCGTACTCACCACCGCCTGGACCTTCGCCTGGGTCAGCTTGACGAATGCCGCGTCGAGGCCCGCGGCCTGGTCGACGTGAACCATCACCAGGGCCAAGCCGAGCGTCTTCGCCGCTTTCTCGAGGTGCTCGATCTCCTGCTGGCAGGCGTTGACCATGGCTGTGTCGACGACGACGCCGACGCGCTTCAAGCCCGGCACCATCTCGGCCAGCAACTGCAGGCGCTTGAGGGTCAGCTCGTCGTTCATCGTCGTCACACCGGTGACGCGCGTTCCCGGCCGCCCCAGCGACTGGACGAACTTGAGCTCGATCGGGTCGAGGATGGTGGCGATGACGATCGGCGTGTCTTTCGCCGCGAACCAGGCGGCACTCGCCATCGGCGTTGCCGGGGCGAAGAACACGTCGACCTTGGACGCCGCGAGCTCACGCGCGAGCGGCTTGAATTTGTCGGCGTCGTTCGACGCCGAGCGCCGCAGCAATTGCAGGTTGCGGCCCTCGACGAAGCCTTCGGCACGCAGCCCGTCGGCGAAGGCGCTCGAGGTCGACTCCTCGTAGCCACCCGCGTCCTGCCAGCTCAGGTAGCCCACGCGCGCGACGCGCTCCTGTGCGGCTACCGCGCCGAGCATCGACAGCGAAAGTGACAGCGATAGTGCAACGCTCGACAAGGTCTTCATGATTCCTCCTGAGGCGAAACGCCTGACGGCGCTGTAGTTTCCATCGTTTCGCCTTTTTCCGCTCGAGCGTTCAGTCTACGCAATTGTGCGTATGGTTCGACGGCCGCGTCTCGGGTGATGATGACCTTGGCTCGCCAGTTCCTGCTGCCGTGAAGGACCCATCATGACGATCATGACTCGATTGACCCCCCTGGCTTGGCTCTTGGCAGGCGCCTGTATCGCGGGGACCGTGTTCGCGGAGACCTGCCTGTCGCCGTACATCAAGGGCCTGAAAGACCCGGAGAAAGTGATGTACCTGTGGACCCTGCCCGTCGGCCAGGGCAGCGACTACCTCTCGGTCATTGACGCGAATCTCGCGTCGCCCAGCTACGGCCAGATCTTGCGCAAAATCGAAGTCGGCTCGGTGGGCAACGAAGCGCACCATATGGGCTACACCGACGATCGCAGCAAGATCTGGGCAGCTGCGCTGAACACCAGCCGCTTCTTCATCTTCGACGTGAGGACCGACCCGATGAACCCGAAGTTGATCCGCACGATCGACAACGTGGCGCAAACGACAGGCCTGACGGGGCCGCATACGCCGTACGCGATTCCCGGCCGCATGCTGATCAGCATGGCCTCCGGGCGCGACGGGAGCGGATCCGGCGGCATCGCCGAATTCACCAATGACGGCGAATTCGTCGCCAGCCATAAGACGCCGAACTATCCCTACGAGACGGTCATCAAGCCCGAATTCAACCGCATGATCACGTCGAGCTGGGTGCCGCAGAAGACCTTCATGAGTCCTTTGGACAAGTGGGATCCGAAGACCTTCTCGAACACGATGCTGGTGTGGGACCTCAAGGCGCGCAAGATCGTGCAGGAGCTCAAGGGCGATCCGATTCCGCTCGCAGCGCGCTGGGCACTGAAGCCCAACGCGAGCTACGGCTACAACATCAGCAACGCCGGCAACTCGATCTGGATGTTCAGGCGCCAGCCCAACGGCCAGTTCAGCTACAAGAAGGCGGCCGATCTGTCGCCGGGCTGTGCGCCGGGCGACTTGCGGCAATCGCCGGACGATCGTTACCTGTACGTGAGCTGCATCGGCGGCAGCGAAGTGCAGGCATGGGACATCGGGAACCCCGACAGGATCCGCCTGCACGACACGGTGCAAGGCATCGTGCAGGCGAACATGATGCACGTCACCGCGGACGGCAAACGCCTCTACGTGACGAATTCGGCCATCAGCAGCATCGACTACTCGCCGCGATATGCGCTGCGCCTGATGCATATCGGGCCGGACGGGAAGATGAAGCAGGACCCGCACTTCTACATCGACTTCGCCAAAGCGCCCAACGGGCCCGCACGGCCGCACGACATGCTGCTCAATTGAGGCAAGCCGTGCGCTGTGCGGCCCTGACGATGCTGCGAGCGCTCACCGCCGGGCTCGTGCTGGCCGCGCCGCTTGCCGTGGCGCACCGTGATCCGGCGCCGTCAGCGCCGCCTGCCGCGCTGGCAAGCGAGCCGCATCTTGCGGCGATTCGGCAGGCCCCCGACTTCACATTGACGAACACCCGCGCCCAGCAGGTCCGGCTCGCCCAACTGCGGGGCCGCACCGTGCTGCTCGCTTTCATCTTCACGCACTGCTCCAGCGCTTGCCCGATGCTTTCGTACCGGATGGGGCTGCTGCAGGCACGGCTCGCGAAAGCGGGCCTGTTCCCGGCACGGATCGCCTTGTTGTCGGTGACGGTCGATCCGCAGCGCGACAGCGCCGAGGTGCTGGAACGCTACGCACGGCGCTTTCATGCGCGTCCCGGCTGGCATTTCCTGCGCGACGAGCCCGAGCGCCTGCAACCCGTCTTGGCCGACTACGACGAGTGGACGAAGCGGCTTGCCAGCGGCGACGTCGACCATCCGGCGCGGCTTTACCTGATCGACCCAAGCGGGCGCATCCGCGAGATCTACAGCCTGGCCTTCTTCGACGAAGGCCAGGCACTGGTCGACATCGAGGCCATCGAGCGGGAAAGCGGCGCTGCGCCGCGCCATTAGAAATCAGAGTCGTGCTGCGGCGCTTGCGGCGTGCGCGGCGCAAAGCCCGGCGGCAGCGCGCGCATCACGGCGGCGGTACGCGTTTCGACGCCGAGCCTGGCGTAAACATTCTGCAGGTGCTTGTGCACGGTGCGAGGGCTGATGGCGAGGATGTCGGCGATGTCGCGGTCGGTCTTGCCCGCCGCGACCCAGCGCATCACTTCGTGCTCGCGCCCGGTGAGCGACGGCGGCGCCGATTTCGACGCCGCGCTCGCGCCATGATCGAGGCGCCACGCGTTGCGCGTTCGCTCGAGCAGCCCGGTGCGGCGGAACAGGCCGGCGACCGCGCGGCGCACCTGATCGAGCAGGGCGACCTCGCGCTCGCAGAAGTCGCTGCCGCGCCGGTTCAGCACGAAGCTGACGAGCCAGCCGTCACCCACATGCACCGGCAGGGCCACGGCGTGGTCGATGCCTACACTGCGGTAGTACTCGTGGTACAGCGCCGTCTCGCGGAATGCGGCGAAGGGAACCGAGTCGCTGATGCGGCGCACATTGCACCCGCCTTCGAGCCCGTGGTAGCGCACCAGCGGATGCGTATTGAAATGCCTGTCGAAGCTGGCGCGAGCCCCGGCGCCGATCGCGCCCGAGGGAAAACCGATGACGTGGCGCCGGCCGCCGCGCAGATCGCACACCGACAGGGTCGTCAATTCGGACGCTGCGAGCCGGGGCAATTGCTGCACGCCGCAGCGAGCGAACGCATCGGCGTCGTCGATCGTGTCCGTCAGGTCGCTGACGAAGTCGAGCGCGGCAGACAAGTCGCTGCCGCGAAGCAGTTCGGGGTGTGCCAGGGCGCCGGGCGTCATCGGTCGGGTCATTCGGCAAGGCCTTGCGGTCAGGGCGCCAGCTTACTTACTGGTAGACAACTTGTCAACCAGTAAGTAAGTACGCTAGAGTGCAGGGCATGCAGGCCGCCCTCGCCGAAAAGGACACGTCGCAGCGCATCCTCGACATCGCGGCGCGCCTGGTGCAGACGCGCGGCTTCAATGGCTTCAGCTATGCCGACATCGCCGCCGAACTGCAGTTGAGCAAGGCCAGCCTGCACTACCACTTCCCGAGCAAGGCCGAGCTCGGCCGGCGCCTGATCGAGCGCTACGAAAGCGACTTCGTCGACGCGCTCGACGTCATCGACAGCCAGGTTGCGGACGAGTTCGACAAACTGCGCCGCTACGCAGGCCTGTACGCCGAGGTTCTCGTCGACCGGCGGATGTGCCTGTGCGGCATGCTGGCGGCCGAGCACGCCACTCTGCCCGAGGCGATGCAGCAGGTGCTTCAACACTACTTCGATGTCAACGAGCGCTGGCTCGCGTCCGTGCTCGAGCGTGGCCGGGCCGCCGGGACGCTGCGCTACGCAGGGGCGCCGCGCGAAGTGGCCGGCATGCTGCTGGGCGCACTCGAGGGGGCGATGATGCTCGCGCGCTCCTACGGTGACCCCAGGCGCTTCAGTCTTGCCGCGACGCGGCTGTTGGCGGACTTGCCCGTGCCCGGGCCGGCGCGCGCCGGCACGCGTCGCAAGGCCTCGGCGGCGGCTCCAGCGAAAGCAGCGCGCCGGCGCTGAAGCTTGCGCTGGCCGCTTGGAAGCTGGGCGCGGCGGTCGCGGTGCGCGTAAGCAATCTTGCGTATCGCAGCTGGCGCGACTCGCGGCTACGCTGGGGCACCCATCAACCGGAGCCAGCCATGAAGCCTCTGTCCTTGCTGTCGCGCCGCGCCACGCTCCTTGCAGCGCTCGGTGCGGCATCCATCCCGGCGTTCGCCGACTCTGCATCGCTCGAGGGCCGCCGTTTCAAGGGCGTCTTTCTCGAGCGCGGCAAGACCTCGGGCGACGCCGACACTTTGACTTTCCAGGGCGGGCGCTTCCGCTCGAGCGCTTGCGATCGCTTCGGCTACTCGGACGCTCCGTACACGATGAGCGTACAGGGCGACGAAGTGCGCTTCGAAGCCGAGACCGAGAGCCCCAAGTACGGCAAGCTGCACTGGAAGGGCGTCGTGCGCGGCGACAAGCTCGACGCCACCGCGACCATGCTGCGCAGCGGCAAGCCGCCGGTCGAGAACTGGATCGTCGCAGGGGCGGCGAAGTGAGCGGCCTGGCCGGTACCGAGGTCACCTGCATGCTGCCGGTGAAGGACATGGCGCGCGCGCGCCGCTTCTACGAGGATTGCCTGGGACTCGAGCCGCTCGGTGCCAAACCCGACGGCAAGTTCGTCTACCGCTGCGCCGGCACCGAGGTCGCGCTGTTTCCCAAACCCGAAGGCACCAAGGCCGAGCACACGGCGCTGAGCTTTCGCGTCGCAGACATCAATGCCGCGGTGCGCGAGCTGCAGCAGCGCGGCGTGCGTTTCGCCGACTACGACTTGCCCGGACTGAAGACGGTCGAGCATGTCTGCGTGCTCGGCTCCGAGAAAGCGGCGTGGTTCGACGACCCGGAAGGCAATATCCTGTGCCTGCATGAAGACCTCGCCTGAGCCGACCCTCTACCACGAAGGCTCGCGCCACTGGCAGGACCGCTTCGATTCGCGGCGCCTGGCCGATCGCATCGAGCAGGTCCTCGTGCGTGAATCGTTGACCGATGCCGACCGCGAATTCGTCTCGCGGCAGTCGATGTGCTTCGTCGCCAGCGTCGGGCCGCGCGGCCAGCCCGATGTGTCTTACAAAGGTGGCCGGCCGGGCTTTGTGCGCGTGATCGACGAACACACGCTCGCCTGGCCGCATTACGACGGCAATGGCATGTTCCTGACGCTGGGCAACCTGCGGTGCCACAGCGCCGTGGCCCTGTTGTTCATCGACTTCGAGCAAGCGTCGCGGTTGCGCGTGCAAGGCCGCGCGAGCGTCGACTCGGACGACGCCCTGCTTGCGAGTTTCGAAGGTGCCCAACTCGTCGTGCGCATCGGCGTCGAGCGCGTGTTTCCGAATTGCCCGCGCTACATCGATCGTTGGCAGCGCATCGAAACCTCGCCCTTTGTTCCTGCCGCCGGTTGCGTGGCCCCGACACCGGCATGGAAGCAGCGTTTTCGCGACGTGCTGCCGGCCGGCGACGCCGCGCGCGAGTGACGTTCGCCGTCCTGAAGATCAGATCACCAACTCGATCAAGCAGGGTCCCGACATCGCCAGCGCGCGGCGAAACGCCGAGGCGAGTGCATCGAGATCGTCGACGCGCACGGCCTGCACGCCATGGCCCTTGGCCAGCGCCACCCAATCCAGCGCCGGGCGGTCGATGTCGAGCATGTCGGCAGCGCGCTGCCCCGGTGTGCCGGCGCCGACGCCGGCGAATTCGCCGCGCAGAATTTGATACGAGCGATTCGCCAGGATCAAGGTCTTGACATTCAACCCTTCGCGGGCACAGGTCCAGAGCGCCTGCAGGGTGTACATCGCGCTGCCGTCGCCCTCGAGCACGATCACCGGCCGACCGGGCGCGGCGATCGCCGCGCCGGCGGCTGCGGGCAGGGCGAAGCCGATCGAGCCGCCCATGATGTTGAGCCAATCGTGCGGCGGCGCATTCGCCGTGGCCGGGCCGAAGTTGCGGCCCACTGAAACGGATTCGTCGACGACGATGGCGTTCTCGGGGAGCAGGGCGCCGAGCACGGCGGCGATGCCCTCGGGCGTGATGCGGCCGCTCGGCAGGCCCTGCAAGCCGGGGCGTTCGAGCGCCGCCACGTTCGACGGCGCGAGCTTGCGCGCGCCCAATCGATCGGCCAGGGCCTCGAGCGCACCGACGATGTCTTCTTGCACCGCGGCCAGCGCTGTCACGGCACAGGCGGGCGGGATCAATACGCTCGGCTTGCCCGGGTAGGCAAAAAAAGCCACCGGCACTTTGGAGCCGACCAGGACGAGATCGCGCAGGCCCTGCAACTTGGCCAGGGCCGCGTCGACCACATACGGAATGCGCTGGGCCCGCACCCGGCCGGCACCCCGCTGCAGCCTCGAAACATTGTTTTCCAGAAGCAGGCTGCAGCCCGTTTTGGCGGAGATTCGCCCGGCCCATTCAAGCGCGCCTTCGCGCGCCGCGATGCCGCCGAGCAGCAGGGCCGCCGGCTGGCCGCGCATCAGGGCCTGCGCCGCAGCTTCCACGGCC
>JBAQUQ010000028.1:0-3485 GCA_049297615.1 Burkholderiaceae bacterium
CGCGGCCCGCTGGCCCGCGCCTGGCGCCTGGTAGCTGATGTAGCGCCCGTCGATATCGAGCTCGAACAACACGTCCGGGATGGCTTTCAGGATCGCCGCATTGCGCGCCTCGGCGGCGCGCAGGTCGAGCATGGCCTGGTGGCCGCGGCGCAGGTAGCGCACCCGATGGCCGATCAAGGCCCAGTTGACCGGCTTGGCGATGAAGTCGGTGGCGCCGTGCAGGTAGGCGGTCTCGACCGATTCCACGTCGTCCATGCCGGTCACCATGATGATCGGCAGCAAGGGGCCGGCTTCGGCGCGCAGCAGGGCGCAAACTTCGTGCCCGCTGAGGTCGGGCATGTCGACGTCGAGCATGACCAGGTCGCAGGGCGCGGCGCGGAACTGCTGCAACGCGTCCACGCCACCCTCGGCCAGGCTGACCTCGAAGCCGGCCTTGCGCAGGGCCGCACGCATCACGAGCCGCGCATCGGCATCGTCGTCGACGACCAGGATGGTGGGGCGCCCGTCCGTCACGCCACCTCCAGCAACAGTTCGCGCAGCTGCTGCAGGGCGCGCTGCTGTTCGCGCCGTGTCGGCTCGATCAGTTCGCGCGCGTCGCCCAGACGGCCATCGCGGCCGCACTTCTCGAGATCGCGGTAACAGCCGGCCAGCGCGTCGGCGCCCAGATTCGCGGCGCTGGACTTCAGCGAATGCGCCGCTTGTGCCAAGGCCTTGGCATGGCCCTGGCCCGCTGCGTCGCTCACGCGCGCGAAATTCGCGTCGGCCGACTGCAGGAACGAAGTCACCAAGTGCGTGACGAGTTCCGTGCAGCCGGGCTCGTCGAGTTCGCGCAGCCTGTCGATGGTCGCCCTGTTGATGACCGATGACTCGCCGGCGCAGGCCTTCTCCGGCGGCGGCTCGGCCATTGCAGACCGGGCTGCCGGGACCGCGGGCGCTGCGGCGAGCCAGCCGGCCAACTCGGCGTGCAGCGCGGCCAGCGTGTACGGCTTGGCGAGGAAGCCGTTCATTCCCGCGTCCATGCAGAGCCGTTCGTCGCCCTGCATGGCGTTGGCGGTCAAGGCGATGATCGGCAGCTTCGCGCCGCGGCCGTCCGGCAGGCTCCTGATGGCCCGGGTGGCCTCGTAACCATCCATCACCGGCATCTGGCAGTCCATCAGCACCAGGTCGAACTGCGTCTTGCGCACCCGGTCGACGGCCTGGGCACCATCGCTGGCCAGTTGAATTCGCAGCCCGAGCTTGGCCAGCATCGCCTTGGCGACGCCCTGGTTGATCGGGTTGTCCTCCACCAGCAGCACCTGGCCACACAAGCCAGCCGCGGGAGTTTCGGTCACCGGCGCAGCAGCCGAGTCGCCCGGCAGCGCCGCGAGCACGTCCGTCACCGCGCGTTGCAGGTCGGCGCGCCGGATCGGCTTGATCAGGTGGCGCAGGATGCCCGCCTGCGCGAGGGCGCGTTCGTCGGCGCTGGCGTAGGTGGAGCTCAGCATCATCAAGCGCGTGCGCGCCAGCGCCGGTTGCGCCTGAATGCTGCGCGCAAGCGCCAGACCGTCCATGTCCAGCATGTGCATGTCGAGCACGGCCAGGTCGAACGGGCGGTTCTCGCGTGCGGCGTCGGTCATCGCGGCCAGTGCCTGCGGCCCGCCTTCGGCGCAGCGCACGTTCATCTGCCAGCCCCGCAGTTGCTGGAGCAGGATGTTGCGGTTGGTGGGGTTGTCGTCAACGACCAGCACGCGCACGCCGCGCAGCGCGGCGGGTCTGGACGGCACGTCCACCGCCGTGCGTGCCAACGGCAAGCGCAAGTCGATGATGAACTTCGAGCCCTTGCCCGGTTCGCTGTCCACGCTGATGCTGCCTCCCATCAAGCTCAGCATGCGCCGGCAAATGGCCAGGCCGAGGCCGGTGCCACCGTAGCGCCGGGTCGTCGAACCGTCGGCCTGCGAAAACTGCTCGAAGACATGCGCCAGGACTTGCGGCGCGATGCCGATGCCGGTGTCTTCGACGCAGATGCGGATGTCGGCCTGGGCGTCGGTTTGCTCGCGCAGCATGACCTGGATGACGATCTCGCCTTCCTCGGTGAACTTGATCGCGTTGCTGAGCAGGTTCGAGATCACCTGGCGCAGCCGGAACGGGTCGCCGCGCAGCGCGAAGGGCGCGTCGTGCGGAACGAACTGCAGCGTCATTTCGATGCCCTTGGCTTCCGCGGGCTGGGCGAACATGGCCAGCGCATCCTCGGTCGTCTGCACCAGGCTGAAATCGACAGCCTCCAGTTCCAGGTGCCCCGACTCGACCTTGGAGAAGTCCAGGATGTCATTGATGACCCCCAGCAGGTGGCGGCCCGAGGTCTGCACCGCCTCGGCCCAGACACGCTGCGCGGGCTGCAGCTCGCTGTCGATGAGCAGCTCGTTCATGCCCAGCACACCGTTCATCGGCGTGCGGATCTCGTGGCTCATGGTCGCCAGGAATTCGCTTTTGGCCCGGCTTGCAGCCTCGGCGGCCTCCTTGGCGAGCTGCAGCTGGGCGGTGCGCATGTCGATGCTCTGGAGCATCTGGTTGAACGCCGCGGCGAGCTCGCCGATCTCGCCGCCACCGGCCTGGGCACGCCGCGAATAGTCGCCCTGCGCGGCTTGGCTCGCGAATTCGGCGAGTTCGCGGATCGGCCGCGTTATGCCGCGCGCTGTCACGACGCTGCCGGCGATCGACAGCGCGACCCCGAGCAGGGTCAGGACGAGCAGGATGACTTGCAGCCGGTGAAACGGCGCGATCGCCTCTTCCACCGAGCGCTGCAGCACGGCCAGCACCTGCTGGTCCCCGGCCTTGGCCAGAGGCACGGCCAGGGTCTGATAGTCGCCGTGCGGCGACGTTCGCAGCTCGTTCTGCCCTGGGCGAAACGCCGCAGCACTCGTCAGCAGCGAGCCCGTCAGCTCTGCCGGCAGCGAGCTGGCGAGCACGTGCCACTGGCCGTCGGGGCCTTGGCGCACAAACGACAACTCCTGCGAGGTCAGCGCTTTCAACTCCTGGGCCAGGCGCTGATCCATGACGAAGCCCAGCGCGACCCAGGCGATCGGCAGCGGCGCCAGCACCGGCACCACGACGAGTTGATGCGGCACGCCGCCGATCTGCACGATCGTCGCGGCCCCCGGCTGTTCGCGCTTGCTGCTCAGCAGTGCGGGAAGTTCGAACGGCCGCCCGGCAGCCGCCGGGTTGTGCGTGTCGGCGACGACCCGGTGGTCCAGCCCGACCAGCATCATCACGTTGGCCCCGATCCGGTCGCCGTGGTTGTGCAGCACCGAATCGATGGTTTCACGCTCATTGGTCGCGATCGTCTGGCGAAAACCGAAATCGGTCGTCAGCACCTGCGCGGCCTGTTGCAACTGTTTGCTGTTCTGATCCAGCACGCGCCGGAAAATGCGCTCGGCGACGGCGAGCTCCTCGCGGACGTGGCGGTGTGCGTTGGACGAAATCGTGGCGCTGATCACGGTGAAACCGGC
>JBAQUQ010000029.1:0-7961 GCA_049297615.1 Burkholderiaceae bacterium
GGCCACTACAACCAGGTGCTGGCCGAACAATCCGCTCAGCTGGAACATGAAATCGACGCGCTCACTTCGCCGTACCAGCAGCAGACCGGCGCATTCGGCGGCAGCTTGAAGCCCGAGACGCTGAGTCGCACACTGGACGGCGACCTGGCACAGTTGCGCCACGATGCGCGCCGCATCGAACACGATCTGAAACGCCTGGAAGACCGCGCCGTCCTGAAGGCCTGGCTGCGCGGCGTCAAGGTGCAGCATCGCCGCAGCGGTGCGGATTCGGACGACGAATTGTTCGACGCTTTTGACCACACGCGCTGACGCATGAGTGAGCTCGTCGCAAAACTCGACGAGGCCGGTATGCGCCTGGCGCTCGACCAGGCGCAGAACGCCTGGCTGGTCGGCGAAGTGCCGGTGGGTGCAGTGATCGTGCGGGACACGCCCGGGGGCCGGCAGGTGCTGGCGACCGGCTACAACCGGCCCATTACCGAACACGACCCGACGGCGCACGCCGAGATCGTCGCGCTGCGCCACGCAGCGACCCTGCTGGGCAATTACCGCCTGCCTGAATGCGAGCTTTACGTCACCCTGGAGCCCTGCGCCATGTGTGCCATGGCCCTGCTGCATGCGCGCCTGCGGCGCGTCGTATTCGGTGCGCGCGACCCCAAGACCGGAGCGGCCGGATCGGTGCTCAACCTGTTCGAGGTGAAGCAGCTCAACCACCGTACGCAACTGGTCGGCGGAATCCTCGAAGCCGAATGCGGCGACATGCTGAGCGCGTTCTTCGAAGAAAGGCGCGAGCAGTTTCGCCGGCGCCGCTCAGCCGTCGTCGACCCGCCCGGGTCCGGCGACGCTCCCATTCCCACCGGCGAAGCGATCGAGATCGTTCACCCTTTTGTCGACCCATGAATGCTGCCAGCACGACCCTGACCCTGTTCACTCCTGCCGGTGTGCTGCTCAACGGCAAGGGCGTGGCCCTGGCGGCGAAGCGCCTGAAGGCGCTCGGCTTCGAGGTGCAGATCGACGCCAGCGCTTTGCTCAAACAGCAGCGCTTCGGCGGCGACGACGCCACCCGGCTCGCCGCCTTGCAGCGCGTGGCCCAACAAGCGCCGAGCATCGCGATGGCGACGCGCGGCGGTTATGGCCTGACGCGCCTGCTCGACCGAATCGATTGGGGAGCGATCGCGCGCAGCGTCGAGCACGGCACGCGCTGGGTCGGGCACAGCGACATGACGACACTGCACCTGGGACTTCTCGCGCACGCCAAAGGGCAGGGCAGGGTGAGTTGGGCCGGGCCGCTGGCGGTGGACGACTTCGGCGGCGCCCTTGCCGACGACGTGACCCAGGCGTGTTTTTGCGAGGCCATGAGCGGCGCGCTCAAAGCGGTGGGCTTTCGCACCGAAGCGGGTTTCGACGGTCTCGAAGTCGCGGGCACGCTGTGGGGCGGCAACCTGAGCATGCTGTGCTCGATGCTGGGCACGCGCCATTGGCCGAACGTCAAGGGCGGTGTGCTGTTCGTCGAGGACGTGAACGAACACCCGTACCGCATCGAGCGTTGCCTGCTGCAGTTGCATCAGGCGGGAGTGCTCGGCGCGCAAAAGGCGCTCGTGCTCGGCGCGTTCAGCAACTACAGGAAATCGCCCCTGGACCGCGGCTACACGCTCAAGGCCGCTGTGCAGCACTTGCGCTCGGTGAGCCCGGTCCCCATCCTCACCGGCTTGCCGTTCGGCCATGTGCCCACCAAGGTGAGCTTGCCGGTGGGCGCGCGCGTCGACTTGCTGGTCGACGGCCGCGACGTGCTGATCGGCTGGTGATCATCCGGTCGTCGGCTCCTCGCCCTGTGGCCGGCGCAACCGCGCTACCACCACCACCACCACCACCACGAAGGTGCAGCCTGGCTCGGCATTAAGGCAGCCCGGGCAGGGCGGCGCTTCGTGGAGAATGATTCCATGCACCGTGAACCCGATTTGTTCGATCCACCGCCTCCCGGCGACGACGCCGTTGCCCTGGCGCAGTACGCCGAACACGCCTATCTCGAATATGCGTTGAGCGTCGTCAAGGGCCGTGCCCTGCCCGACGTGTGCGACGGCCAGAAGCCCGTGCAGCGCCGCATCCTCTACGCCATGCAGCGCATGGGCCTGAGCTTCGGCGCCGGCGGCGGCGCGCGACCGGTCAAGAGCGCGCGCGTCGTCGGTGATGTGCTCGGGCGCTTTCACCCGCACGGCGACGTGGCGGCCTACGAAGCCATGGTGCGCATGGCGCAAGACTTTTCGCAGCGCTATCCGCTGGTGGACGGGCACGGCAACTTCGGTTCGCGCGACGGCGACAACGCCGCGGCAATGCGCTACACCGAAGCGCGCCTGGCACCCATCACGCGTTTGTTGCTCGACGAAATCGACGAAGGCACGGTCGATTTCGTTCCCAACTACGACGGCTCGACCAGCGAGCCGCGATTGTTGCCGGCACGCCTGCCCTTTGTGCTGCTCAATGGCGCGAGTGGTATCGCCGTCGGGCTGGCCACCGAAATCCCGCCGCACAACCTGCGCGAACTCGCCGCTGCGGCAGTGGCCCTGCTGAAGAACGAGAGGCTGTCGGATCTCGAGTTCGCCGAGTCGATTCCAGGGCCCGACTATCCCGGTGGCGGGCAAATCATCAGCAGCGTGGCCGAGATCCGCGCGGCCTACTTCAGCGGGCGCGGCAGCTTGAAGGTAAGGGCCTCCTGGAAGATCGAGGAGCTCGCGCGCGGCCAATGGCAGTTGATCGTCACGCAGTTGCCGCCGGGAACGAGCACCCAGAAGGTGCTCGAAGAAATCGAGGAACTGACCAACCCCAAGGTCAAGCTCGGCAAGAAGGCCTTGACGTCCGAGCAGGTTCAACTCAGGACAACGCTGCTGGCCGTGCTCGACGCGGTGCGCGACGAATCGAGCCGCGACGCGCCGGTGCGCCTGGTTTTCGAGCCCAAGACGAGCCGCACCCTCCAGCAGGAGTTGATCAACTCCTTGCTCGCCCATACCAGCCTGGAGAGCTCGGCGCCGATCAACCTGACGATGATCGGCGCCGACGGCCGGCCCACGCAAAAGAGCCTGCGCCACATTGTCAACGAGTGGTTGCAGTTCCGCGTGCAGACGGTGCAGCGCCGCACGCGATTCCGGCTGGACAAAGTGCAGCTTCGCATTCACGTGCTCGAGGGCCGACAGCTCGTGCTGCTCAACATCGACGAAGTGGTGCGAATCATCCGTGCCGCCGACGAACCCAAGCCGGCCTTGATCGCGCGTTTCCTATTGAGCGAGCGCCAGGCCGAAGACATCCTGGAAATTCGCCTGCGCCAGTTGGCCCGGCTCGAGGCGATCCGCATCGAGCAAGAACTGAAAGAGTTGCGCGGCGACCAGGAGAAACTCGAAGAACTGTTGCGAAATCCGGCGGCACTCAAGCGCAGCGTGATCAAGGAAATCGAGGCCGACGCCAGGCAGCACGGCGACGAGCGGCGCACGCTGATCCAGCAAGACAAACGCGCGAGTGCCGAAGTCAGGATCGTTGACGAGCCGGTCACCGTGGTGGTGAGCATGAAGGGCTGGGTGCGCGCGCTCAAGGGCCATGAGGTCGAACCCGGGGTTTTGGCCTTCAAAGCCGGCGACGCGATGTATGGCACTTTTGCCTGCCGCAGCGTCGATGCCCTGCTGGTCTTTGGCAGCAACGGGCGCGTCTATTGCGTGAGCGTGAACGCCTTGCCGGGTGGTCGTGGCGACGGTGTGGCGATCACTTCGCTGATCGATCTCGAATCGGGCAGTTTTCCGGCTCACTACTTTGCGGGTTCTGCGCAGCAAGTGTTGTTGCTCGCCGGAACCGGCGGCTTCGGCTTGCTGGCGCGCGTGGCGGATCTGATGTCGCGGCAGCGCGGCGGCAAGGCGTTCCTGAGCCTCGAACCTGAGGAAAAGCTCCTGCCGCCGAGCTTCATCGGCGCAGCGACCCAGGTAGCGTGCCTGTCACTGGCGGGACGCTTGCTCGTTGTCGGGATCGATGAGATCAAGCTCCAGGCCAATGGGGGGCGCGGCCTGACCTTGATCGACCTGGACGCGAAAGACGCCCTGGTCAGCGTCGCGGCCTTTGCAAACGCATTGCAGGTCCTGGGCACGGGCCGGGGTGGCAAACCGAGAAGCGAGATCCTGACCGGCGCTGCACTCGCGCCCTACCTCGGAAAGCGCGCGCGCAAGGGGCGCAATCAGGCGGTGATGCAAAAAGCACTGCGGGTGGTGGCTGCCTGATTGGCGTGCGACAGGACTTCTGTTGCCCCGCGTCGGTGCTGTGGGCGAGCGGTTGCGTTTCACGCAGCGCTTCGTAGATTTCACATCGTGAATTTGTATGATGCTGCATCGCCGCAAAATTTCTCATTGTGAGGATGAATGTTTCGTATCATGAGATACAAGTGTTAACTTATTGATTAATCGATAGAAAATATTTAGTCATCTATAAGACATAAGTGTTCACAAGTTTGGATTTCAGGGCTACGCTTGCGGGGCGAATTTCACTCCACTGCGATCGACCAACTACTGAAACGGAGCCTGTCATGAGCCAGCAAACTCGCGAACAACAAGTGACCGCCCTTGAAAAGGATTGGGCAAGCAACCCCCGCTGGAAGGGCGTGGGGCGTCCCTACAGCGCTGCCGACGTCGTGCGGCTGCGAGGCTCACTCACCATCGAGCACACCCTGGCCAGGCGCGGCGCCGAAAAACTCTGGAAGCTCGTCAACACCGAGCCCTTCGTCAACACCCTTGGTGCACTCACCGGCAACCAGGCGCTGCAGCAGGTCAAGGCCGGCCTCAAGGCCATCTACCTGTCGGGCTGGCAGGTCGCGGGCGACGCCAATTCGGCCGGCGAGATGTACCCCGACCAGTCGCTGTATCCCGTCAATTCCGTGCCGACGGTCGTGAAGCGCATCAACAACACGTTTCAGCGCGCCGACCAGATTCAATGGTCGGAAGGAAAGAACGACGTCGACTTTTTCGCCCCGATCGTCGCCGACGCGGAGGCCGGCTTCGGCGGCGTGCTCAACGCCTTCGAGTTGATGAAGGCGATGATCGAAGCCGGCGCCGCAGGCGTGCACTTCGAAGACCAACTCGCCTCGGTGAAGAAGTGCGGCCACATGGGCGGCAAGGTGCTGGTTCCCACGCGCGAGGCGGTGGCCAAGCTCGTCGCGGCGCGGCTGGCGGCCGACGTGATGGGCACGCCCACGCTCGTGATCGCACGCACCGACGCCGAAGCCGCTGACCTCGTGACGAGCGATGTCGACGCGATCGATCAGCCCTTCATGACCGGCGAGCGCACCGTCGAGGGTTTTTACCGCAGCAAGCCGGGCCTGGCGCAGGCCGTTTCGCGCGGCTTGGCCTACTCCGAAGTGGCCGACATGGTGTGGTGCGAAACCGGCAAGCCCGACCTGGCCTACGCCAAGGCCTTTGCCGAGGCCATCCACAAGAAGTTCCCGGGCAAGCTGCTCGCCTACAACTGCAGCCCGAGCTTCAACTGGAAGAAGAACCTCGACGATGCGACGATCGCCAAGTTCCAGCGCGAGCTCGGCGCGATGGGCTACAAGTTCCAGTTCATCACGCTGGCGGGCTTCCACAGCCTGAACTACAGCATGTTCAACCTGGCGCACGGCTACGCGCGCCATAACATGAGCGCCTTCGTCGAACTGCAAGAGGCCGAGTTCGCCGCAGCCGCCAAGGGTTTCACGGCGGTGAAACACCAGCGCGAAGTGGGCACGGGTTACTTCGACGCGGTGACGACGACGATCGAGCGCGACGCCTCGACGGCCGCCTTGAAAGGCTCGACGGAAGACGAACAATTCTTCGACAAGAAGCAAGGCTGACGCGCGACAGCGTCGCGACCCCCAGGTCTCGATCGGCCCGCATGGCTCGCCCTGCGGGCCTTTTCAATTCCGCAGCAGGGCTCGTGTATCGTCGCGCCAGATTCCACCGGGCGAGCATGACCGACGACATCCCCACCTTGCGCCGCATCTTGCGCAACAGCCGCTGCATCGCCGTCGTCGGCCTGTCGGATCAATGGCACAGGCCGAGCAACTTCGTCGCGAATTACCTGCAGCAGCATGGCTACCGCGTGATCCCGGTGAACCCGCGCTACACCGAGGTGCTGGGTGAGCGTTGTTATGCGAATTTGACCGACATCACCGAGCCCGTGGACCTGGTCGATGTATTTCGCCGCACGCAGGACGTGCTGCCGATCGCCGAGCAGGCGATTGCCATCGGTGCGAAATGCCTGTGGCAGCAAATTGGCGTGATGAATGTGCAAGCCGACGCGCGTGCGCGCGCAGCGGGGCTGGACTCGGTGATGGATCACTGCGTCAAGATCGAGCACGCGCGCTTGTTCGGCGGCCTGCACTGGGCCGGAGTGAACACCCGCGTGATTTCGGCCAAGCGCCCGCTTTGAGATTTCGAGGCCATGGCCGATCGCATCTTCAAGCCCGAGACCCTGGCCATCCACGCCGGCCAAATACCCGATTCGGACACCGGCGCGCGCGCCCTGCCGATTTACCAGACCACGAGTTTCGTCTTCGACAGCGCCGACCACGCAGCGTCGCTGTTCAATTTGCAAACCTTCGGCAATGTCTATTCACGATTGTCCAACCCCACCGTCGCGGCGCTCGAAGAGCGCGTCGCGGCGTTAGAGGGCGGGCGCGCCGCGGTCGCCTCGGCCAGCGGCATGGCCGCCGAAGCGATGGCCCTGCTGACGATCCTCCAGCAGGGCGACCACTGCGTGGCGGCCGGCGCGCTCTACGGCGGAACGGTGACGATGTTGTCGGTGAACCTGGCGCGCTTCGGCATAACGACGACCTTCGTCGATGCGACCGTGCCCGAAGCATTCGCCGCCGCGATGCGCCCCAACACGCGCGCCGTGTTTGCCGAAACCCTGGGCAACCCGAGCCTGATCGTGCTCGACATCGCCGCGGTGGCCGAGGTCGCCCATGCGCACGGCGTACCGCTGATCGTCGACAACACCGTGCCCTCGCCGATCCTGTGCAACCCGATCGCGCTGGGCGCCGACATCGTGGTGCACTCCGCCACCAAGTACCTCGGCGGCCACGGCACCACGCTCGCCGGTGTGATGGTCGAACACGGCAAACCGCGTGGCGCATTTGCCTGGGACAACGGCAAGTTTCCCGGCATGACCGAGCCTTCGCCGGGTTACCACGGCGTGAAGTTCTATGAGACCTTCGGCGACTTCGGTTTCACGATGCGCGCGCGCATGGAAAACCTGCGCGTGCACGGTGCTGCGCTTGCCGCCATGAGTGCCTGGCAAATCCTGCAAGGCATCGAGACCTTGCCGCTGCGCATGCAGCGCCATTGCAGCAATGCGCTGCGCGTGGCGGAGTTCCTGCGGGCCGACCCGCGCGTGAGTTGGGTCAACTATCCGGGCCTGCCCGAGCATCCGCAATACGCCTTGCTGCAACGCCAGATGCGGGGTGCCTCGGGCCTGCTCGCCTTCGGTGTCAAGGGCGGTCTGGCGCCCGGCGTGAAGTTCATCGAAGCGGCGCAGATGATGAGCCACCTCGTCAACATCGGCGACACACGAACCCTGATCAGCCACCCGGCGTCGACGACCCATCGTCAGCTCGACGCCGCGCAGCAGTCGGCGGCCGGCGTGCCGCCCGACATGATTCGCATCTCGGTGGGACTCGAGCATATCGACGACATCCTGTGGGATATCGATCAGGCACTCGCCGCTGCGCACGTCTAGGCATCAGGGTCACCGAAGACCGGCCGCCTGCGGTGGCGATGCGGTGACCAGGATCTCGGGTGCGGTGAAGATTCGAGTCACAGCGCTGGCCTGCGCGACCACCTTGTTATGCGCCAGTGTGGCCGGCCCCGCGCTTGCGAAGGACGCGGCGCAGGACGCGACTGAAGGCGCGGCGCAGGACGCAGCGCCAGGCGCTTCGGCGACGCCGCGTCGGCGCATCGGCC
>JBAQUQ010000030.1:0-14230 GCA_049297615.1 Burkholderiaceae bacterium
CCTGGGCGAACTGCGCATGGGCGAAGGCAGCAGCCTCTGGTTCGGCTGCATCGTCGAGGCGGCCGAGCTCGGCGTGAGCATCGGCGCGGGCAGCAACGTCCAGGACAACACCGTGCTGCGCTCCAGCGAGCACGCCGTGACGATCGGCCCAGACTGCACGATCGGCCACAACGTGTTATTGCACGACTGCGTCATCGGCGCGCGCGTCCTGGTCGGCATGGGCAGTACCCTGGCACCGGGCACGATCGTCCACGACGACGTCTTGATCGCGGCGGGTTCCAGCACCACTCCCGGCCAGGTCCTGCACAGCGGCTGGATGTGGGCCGGCCGCCCGGCGCGCCCGGTGACCCGGCTCACTGAGCGCCTGGCGCAGAACACTCAGCAAGCCTGCGTGATCTATCGCGACTACGCCTTGGAGTTCGCGCGCAACCAGGCAGCTGCGCTGCGCGCTCCACCCGCGCTCGCGCGCAAGTAGCTGGGTTCAGCATCGCGACGACACGCCCAGCCGCTGCGCAAGCGCCCGTACCGCCTTGGCGAAGCAAGCCATCGGCGTGCGCACGATGCCTGCGCCGATTTGGCCGATGCCGGCCTCTTTGTGCGCGATGCCGGTGGTGATCACGGGCCGAATACCGTTGTCCACCACCTTGCGGATGTCGATGCCGCAGGCTGCTGCGGCGAAGTCGAGTTGGGGCAGGGACAAGCCAGGATTGCGCGTGACCGTGATCTCGTACATTTCGCGCGAGTAGGCCAGCGCTTCGGCCACCGTGCCGCCCACGAGCTGCACCAGTGCCGGCGACGCCGCCAGTGAAAAGCCGCCGAAGCCCGCGGTTTCGCAGATCGCGCTGTCGCCCAGATCGGGGTTGGCGTCGGTCTGCCTGAAGCCGGGAAAGAACAGCCCGAGGGGCATCTCGGACGGCGCCTCGTACCACGCACTGCCCAGGCCGCTCACGCGGATCGCGGTCGTCACGCCGTTGCGCGCGATCGCCGTGACGACACTGCAGGCATCGACGCCGTGCGCCGCGTCCATGATGGCCTTCGCCGATGCCATCGAGAGATTGAGGAAGAACTGCGAGTTGGCGGCGACGAACTCGAGCGTCTCACGCACCGCCCGGCGCTCGAGGTCCACGTCCGCGAGAGGCACGGCGATCGCGGCGAGGAACTGCAGTGTCGCCGAGGCGTTTCGGCTGTGGACTTCGTCGCCCATCAGCAAGGCCTGCGCCTGGATCGCCTTGAGGTTGATGCCACCGGTCTTGACCACGGCCGCCCGCAGTGTCGGCGCGAGCACGGCCTCGATCCAGCGCAGCCTCTCGATCACGTCGGGGCCGTTGGCGCCGAAGCGCAGGACGCGGCCGATGCCCTCGCTCATATTGGAGTAGGCGACGTTGCCGTGCACGGCATTGCGCACGATGAAGATCGGCATCGAAGGAGAAATGATTCCCGACATCGGCCCGACCGCGTTGAAATCGTGGCAGGGGGCGAAACGAACCTCGCCGCGCGCGAGCATCGCCTCCGCTGCGTCGGAAGTGTCCGCCCAGCCTTCGTAGAGCAGCGCGCCGATCATCGAGCCTCGCATCGGGCCGCACATGCGCTCCCAGGGAATCGGCGCGCCGGCGTGCAGCAGGGTGCGTTCCATCTCCGGCCAGACGTCGCGCGCATGCAAGGCCACGTCGACAAGCGCCGGCTGCGCGCTGATGATGGACTCGACGGCGAGCGCATTCGCCCGGTCGATGCGCGCACCGATGCATGCCGGATCGCTGTCGTCACCCATCAGTTGTGCCAATCCCCACGCGAGCTCGGGATCACCGTCCCCCGGCGGTTGCCAACTGAGCTGCTGCACCCGGCCACCGGCGTCGCGCACGCTGCGCGTGAACGTGTCCAGGCCGACGTTGATGACCGACAACTCTTTCTGGTCCAGCAGCGCCTTGCTCATTCAATTTCTCGTGCTCAGCGGCCAAGCGCGTGCGCAGAAGCAGGCGTGCCCATCAACGGCGTCGCTCGCTGCACGCCTTCGCGGGCCAGCACGACCTGGGCGATGCGCATCAGCGCCACCGAGTCCTTGTACAGATGGGTCTTGATGAAGGCCGAGATCGGCACGTCGTTCCTTTCAGCCGCTCCTGCTCTGGGCAGGGCCGATGCCGATGTCGGCAGCAATACGCGAGCGCCTCAACGGGACTTTAGGCGCCCAGGTCCTCGACCACAATCGTTTCGCCGAACAGCCACTCCTCGCAGTCGACTTCGCCATGCGCAGCGGCGCGATCCACGAGCAGAAAATCACCGACGCCGTGCAGCGCGATCAGGGGATGATGCCAAGTTCCCCTTGCGTAGTTCACGCCCTGCCCTGGCGCCGCCAGAAAGCAGCGGATCCCTTCGATGACGGGCACAGCGCCGGCTTGCGCAACCACAACGAGAAACTCGGCCGGCGGCAACGCAATGATGGCCTGGCTGCCCAGCACGTGGCGCTCGAGCAGGGTCAATTCGATCGGCAAGGGGCTGGGCTGGGATCGAACCACGCTGATGACAGGCCGGCCGCGGCCTTCGGTGGCGTCGACGCAGGCCAAAGCATCGAAGCGTTCCGCTCGACCTCGATTGATCGACCGACGGTTTCCTGCATCGCGCGCTTCGATCACGTCGCCGAACGGCAGAAACGCCTCGGCCGTCAGGCGTTCGACGCGCAGCGCTCGGTGGGTGGGGTGCATCGTCAGAACTCCCACAGTCCAGCGCCAGCCACCGGTGGGCAGGGCGTTCCATACAGGCCTTCAACCGCTGCCGACAGCGCGAGCACACCCAGATCGTCCAGGTGGCCGCCCATGATTTGCAGGCCGATCGGACGCCCGTCACGCGTAAAGCCGATCGGCACCGACGCCGCTGGCAATCCCGTGAAGTTGCCCAAGGCCGAGAAAGCCAGCCAAGCGGTGCTTTCCACATCACAGCCGTCGATGACAGCAGGGCCATCCAGGTCGATCGGGAACGCGGCGCTCGCCGTCGTGGGCGTAATCAGGAAATCATGGTCCTGCATGAAACGCCAAGTCGCATTCACCGCACATTTGCGCTCGAACAGCGCGTCGGTGAATTCATCGGCGCTCCAGTCTCGAGCGATGAGTCGGGCCAACCAGCCTTGCAGCAAGATGCCACGCTCCTGCGCCATCCGGCGCAGCCCGGTCCGGTCGGTGTCGAGCGCGACCAACGCTTCGAAGGCCGGTGTCGGATTGCGCAGTTGCGGGTGGGCACGCTCGACCCGGCAGCCGATTTCACGCTCGATCCGGCGCGCTGCCTGCTCGAGGGCCTGCCGAACCTCCGGTTCGACGGTTGCGTACCCCAAATCGGTGCTGAACGCGATGCGCGCACTGCGCAAGGTCT
This sequence comes from Burkholderiaceae bacterium, assembly GCA_049297615.1. Classification (GTDB taxonomy): domain Bacteria; phylum Pseudomonadota; class Gammaproteobacteria; order Burkholderiales; family Burkholderiaceae_C; genus JAEMQF01. The sequence continues at coordinate 3,358 of JBAQUQ010000030.1, forward strand.
CGACCGGCCGGATGCTCCAGTCGGCCACTTCATTGGGGATCGAGAACCGGTCGCGCGGCGTCGGACCGACCAGGACCGATAGCGCAAGGGCGGCGTCTGCCACGGTGCGCGTCAGCGGCCCGATGTGCTCCAGCGATTCCCAACTCGATATGCCGGGAAAGCGCTCGTCGCGGCAGCCCGGATACACAGGCACGCGCCCCCACGACGGTTTGATGCCGAACACGCCGCACAGCGAAGCCGGAATGCGCACTGAACCCCCGCCGTCGCTGCCGATCGCCAGCGGCACCATCTGGGTCGCAATCGCGACCGCCGAACCGGCACTCGATCCACCCGAGGTCAGCCCTGCGTTCCAGGGGTTGCGAGTGGTCGGAAACAACTCGTTGTGGCCGACGGCTCCGTAGCCGAACTCCGAGGTATTCGTCTTGCCGACCACAATTGCGCCAGCAGCCTTGAGGCGTTCGACGACGACGTCGTCCTCCGCTGGAACGTGGTCGGCATAAAGGCGCGAACCGAAGGTCGTGCGCACTCCCTGAGTACACACCAGGTCCTTGATCGCGACCGGCACGCCGGCCAGGGGCCCGACCTCTTCTCCCGCCGCCAAGCGCCGGTCAATGTCCAGGGCGTCGGCGCGCGCACGGTCTGCCGTGACCGTGCAGAAGGCGTTCAGCGCGCCGTCCAATGTCGCAATCTGGTGCAGCGCTTTCTCGACGCAAGCCAAGGCGCTTACCCTAGAAGTTCGAACTGCACGCACCAGGGGCGCGATGCTCACCAGGCTGGTGCATCTCGGCGCCGATTGCTCGGTGGTCATGTTTGGTTCCCAGTGGTCATGTTGCGCCTGCCCGCGAATCGTACCCCACCATTGCCGGTGCAAAGCAATGGGTAAGTACTAATTCAAGTCACTTGACAATAAGGCATGTTCCGCAGAGAGTTGCGCAGTCTCAACCTTTTGAAGGAATGCTCATGTCAATCATCTTTACCGGCCGCCGGCGTCTGATTTCGGCCTGCAGTCTGCTGGCCGTCGCGCTGGCGCCGTCCGTTCTGTGCACTGCCCAGGCGGCCGACCCATTGACTGTCGGCGTGCTGTTGCCGGGATCGCGCAGCGACAAGGGTTGGATGGAATCCGCCTACGACGGCATTGTCGCGGCGCAGAAAACGCACGGCGACAAAATCAAGGTGCAGATGATCGAGAACGTCAGCAACGCCGACTGGGAACAGGCGCTCACGACTCTGGCGCAGAAGAACCAGCTAGTCATCGGTGCGGCTGGACAGGTGCAGACCACCCTGATGAAGGTGGCCAAGCGCTTCCCGAAGGTCAAGTTCTCGCTGATCGGCGGCAACAAGTCCGGCGAAGGCTTGCCGAATTTCGCCGGTTACGACGTCAAGCAGGCAGAGATTGCCTACGTCGCGGGAGTCGCGGCGGGCATGCTGTCGAAGAACGGAGCGATCAGCTACATCGGTGGCATCGAGGTTCCGCCGATCGTCAATGCCGGAACCGAATTTCGCAATGGCGCACGCTCGGTCAATCCGAACATCAAGTACTTCCAGAACTTCACCGGCGATTTCGACGACGTCGCGAAGTCCAAGGAGGCGACCCTGGCCGCGATTGCCCAGGGCGCGGACATCCACTATCACATCCTGAATCTCGGGCTGCGCGGCATGGAGCAGGCGGCCACCGAGAAGGGTACGAAAATCATCGGCAGTTATACCGATCGCTGCGGCACCGACAAGCTCTACGTCGGCTACAGCGTCACCGGAATCGGCTACATCCTGCAGTACGCCGTCAAGGAGTCGCTGGCCGGCACCTGGAAGCCCGGCTACAAGGCGTTCGGCCTCGCCATGGGGCCACAAGCCTCGGCGATGCTGGTTTGCGGCGCGACACCCGAGGTGAAGGCGAAGTTGCTGCAAGCCGAAAAGGCGATTCGCGAAGGCAAGATCAAGGTGCTCGAGGGCTGAGGACGTTCTTCTTGCGCGGTCATGTCCAACGCACCGGGCGTGACCCGCGAGAAATCCATGCCGCCTGGCCCTGCCTCGGCCGTACCACTGCTTGTTATCAGCGAGGTCAGCAAGACCTTCGGTTCGACGACGGCGCTGGATCGCGTCTCGCTGGAGATCGCGTCCGGCGAGATTCATGGCCTGCTCGGTGAGAACGGCGCGGGCAAGTCGACCTTGTGCAACGTGATCTTCGGGGTTCACGCGCCGGACCAAGGGCAGATGCAATTCGCCGGAGCGTCGTACCGGCCGATCGATCCCGCCAGTGCGCTCGCGCAAGGAATCGCCATGGTGCACCAGCACTTCAGCCTGGTGCCCGATCTGAGCGTCGTCGACAACTTGCTGCTCGGCCAAACGCGCGGCATCTTGCGCCGCGCGCAGTGCGCCGAGCGCCTGACGCAGCTGTCGCAGCAATACGGCTTGACGCTGAACCCGTTCGCGCGCGTGCAGGACCTGTCGGTCGGCGAACGACAGCGCGTCGAAATCGTCAAGTGCCTGATGCGCGAGCCGCGCCTGCTAGTCCTGGACGAGCCGACTGCCGTACTGCTGCCCGCCGAAATCGAAGGCCTGCTGTTGGTCTGTCAGCGGGTGGCCGAACAAGGCTGCAGCGTCGTGCTGGTGACGCACAAGCTGGCGGAAATCAAGCGTGTCGCGACTCGCGTGACAGTGCTGCGCGCGGGCCGCGTCGTCGCCCGCTCGAGCGAGCCGTCCAGAGACATCGGCGAGCTGGTACGCGCCATGATCCAACGCGACTTGGTGGGTCTGGATCCGTCGGTCATCGCAGCGCTCGGCGAGGTTTCGGGCCCTGGCTCCGACCTGCCCACGGCCTCGACCGCCCTCGCGTCGGAGGCCGTGCTGAGCGTGCACGAGCTTTCCCTGTGCGACGCGCAGGGCATAGCGCGGCTGGACAGGGTGAGCCTGAGCGTCAGGCGCGGCGAGATCGTCGGCGTCGCCGGTGTCGAAGGCAATGGCCAAAGCGAGTTGAGCGCAGTCCTCTCCGGCATGAACTCACCGACTGACGGAAGTTTTGCCGTCAACGGCATCGAGTTGGCCGGCCGGCCACCCAAGGCCGTGACGCAGGCGGGTGTCGGCGTCGTTCCGGAGGACAGGCATCTGGTGGCGTCCATAGCCGGGATGAGCCTGGCCGAGAACCTGTTCCTGAATCGGCTCGGAACCTTTCGGCGCTGCGGCATGCTCGACCGCAAGGCATTGCGCAATGCCGCGCTTCAAGTGATGCAGCAATTCGACGTGCGCGCCGCCGCGCCGGATGCACCGTTCTCCAGCTTGTCCGGAGGCAACCAGCAGAAGGCAATACTGGGGCGCGAACTCGGCACGCCGGACCTCAGTCTGTTGGTCGCTGCGCAACCGACGCGCGGCCTGGATGTCGGCGCAGTCGAAGCGATCTATGGCGCGATCAGGGCGGCGTGCGCCCGCGGCGTCGGCGTTCTGCTCATATCGTCGGAGCTGGAGGAGTTGTTGAGCGTCGCCGACCGAATCATTGTTCTCTACCGCGGCCGGGTCATGGGTGAGTGCCCCGCCGAAGGCAGCCAGCGCGCGCGCATCGGCGCACTCATGGCGGGGCATGTCGAATGAATCCGATGCGCATGCGCCTCGCACGAGAACTGGGTGCGCATGAGGCTGTCTGGCTGCCGATCGGCGCCGTGTTGTTCGGCATCGCTTGCGGGTTGGCCCTGGTGGCTGTGGTGGGGGTATCTTTGCACGACGCGATTGCTGCCTTTGCCGACGGCGCCTGGGGCTCGGCGTACGCGATCGCGGCGTCGGCGAATCGGGCGCTGGCGCTGGGGCTGGTCGGGCTGGGGTTCATCCTGGCGCACCGGGCCAACCTCACCAATGTGGGCGGCGAAGGGCAGATCGCGGTCGGCGGCATCGCCGCCACTGCGATGAGCCTGTACGGCGGCGCAGCGCAACTTGCCGGGCCCCTGAGCTACGCCGTCCCGATGCTGGCTGCGCTGCTGGCGGGCGGGCTGTGGGGCAGCATCGCCGGGTTGCTGAAGGTCAAGTTCGGCACCAATGAGGTCATCAGCACACTGCTGTTGTCGTTTGTCGCGGTGTGGATCCTGTACGGCTGCGTTCAGTCCGAAGCTCTGCTGCGCCAGCCGATGACCGACAGCGCAACCCTGCCTGAGTCGCTCGACATTCCCGAGGCGACGCACATCCCGCTGCTGTCGGACAATTCGGCGGTCCCTCTGCATGGGGGTTTGCTGCTCGCACTGGTACTCGCGCTCGTCGTGGCAATCGTGCTGAACAAGACGGTGTTCGGCGTGCGCCTGCGGGCGGTGGGGCTGAACGCCGTGGCGGCGCGCCGCGCCGGTATTCCCATCGCGTCGTCGATCCTGCTCGTGATGTTTTTCGCCGGCGCGTTCGGCGGCCTGGCGGGCGCGTTCATGCTGCAAGGCGAACAGTTCGTCCTGAAAGCGCGCTTCTCCTCCGGCTACGGCTTCGACGGGCTTGTGGTCGGCCTGCTCGCCCGCGGCTCGGTCAAGGGCGTGATCGCGAGTGCGCTGCTTTTCGGCTTCTTGCGCTCGGGGGGAATCAGCATGGAGATGGTGGCCGGTGTGCCCAGCGCGATTGTCCTGATCATCCAAGGACTGATCATCCTGACGCTCGCCGGCGCCGCGTTCTGGTTGGACCGCCAAAAGAGGTGAATCATGGATTTCACGAGTGCACCCATGCTCGCGTTGTTCATCGGCTCCAGCCTGCGCCTGGCGATGCCGATGCTGCTCGGTTCGATTGGCGAGCTGGTGAGCGAGCGCGCCGGAGTTCTCAACCTGAGCGTCGAGGGCATGATGCTGATGGGTGCATTCGCCGGCGCGATGGGGTCACTGGCCACCGGCAATGCCGCGCTCGGCTTGATCTTCGCCCTCGTCGCGGTCGTGCCGGTGGCGCTGCTCCAGGCCTTTCTGAGCATCACGCTTCGCGCCAACCAGATCGTCACCGGCATCGGCATCAACATCCTGGTGCTCGGCAGCACCACGATGGCGTATCGCGAACTGCTCGGCAGCCGTTCGCGCGTGCAGATCCCGGGTTTGGACAAGTGGGCGCCTCCGGGACTGGGCGACATTCCCGTGTTCGGCGCGGCCGTGTTCAAACAGACGTGGCTGCTCTACGTCGCGCTCGCCTTTGTCGTCGTCATCGCCTTGGTGATGCGCTACACCGCGGTCGGGCTGGCCATTCATGCGGCAGGCGCCGAGCCGCGCGCGCTGGACAAGTCCGGCGGCTCGGTGACGCGCGTCCGCTACGGCGCCGTCGTGTTCACCGGCCTGCTGGCGGCGCTCGGTGGCGCCTTTCTCTCGCTGGGTGACATTCACACCTTCACCGAAGGCATGACCAATGGGGCAGGCTATCTGGCCTTGGTCGCCGTGATCTTCGGCAACTGGAAGGTTGGCCGCACGGTTTTTGCGTGCCTGTTTTTCGGCGCAGCGACCGCATTGCAGTTTCAGCTTCCGGCCATGGGCGTCCAGATTCCGACTGCCATTCTGATCATGCTCCCCTATGTCATGGCCTTGCTTGCAGTGGGCGGCGTGGTCGGACGCCAAACGCCGCCGCCCTACCTCACCCACGCCTACGTTCGCTAACCTGCATGATCAAGAAAAAACGCGCCACTGCGCGCCGGCCGAAAGTGGTCGAGCCCGCCAAGACAGTGAAGGCTGCAGCCAGGGCGATGCCCGCGCTGCCCAAGCCCGACGATCTGCAGATCGGCGGTCGGGTGAAACACGCCAGGCTCATGGCCGGCATCCGGATGCGCGAACTCGCCGTCAAGGTCGGCTGTACCGAAAGCATGATCTCGAAGATCGAGAGCGGGCGCGTCGTGCCGTCGCTGCCGATGCTGCAGCGACTGGTCGGTGCGCTGGACCGGGACTTGTCTTCTTTCTTCGGGTCTGACCTGGACTCCCCGGGCATCGTGTTGCGCGCCGGGCGGAGGCCTGTGGTGCTCACCGATCCGATCCGCCGCGGCCCAGGCGTTTCCTATGAGCGCTTGGTGCCATTCGCGGCCGGCAATCTGTTGGAGTGCAACATTCACGTCATCGAGCCGGGTGGATCGAAAGAAGACTTGATCACTCACCAAGGCGAGACGGTCGGCTACGTCATCGAGGGCCAACTCGAACTGACCATCGAATCGACCAAATACGAGTTGTCGGCGGGCGACTCATTCTTCTTCAAGAATCACCTCACGAACAGCTATCGCAATCCAGGGTCCGGCGCCACGCGTGTGATCTGGGTGAATACACCGCAGATCCATTGATGACCATGCACGGGGCCCTTGCAGGTGCTGGAGGCGATCAACAAACGGCGGGTTCGTTTCCCGGGGAAGAAGGTCGAGGTGCGGTATGGTGCTGCTGATCGATCAGAATTTTTCAACCCAGGGGCGGACCTCGATCTCCCAGGTCCACGCAGAGCGCGGCTGCGACAGCAGATGCAGGTAGGTGGCGGCGATGGCGTCCGGGTCGAGCCGGTCGTCTTTGCTGTCGTCGCCGGCCGCGCCCGAGGGGCGAATCCCGCCGTCGACGACGACATGGCCGACATGGATGCCGAGCGGCGCGAGCTCGCGCGCCAAACTCTGCGCGAGGCCGCGCAGCGCGAACTTGCCCATCGCGAAGGCCGCCGACTGCGGGTAGCCCTTGACGCCCGCCGAAGCCCCGGTGAACAGGATTGCACCGCGCCCTTGCGGCAGCAAACGCCGAGCCGCTTGCTGCGCCACGAGGAAGGCGCCGTAAGCCGTGACGCGCACCGCCTGCTCCAGCGCAGCGGCGTCGACGTCGACGAAGGGTCCGCGCACGCGTCGGCTGGCGTTGTAGACCACCACATCCGGCGGCGCGCCGAAGTGCAGCGTCGCCGCATCGAACAGCGCGGCGACGCTGGCAGCATCGGTTGCATCGCAAGTCATCACGGCGGCGTCGGTCTCGTGGGCGATGGCATCGAGCTTGTCACGCTGTCGCGCAGCGACCATCACGCGCAGGCCGCCGTCGCGGGTGAAGGCACGCGCCAGGCTGGCGCCCAGGCCTGGGCCGGCACCGACGATCAGGGCGTTTGAATAGGGCAGGCTGGGCATGGGATGGGCGTGGGCTGGTGGCGAGGGCCCGGGGATTTTGCGCCGATCGGCCCCTGGCCGCAGCCTCAAGCGCCCGCCACCCCGAGCAAGTCGACGCCTGCGGCGCGCAACGCTGCGTTCATGATCGCCACGTCGCCGGCCATCAGCGCATCGAGGCTGGCGATCTCGGCGTCGACCTTGGCCATGATCTCCTGCGACACCAGGCGCGCCTGCGTCGTCGGCGCCGCGTCGCCGATGCCGACGACACCGATCAAGTCGACGAGGGTGTCGTTCAGCCCCGCAGGGTGGCGCAAGATGTCGCGCGGCGACTCGCGCTTCACGTCGACCAGCACGGCTTCGATGCCTTCCAACGACACAACCAGTGCCTTACAGCGCTCGCCCTGCTCCTTGCCGCCGTCGCCCAGGCGCGCCTGCAGCCCGAGCAACTGGCCCTTGATGCGGCGCACCTTGTTCACGGCCTCGTTGAGCGAGGACAGATTGGCGTAGAGCGAGCGCAGCAGCGCCGCCTGTTCGTCGAACTCCGGCTGCGTCGTCTTCACTCGCGGGTCCTTCAACACCGCGAACTCCGCCTCCAGCCGGGTCGCGCCGGCCTCCAGCACCACGCGGTAGCACCCGGGCGCCACGACGGGCCCAGTGACGTCGTCGTTTTCCTCGGCAAACGGCTTGTTCCTGCGCACCACGAGCGTGGCGTCGAGCTTGCTCGGCCCGCGTTCGCGCAGGTCCCACACAAAGCGATTCAGGCCCGGCTTCACGCCGGGGCGCTTCGCCACGGGCGTGTCCGTGCCCTGGCTCGCGAAGCGGTTCAGCGTCTGGCCATTCGCGTCGATGAACGACAAGGCCACCGTGCCGCTGAAGGCCTCGGGCAGCCAGTAGTAGACGATGGCGCCCAGGGGCGGGTTCTCGCCCACGTCGAGGTGCCGGCGTGTGATGCCGCCATCGGCCCGGGGCAAGGCCTCGGTGGCCGCGCCGATGCCGAACGCCGGGCCGTAGCTGATGCCCTTCTTGGAATAGCCCACGCCGGCGATCCAGGAAAGACGGGTGCGAACCGTCTGGCGCGGCGCCACGAGCTGCACCGCGTCGCGAGCGCCATGCCAGGCGCGCAGCGGAGAAATATCGTCGAGGATCCAGAACGAACGGCCATGCGTGGCCACCACCAGGTCGCTGCCCTTGAGCTTGATGTCGTACACCGGCACGACCGGCAGACCGCCGCGCATGCGCGACCAATTCACGCCGTCGTTGACGCTGAAGAACACGCCCGTCTCGGTGCCGACGAACAGCAGCCCGGCGCGCACCGAGTCGGCGCGCAGCACGCGTGTGATCTCGCCTTCGGGCAGGTCGCCATTGATCGATTGCCAGGTTTTGCCGCCGTCGCGCGTGCAAAACAGATACGGCCGATAGTCAGCGAGCTTGTAGCGCGTGGCGGCCAGGTAGACCGTGTCGGCAGCGTGCGCCGAGATCTCGACGCAGCCCACATAGGCCAGCTCGGGCATGCCCTGCGGCGTGACCATGCTCCAGCTCTGCCCAGCGTCGCGCGTCACATGCACCAGGGCGTCATCGGTGCTCGCCCAGATCTCGCCCTTGCGGTGCGGCGACGGCGCCACGCAGGCGCAGCTGGCGTGGACTTCGGCGCCGGCCGTGTCGTGCGTGATCTCGCCGCCCGAGTGGCCCTGGCGGTTCGGGTCGTTCAGGCTGAGGTCGGGCGATATCGCGCTCCAGCTCGCGCCTTCGTCCGTCGTGCGGAACACCCGGTTGCCGCCGGCGTACAGCGTCTTCGGGTCGCCCGGCGCAAACACCAGCGGGAAGGTCCATGCGAAGCGGTGCCTCATGTTTTTCGGCGCGATGCCGGTCGATTCTTCCGGCCATACATTCACCAGCCGAATCTGCCGCGTGCGGTGGTCATAACGCTGCAGCGCACCGGCGCCGCCCGGGCTCGACCCGACTGCGCCGCAGTAGACGATGTCCGGGTCTTCGGGGTGCACGGCGATGAAACCGCTTTCGCCCGTGCCGGGGTAGCTGCAGTCGCCCAGCGTGATCGCGCCCCACTCGCTGGCGCTGGGCACGCAGATCGAGGTGTTGTCCTGCTGCGTGCCGTAGACGCGGTAGGGGTGCTGGTTGTCGACGTCGAGCCGGTAGAACTGCGCCGTCATCTGGTTGTAGATGCTCGACCAGCTCTGCCCGCCGTTGAAGGACACGCAGGCGCCGCCGTCGTTGCCTTCGATCATGCGGCGCGGGTTGTTCGGGTCGATCCACAAGTCGTGGTTGTCGCCATGCGGCGTGGTCACGGCGCCGAAGCTAACGCCACCGTCAGTGGACTTCCACATCTGCAGATTCGTCACGTACACCGTGTCGGCGTGCCCGGGGTCGGCGAAGACATGCGTGTAGTACCACGGGCGGTGCATCAGGTCGCGGTTCGAGCACACCTGCGTCCAGAGCTCGCCGTGGTCGTCGCTGCGGTACAGGCCCGTCTTGTCGCCCTCGGCCTCGATCAGTGCCCACACCCGGCCGGCGCGCGCCCCCGACACCGACACGCCGAGTTTGCCCAGCGGCGCCCCGGGCAATCCGTTCCCGGTGCCCTGGCGATTCGTCAGCTCCTGCCACGTGTCCCCGCCGTCCACCGAGCGAAACAGCCCGCTGCCCGGACCGCCGCTGTCGAGGTGCCAGAAGCTGCGCCGCGCCTGCCAGAACGCGCAATACAGGACGCGCGGGTTCAGCGGGTCCATGGACAAGTCCACTGCACCGGCGTCGGCACTGCGGTGCAGAACCCTGCTCCAGCTCTTGCCGCCGTCGCGCGAGCGGTACAGGCCGCGCTCCTCGTTCGTGCCGAAGGCATCGCCCAGCGCGGCGACGAACACAGTGTCGGGGTCGTTCGGGTGCACGCAGATGCGCCCGATGTGATGCGTTTGCGCCAGGCCCAGGTGCGTCCAGGTGCGCCCCGCGTCGCAGGAGCGATAGACGCCGTCGCCGTACGACACGTCGACGCGGATCGTCGTCTCGCCGGTGCCCGCGTAGACCACGTTCGGGTCGGACGGTGCGACCGCGAGCGCACCGACCGTCGCGCTGCTGAAAAAGCCGTCGGACACGTTGCGCCAGTACAAGCCGCCGTCGACCGTCTTCCACACGCCGCCCGCGCAGGCGCCGAAGTAGAACGTCATCGGGTCCGCGGGGTCACCGGCCACCGCCACGACACGCCCGCCGCGCGGCGGGCCGATGCAGCGCCATTGCAGCGCGTCCAGCAGTGGCGTGTCGTCGGTGGGCGCGGCGCTGGCCATGAAGTCTCCTCGTTCTTCGATCTTGGTTTCATCTTGCCATAGGCGGCGTTGCCGAAAGCGGCGTGGTCAGAGTGGCGCAACATCGGGCTTGCACGCTTGACAAGCGCCGCGCCTGCGGGTGTGATCAGTGGCCCCGACGCCGGGGCGAAGCCACCCGCCCGATCACCGCAACCCGCGAGGTTTCATGTACGCCTTGATTTCACGCCTGCCGCCCCGCCAGCTTCTGCTGCGCCACGCCCCCACGCTGGTGGGCGCACTGGCGATCGCCGAGATGTTCTACAAGTGGCACAGCTTCCTGTTGGAGGCCGGCGGGTTTCTGGTCACCTGGTATTTGCTGGATGTGCTGGTGAGTTTTCTGCAGCACAGGCTGGGGCGAGCGGGAGTGGACGGAACGTCCTGAGACGCGAGCCAGCTGTTCAGGCAGCTCGACGCACCGCGTTTCGCGATCGGGTGATGAAGACCAACCGGCGCCCGCCGATGTGCGCACTGGACGGCGCGCTGGCTCTCGCAGGCGCCGCGGCGGCTTGCATCGCCTGCACTCACC
>JBAQUQ010000031.1:0-24953 GCA_049297615.1 Burkholderiaceae bacterium
CCACGGAGCCGCAACACAGCTTGAACTTGCGCCCGCTGCCGCAGCGGCAGGGGTCGTTACGGCCGATCTTGCTCACACATCCGGGCTGATGATTGCCACGCTGAGCAGTATCCCATCGACGCCATCGCCTTGTGGCTTTCAGTCCGTATCCTGGCCCGGCAGCGCAGGCTCCAGGGGCGCGCAACGGGGTTAGCACTGAGCGGGACTGCATTGACAGGCCTGGGACCCGTCCCTACAGTACCGTATCTCTATGTGGACCAGGGTTCCGTATAAAAGAACATCGGATGATCGACAGCGCCACCCGGATTCCCGCCCCGCCCCGCTCCGGCCCGCACGCGCTGCGCGCCTGGCTCGCGCAATCGCGCCTGCCGGCACTGAACTGGCAGTCGCTGGTGATCGGCGTCTGCGTGGCGTTCACCCTGTACATCGCCGTCATTCCCTTGGGCTTTTTGCTGTGGCAGAGCTTCTTCACGCCGCAGACGGCCACCAAGCCCGCCGTGTTCACCCTGGGCAACTATCTCGCGGCGTACAGCAATCCCGACACCGCCCGCCTGTTCTGGAACTCGCTGAAGTTCGCCGCCGGCGTGTCGGCGTTTGCCTTCATCGTGGGCACCACCCTGGCCTGGATGAACGAGCGCACCAATACGCCGTTCAAGCAACTGTTCTTCGCGCTGTCGCTGATCCCCCTGGTGATCCCGGGCATCCTCTTCACGGTCGCCTGGATCTTGCTGGGCAGCCCGAAGATCGGCCTGATCAACCTGACCCTGATGCACTGGTTCAATCTGCAAGGACCGGTGTTCGACATCTATTCGATGTGGGGCATGATCTGGGTCGACGGCCTGCACTATTCGCCCATGGCCTTCCTGCTGATGACGGCGGCGTTTCGCGCCATGGACCCTTCGCTCGAAGAGTCGGCGACGATGAGCGGGGCGAATGTGTTCCAGGTCTTGTGGCACGTCACTCTCAAGCTGACCTGGCCGGCGATCTTCGCGACCTTCCTGATCCTGTTCGTGCGCGCCATCGAATCGTTCGAGGTGCCGGCCCTGCTCGGGCTGCCGGTGGGAATTCATGTGTTCACCTCGGCGATCTACCAGGCCGTGCACCGCTACCCGAGCCAGATCGGATTGGCCTCGACGTACGCCATCACCCTGCTGCTCATCACCACGGTGGGCATCTATTTCATCTCCCGGCTTTCCTCCAGCGGGTCGAAGTATTCGACGATGACGGGCAAGGGCTTTCGCCCGCGCCAGATCGACCTCGGGCCATGGCGATGGGCCGCCGCGGGCGTGTTCTTCGTCTACTTCAGCCTGATCGTCGTCTTGCCATTCCTCGTGCTGCTGTGGTCTTCGCTGCAGAAGTTCTACGCCGTGCCGTCGATGGAAGCGCTGCAGCGCCTCACGCTCGATCCATACCGCTTCATTCTGACCTACCCCAATTTGGCGCGATCGGTGTGGAACAGCACCCTGCTGGCATTCGGCTCGGCCACCTTGATCATGCTGACCACCTCGGTGATCTGCTGGATCGTTGTCAAGACCAAGCTGCCGGGGCGCTGGCTGCTCGACAACCTGGCCTCGCTGCCGATGGTCTTCCCCGGCCTCGTTCTGGGCCTGGCCCTGATGATCTTCTACCTGAACGTCGATATCGGTGTGTACGGCACGATGTGGATCATGTTCATCGCCTACGTGACGCGTTTCATGCCCTATGGGCTGCGCTTCAACACGACCTCGATGCTGCAGATCCACAAGGAGCTCGAGGAGTCGGCGGCGACGAGCGGCGCGTCCTGGGGCACGACGTTTCGGCGCATCATCCTGCCCCTGCTCAAGCCCGGCCTGGTGGCGGGCTGGATCTACATCATGATCGTCTCGATCCGCGAACTGTCGAGTTCCATCTTGCTCTACAGCCCGGGCACCGAGGTGGTCTCGATCATCATCTGGGAGCTGTGGGAGAACGGCCAGTACGTCGAACTCTCGGCCCTGGGCGTGCTCTTCATCCTGATGCTGTTCGCGCTGGTGATGATCGCCCAGGCAGTGGGCAAGAGGTTCGGAATCAAGGAGCACTGAGCGATGCAACCAACCCTGAGTTCCAGTGCAGCGCCGGAGCACGTGCGTGCTTAGCGTCGAAGCGCTTTTCACCGAGTACAGCAACGAACTCGGCCAGCCGGTGAAGGCCGCGCAGGACGTGAGCATCGCCGTGCCCGAGGGCCACTTCTTCACCCTGCTCGGTCCCAGCGGCTGCGGCAAGACGACGACCCTGCGTTCCATCGCCGGCCTGGAGCGGCCCAAGTCGGGCGAGATCAGCGTCGGCGGCGAACTCGTCTACTCGGGCAAGAGCGGCCTGTTCGTGCCGCCCAACCGGCGCGGCTTCGGCATGGTGTTCCAGTCCTACGCCATCTGGCCGCACATGGACGTGTTCACGAATACCGCGTTCCCGCTGCAGGTGGGCAAGAAGAAACTCAGCCGCGCCGAGATCGACGCCAAGGTGATGAAGGTGCTGAGCGCCGTGCAGCTCGATCACCTGCGCGACCGCGAGGCGACCAAACTCTCGGGCGGACAGCAACAGCGCCTGGCCCTGGCGCGCGCCTTGGTCATGGAGCCCAAGTTGCTGCTGCTCGACGAACCGCTGTCCAACCTGGACGCCAAGCTGCGCGAACTGATGCGCTTCGAGCTCAAGCGCCTGCAGCGCGAGCTGCGCATCACCACGGTCTACGTCACGCACGACCAGAGCGAGGCGCTGGCGCTGTCGCACCAGGTCGCGGTGATGAACCAAGGGCGCATCCAGCAGATCGGTTCGCCGCGCGACATTTACGAGAGGCCGCAGACCCAGTTTGTCGCCGACTTCGTCGGCAGCACGAATTTCGTCGATGGCACGGTGATCGCCAAGGAGGCGCAGGCGGACCACTATGTCATCGACACCGAGCTGGGCCCGCTGCACTCGCTTTCAGTGCAGGCGCTGCGCCCCCGCGACAAAGTGGTGCTGTCGATCCGCCCCGAGGACATCGAGCTGAGCGAAACCGAGCCTGCCGACCTCAGCTCCAATGTCTGGCGCGCGACAGTCGACCAGAAGGTATTCCTCGGCGAAGCCGTGGACTTCCAGGTCAAGGTGGGAAGCCGCACCCTGCTGTCGCGCACCCATCCTTCGATTCGCACGCCCATCGGTGGGCGCGTGTGGGTGCGAATCGACCCGAGCAAGAGCGTGGCCATGCCCGCCGCCGATTCCCTGCAGCGTGCCGCCTGAACGGCGGCCCTGAAACCCAGGCAACCCTCATGTCCAAAGCCGAAGAATTCGCGCGTGTCGCGCGGCCGAAGAAGACGCCCGCCGCGGTCAAGCCCAAGGAGGCTTGGGGCGCCGACGTGATCGTCGACCTGCTGCATCGCTACCGATTGCCCTATGCGGCGCTGAACCCGGGGGCGAGTTACCGCGGCCTGCACGATTCCATCGTCAACTACGGCGCCAATTCGCCGCAGATGCTGCTCTGCCAGCACGAAGAAACCGCGGTGCAGATCGCGCATGGTTATGCCAAGGCGAGCGGCGAGCCGATGCTGGCGATCCTGCACAACCTGGTGGGCCTGCTGCACGCCAATATGGCGGTGTACTACGCCTACATCGACCGTGCGCCGATCTTCATCATCGGCGCGACGGGACCGATGGACGAAACCAAACGCCGGCCCAAGATCGACTGGATCCACTCCGCGCAGTCGCAAGGCGCGGCGATCCGCGAATACACCAAGTGGGACTACCAGCCCACGACCGTGGAGGGCGTACCCGAAGCCTTTGCGCGCGCTTATTCGGTCATGATGGCCGAGCCACGCGGGCCGGTCTATATGTGCTACGACGCCTGGCTGCAGGAGAAAAGGCTCGAGCGTCCGGTGGCCTTGCCGCCGAAGGGCTTTCAGACCGTGCCCTCGCCGATCGCCCCCGATCCCGCGGCCCTGGCCAAGGCGGCCGACGCCCTGCTCGCCGCCAAGCGCCCGGTGATCCTGGTCGAATACGCGGGCCGCGACCCGAAGGCTTTCGACGCCTTGATCAAGCTGGCCGAGACCCTGGGCGCGCCGGTCTACGACTTGAACCTGCGCCTGAACTTCCCCGGCACGCATCCGCTCAACCTGAGCATGGACAAAAGCGTCTTCGGCGCTGCCGACGTCGTGCTGTGCCTGGACGTACGCGACTGGGAACGCCCTACCACGACGCTGACCAGCACGACCCGTGAGCTGGTGAGCCTGACCCCGAAGCGCTGCCGGTGGATCGACATCGGCTTTGGCGACTTGAACATTTCCGCCTGGGCGATGGACTACCAGCGCCTGCTCTACGCCGATCAGCGCATCGTCGCCGACACCAGTATCGCCATCCCGGCGTTGACGGCCTTGCTCGAGCGGCGGGCCAAGAAAGACCAGAGCTTTGTCAAGCGCGCCGCCAGACGCGCCGCGTCCACCTCGGGCAAGCACCAGGCCTTGCGTGCCCTGTGGGCGCGGCAGGCGAAAGACGATTGGGACGCCAGCCCGATCGGTTTGGCGCGCCTGGCCAGCGAAGTCTGGGAGGCGATTGCGCATGAGGACTGGGTGCTCAGCGCCGGAACGCTGGAAGACTGGACGCGCAAGCTCTGGGACTTCGACAAACCCTATCGCCATGCTGGCAAGTCGCTCGGCACCGCCACCCAGTTCGGCATCTCGCTGGGCGTCGCGCTGGCGCACCGCGGCAAGGGCCGGCTGGTGGTGGACCTGCAGCCCGACGGCGACCTGATGTTCGACGCCGGTGCGCTGTGGGTCGCGGCCAAGCACAAGATTCCGATGTTGGTCGTGATGTACAACAATCGCGCCTACTTCAACGACTGGGAGCACCAGATTCGCATGGCCAAGCAGCGCGGCACGCCTGTGGAGCGCGCCTATATCGGCATGGACCTGGACGATCCGCCGCCCGATTTCGCCGCGCTCGCGCGGTCCATGGGCTGGTACGCCGAAGGCCCGATCGATCAGCCGGGCGACGTCGCGGCAGCGCTCAAGCGCGCGATCGCCAAGGTCAAGGCCGGGCAACCGGCGCTGCTCGACACGATCTGCCAGAAGCGATGAGCGCGCAGCACAACACCGCCCAGCTCACGGTGGGCGTCGTCGGCGCCGGCCGCATGGGCGCGCCCATCGTCGGCCACCTGGTGCGCAAAGGCTTTACCACCCGGGCCTGTGACGCCGATGCAGGCAAGCGTTTGCAGGTCACTGGCCATGGCGCGCGTTGGGTCGATGACGCGGGCGAACTGGCGCGCGGCTGCGACGTGATCCTGGTCTGCGTCGGCTTCGACGCTGAGGTGCGCGTCCTGCTCGCCGAGGGCGGGCCGCTGCGTCAGGCGCGCCGCGGCAGCATCGTCGCCATCCTCAGCACCATCGCTCCCGACACCGTGAAATCGCTCGCCGCGCAGGCGGAGTCTCAGGGCGTTCATGTCGTCGACTCCACGGTGTGCCGCGGCGGTGACGCCGCTGACAAGGGCGAGTTGCTGTCCTTTGTCGGCGGCAGCGCCGAGGTGGTGCAGCGGCTCACGCCGGTGCTGCGCGCCTATTCGTCCGACGTGGTGCACACCGGTGCCGTGGGCAGCGCCCAGGTCGCCAAGGCAGTGAACAACCTGATCATGTGGGCCTGCCTGGTGGCTGACCATGAAGGCCTGGCCCTGGCCCAAGCCCATGGCATGGACACCGAAGCCCTGCGCAAGGCGCTGCTGCTGTCCAGCAGCACGAATGGCGCGCTCGAAAAATTCGGCACCCAGACCATGGCCTGGGCCGAAGACGATATGGTCATCGTCGGCGAGATGGCCTCGATAGCCGGCATCGCCCTGCCCCAGGCGGGCGTGAATCAACAGATTCTGCGCGCCCTCAAACCGAAACGATTCAAACTGGACCTGTATGGACGCTAAGCCTGTGCCCCCATCCGACCCGATCGCGCCGGCCGACCCTTCGCAGGGCAACGAATCGCACTATCACAGCAAGAAGGACCGGGTCTTCGTACGCGCCATCCAGGGCCAGTACAGCCTGAAAGACGAGTTGGCACGCTTGCGTGCCCTGCCGCGCGTGCGCAAGGGCTCGCAGATCAAGTTCAACGACGGGCCGCAGGCTTTCAGCCGGCATTACGTCGAGCCCAAGGACGGCATCACCCAGACCTTTCACCTGCACATCGAAGAGTACGGACCCGCAGGACGATCGCAAAAGCACGGTCATGTGAACGAGGCGGCGTTCTACATCCTCGACGGCGAGGGTTACGAGATCCACGACGGCGTGCGCTACGACTGGCAGGCCGGCGACATCGCCATCGTGCACAACAACTGCGTGCACCAGCACTTCAACGCGAGCAGCGAGAAACCGGCGCGTGCGCTCGTGATCAAGAGCAAGCCGATGTACATGTTCATGAACATGCTGTTCCAGCAGCAGGTCGAGCCGCGCCCGAGCGAGCCGGCGCCGGGCGGCGAGGGCTTCCAGGTGCGTGAAGCCGAGGACAACTACAACCATTGAGCCCGCGCGCAAGGGCCCGGCTTGGGGCTCGCAGCGGCCGGGCGGCTGACGAAGGAGAGTGACATGGCATGGAGCGAAGCCAGGGCCTGGCTGCAGGGCAGCGCCCACCAAGACCTGTACCAGGCCTTGCTTGACGACGCGGCCAGCGCGCCGGTGCGCAACGCCAAACGCAGGAAGATCGTGCGCCCGCCCGACATGCCCTGGGAGATGTCGCGCCAGGGCCTGCTCAAGCACTTGTTGAACGAGGCCATGAATACGCGCATGGAAACGGTGGACGCCTATATGCAGATCATTCCGCCGGGCAGCCGCTCGGGCCGACACCGCCATTTGGCCGAAGAGTGCCTCTACGTGCTCGAAGGTCGCGGCTACGACCTGCACCAGGACTGCGACGTCGAGATCACCGACACCTATCACTGGAGGCCGCAGGCCGAAATCAGGCGTTTCGAGTGGGAAGCCGGCGACGTGATCTACGTGCCGCCCAACACGATTCATCAGCATTTCAACGCCAGCGCGGACCGGCCGGTGCGCCTGATTTCGGCGATCAACCGGATCTTCAAAGCCTGCGGTCTGAACGACCTCGAGCAACTCGACGACGCGCCCGAATACCGCCCCGCCACGGTATTGACCGCCGAGCGCGTGGCGCGCTATTTGCAGCTCAAGAGCACCACCGACACGCGCGCCTGAAGGCCGCAGACAAGCCCACCATGATCGACGACAACCGCAACAACGCCCTCGTCTCCGATGCCATCGCAGCGAAGTTCGCGACCGAGAAGGCCACGCCCTACACGCGCTGGATCGCCCAGGAGGGGCTGGACATCGTCGATGCGATGCACGTTCCCGACCTGCACCGCATCGAGCTCAAGCCCTGGCTGCGCCGCGGCGGCAAGGGTGTTGTCCTGAACCACGATGCCTCGCGCACCTCGAACGATTGCTACGTCTGCGAAATCCCCCCCGGCCAGCAGCTCGCGCCGCAGCGCCAGCTCTACGAAGAAATGATCTATGTCCTGGACGGCCGCGGCTCGACGACGGTCTGCAACGACGCCGGCGCGCGCGTCAGCTTCGAATGGAGGGCGGGTGCCATATTCGCGATTCCGCTGAACACGACGCACCAGCATTTCAACGGATCGGGCAAGGACGCCGCGCGCTTTGTCGCCGTCACGAATGCGCCTGTCATCATCAATTCATTCGGCGACACCGACTTCGTGTTCGGCACCCGATACGACTTCAAGAACCGCTTTGCCGGCGAGAGCGATTACTTTGCCAACGGCGGTGAACAAAAGGGCCTGCTCCTGGACACCAACTTCGTCGCCGACGCGATCAACCTGCCATTGATTTCCGCCCGGGAGCGCGGTGCAGGCGGCGCGCATATTCGCTTTTCCATGGCCAAGGGCAGCATGAACAGCCACATCTCGCAGTTTCCGGTGGGCACTTACAAGAAGGCGCACGCTCACGGCCCCGGCGCGCATGTGATCGTGCTCAGCGGCAAAGGCTTCAGCCTGATGTGGCCCGAAGGCGAAGAGGCGCGCCGCTTCGAGTGGCAAGAGGGCTCGATGATCGTGCCGCCCAATATGTGGTTCCACCAGCATTTCAACACCGGCACGACACCGGCGCGCTACCTGGCCTTCAAGGCCGAGGGCGTCTCGATCCGCAATGCCCAGGGCGTTCCAAAAGCCTGGATCAGCCGGCGCATCGGCGGCGACCAGATCGACTACGCCGACGAATCGCCGCGGGTGCGCAGCAGTTTCGCCCAGGCCCTGGCCAAAACCGGCCTGAGCCCGCGCATGGACGAGGCCTACCAAGCCGAACTCGCCGACCTCCCCTTGCCCAGAGTGTCGTGAAAAGCACGATTTCGGGGCGACACGAATTGACAGTGCGAGTTCGGCTTTGTACCGTGCCGGCAATGTTCTTTGGTACGGACCATTGTTCCGTATGAAAGAACAGTAGATCAAAACGCAGTCAGAGCAAGGTCCCTCCCGATTCGGCCCCGTCCAACCCCGCCAAACCCATGGAGACAATATGCACCTGAGAAAACTTCCCCTGGCTCTCGCGGTCGGCGCTGCCGTCGCCGCCCCCCTGGCCCATGGGCAGGACGCGCAGCGCGTCGAGATCTACGGCAAGCTCTACCCGTATCTCGAGCAGGAATCCGGCTCCGGCCAGAGCGCGGTCGGCACGCCGGCGGCAACGCTGGCGCCGGCGGCGACGGGCGTCAAGGGCGTGCCCACCATCAAGGGCATGTCCACCGGCAACTCCTACCTCGGGATTCGCGGCAAGGAAGATATGGGCGGTGGACTCAAGGCCGAGTACCAGATCGAGGGCGTGGTGGCCCTGGACAACCCCGGCGCGGCCGCCTTTTCCTGGAATCGCAATAACTTCGTCGGACTCGTCGGCAGGTTCGGTGAAGTGCGTCTGGGCTTCATGGACACGGTGTTCAAGGAATACGGCGACACCCTGGGCATCCTGGGCATCAGCAGCGGTACGCCGGTGTCGTCGAGCAATATCCTGCGCAAGATAAGCTTCGGCACGAATAACGCCGCGCGATTCCACGAGCGCCGCGCCAACTCGGTGCGCTACGACTCGCCCGAAGTCGGCGGGGTCCAGGCCGCCGTCCAGGTCGCGACGCAGGAAAACGGGACAGCCACGTTGAAGACGGCGACGACGCAGTCGTTCGGCTTGAAATACGACGACGGCCCGATCTATGCCTCGCTGGCCTACGAGATCCACAGCAACTTTTTCGGCGGCTCGATCAATTCCCTGGCGGCGCAGCGCAACAACGCTGTGGCCGGAGCGACGTCGAAAGACCAGGCCTTGCAGGCCGCCGTGGAGTGGCGCATCAACAAGAGCCATACGCTCGAGTTCGACGTGATCAATAAGCAGTACGCCGAGGACGCCACCGCCAACGGGCGCTTCGAGAAGTACAAGAACACGGCTTACATGCTCGCCTACGATGGCCGCTGGGGCCAGTGGCGCACCATGGCGCACATCGTCAAGTCGGGGGCTGGTTCCTGCACCCTGCGCAATGCGGCGTGCTCGACAACCGGTCTGGAGGGCAGCCAGGTCACCGCGGGTGCGGGCTACTACCTGAGCCGCCGCACCTTTATCTACGGTGTCTTCAGCCAGATCACGAATGGCACGTCGGCGCGCTTCTCCGCGGCCGACTTCGGCGCGCCGAGCCCAGGTGAGGACGTCCGCCACATTCTGGCGGGCATCTCGCACAGCTTCTAAGGGCAACGGGCGGGTTCGGGCGCCGCCCGAGCCGGCGCCCATGCGTGTCGGGTGCTGGCCACGCGGGGCGACTCCAGCCAGCAGGGGGGTGATCTGGATGGGAATTCGCTTGCTGGATGACCCCGTGCGTCGGGGCTTGCTCGCGGCGTCGGCCGGTGTGCTGATCGCTCCCTTGGCGCGGGCCCAAGACGCGGGTGCACGGAATCGCGAAATCTACCTCTACAAGGGGGCAGACCGCGACGCACGCTTGCTCGACGCTGCGAAGAAAGAAGGCCAGGTCAGCATCTACACGAGCCTGAACACCAAGGACTCGGGTCCGATCACGGAAGCCTTCGAAAAGAAGTACGGCGTCAAGACCCTGCTGTGGCGCTCGAGCTCGGAGAAGGTGCTGCAGCGCGCCGTCACCGAGGCCCGGGCCGGCCGCTTCGCGTGCGACGTGCTCGAGACCAATGGCCCGGAGATGGAGGCGATGTACCGCGAGAAGCTGCTCGCCGAATTTTTCAGCCCGCACTTCAAGGACCTGCCGGCGGCGGCTTTTCCGAAACACCGCCACTACGTCGCCGACCGCTTCAACTTCTTCACGATCGGCTACAACACGAACCTGGTCAAACCCGACGAGGTGCCCAACTCCTACCTCGATCTGCTGCACCCGCGCTTTGCCGGAAAAATCGGCATCGAAGCGGGCGACACCGACTGGTTCGCCGCACTCGTCAAATCGATGGGCGAAGACAAAGGCCTGGCCTTCTTTCGCAAGCTGGCCGAGGCCAGGCCGCAAATTCGCACCGGCCACACCCTGATCGCCGAGCTGGTGTCCTCGGGCGAGATTCCGATCACGGCAACGATCTACAACCACAACATGGAACGCCTCTTGGTCAAGGGTGCGCCGGTGAAGTGGAAGGCCTTGACGCCGACCTTCGGCCGGCCGAATGCGATCGGCGTCGTGGCGCGCGCGGCGCATCCGCACGCGGCCCTGCTGTTCACCGATTTCATGCTCTCGCTCGAGGGCCAGCAACTGCTCAAGGAACGCAATCGCGTGCCCGCCAGCCAGGCGGTGGACACGCATCTCAACAAGTTCCCGTTCGAGATGATCGACCCGGTGATCACGCTGGACGAATCCGAAAAATGGGACAAACTCTGGTCCGAGCTCTTCCTCAAGGGCCAGAAGGTCCAGAAGGAAGCCGATTGATGGCCTGCCCTTGGCCAGCCCGGGCGCCGGGCACTTCACCGACATTCATCATGAATACAAGCCGAATCGCCCGCTCGACGGCCTGCTTGCTGGCCGGCCTCTTCGCCTGCGGCCTGGCCATGGCGCAGGCCGCGCAGCGCGCTGTCATGGCCGAGTTGGCGCAATACGAAGGCGCGGACCGCCAGCAGCGCCTCGTCGACGGCGCGAAGAAAGAGGGCAACCTCAACATCTACACCTCGGCGCAGGGCGAAGACATGGCTCCGCTGGTCGCGGCCTACGAGAAGAAATACGGCGTCAAGGTCAGCCTCTGGCGCGCCGGCTCGGAGAAGGTGCTGCAACGCGCGGTGACCGAGGCACGCGGCAACCGGTTCACGCTGGACATCGTCGAGACGAATGGCCCCGAACTCGAATCGATGCACCGCGAGCAGATCTTGCAGGCCGTCAAGTCGCCCGTCCTCGGCCAGTTGATTCCGCAGGCGCTGCGCCCGCACGGTGAGTGGGTGGGAACCCGGCTCAACGTTTTCGTGCAGGCCTACAACACCAAGCTGGTGAAGAAGGAAGAGTTGCCCAAGACCTGGGACGACCTGCTGCACGCGCGCTGGAAGGGACGCCTGGGCATCGAGGCCGAAGACCAGGACTGGCTGGCCGGCGTGGTGGGCGATCTGGGCGAAGCGCGCGGCACGAAGTTGTTCAAGGACATCGTCGCGACCAATGGCATGTCGGTGCGCAAGGGACATACCTTGTTGACGCAACTGGTGGTCTCGGGCGAGATCCCGTTCGCGCTGACGGTCTACAACTACAAGGCCGAGCAGTTCAAGGACAAGGGCGCGCCGATCGACTGGTTTTCGATCGGCACCGCCATCGCGCGGCCGAACGGCATCGGCGTGGCGCGCAATGCGCCGAACCCGCACGCGGCGATCCTGTTCTTCGATTTCGAACTCAGCGAAGAGGGGCAGAGAATTCTCGCCAGCCGCGATTTCGTTCCCACCAGCAGCAAGGTCGAATCGCCGTTCAGCAAAGGGCCGCTGAAGTTCGTCGACGCGCGCATGATGCTCGACGAATACGAGAAGTGGACCAAGCTGTACGACGAGATCTTCGGCTCCAAGGGGCGCTGAAACGCGGCGCTTGCCGGCCGGGAAGCGCTGTGCTGCTGATCGACAACGAGGTCGTGCGCCGGGTCCTGACGGCGGCTGCGACGCGCCAAGCCCTGGAATCGGCCTACCGCGATCTCTGCGTCGACGAGGCGGTCTGCCGGCCGCGCATCGACATCCGGATTCCGACGCGCGCCCCCGACAAGTTCTACCAGTGGGGCTCGATGGAAGGCGGCTCGACGCGTGGCTATTTCGCGATCCGCATCAAATCGGACATCGTCTACCAGCGCGAATACGAAGGCGTGCGAACCCAGGAGAAATACTGTTCGCGCCCGGGCCTGTATTGCGGCCTGGTGTTCCTCACCGACGTGCAAACCGGCGAGCCCCTGGCCCTGATCAATGACGGGGTGCTGCAGCATCTTCGGGTGGCGGCCGACAGCGCGATCGGCACGGACCTGATGGCGCGCGCCGATTGCAAGACGCTTGGCCTATTGGGATCGGGCGGCATGGCCCATGCCCATGTCCAGGCCCTGCTGGAAGTGCGCAAGATCGAGCGGCTGCGCGTGTTCAGCCCGACGCCGGCGCACCGCGAGCGTTTCGCCGCGTCAATGGCGCAGCAGCACGGCATCGAGTGCGAGGCCCTGGCCGATGCGCGCGAGGTGTATCGCGGCGCCGATATCCTGGCGGCGTGTACCGATTCGGCCGAGCCGGTGATTCGCGGCCAGTGGCTCGAGCCGGGAATGCACGTCATCTCGATCGGCGGCCGGCCCGACGCCGAGGCACAGCGGCGCTTCGACCTGACCCTGCGCCTGGGCACCGCGCCCGCTCCGCTGGGGAGGCCCGAGTTCGGCACCAGCGACGAGTTCCTGGCCTACGTCGCGCGTCCGGCCGACCCGCGTTGGGCGAGCCATCACGCCAAGCACAAGGTGCCCCAGGTCACCGGGCGCGGCGGCGACCTCAATTTTGGCGATCTGATTGCCGGCCGGGCCCCGGGCCGCAGCGTGCCGACCCAGATCACCTATTCTGAACGCGGCAATATCCAGGGGGCGCAGTTCTATGCGGTGGCCGGCGTCGTGTTCGAGGCGGCGCGGCGTGCCGGTTTGGGACGTGAACTGCCTGCTGAGTGGTTTCTGCAAGACATCCGCAATTAGGGGGGCATCGATGGATTTCCGGCGGCAATTCCTGGTGGCTGGCGCGGCAATGGCGCTGGCTGCAACGGCAGGGGCGCAACCCGGCCTGGCGACCTATGAGGGGGCGGACCGGATGGAGCGCATCGTCGCGGCAGCGAAGAAGGAAGGCACGCTGACGCTGTACACGACGATCGCTGAGAAAGACCTGCCGACGATCATCAAGCCCTTCGAGGTCAAATACGGTATCAAGGTCAACATCTGGCGCGCCGGCACCGACAAGGTGCTGCAGCGCACCCTGGCCGAAGCCGCGGCGAACCGCAACGAGGTCGACGCGGTGCATTTCGGTTCGCCCGAAATGGAAGCGCTGTCGCGCGAGAAAGTGCTGCAGAGCGTGGCCTCGCCGGCCTACCCGGACCTGCAACCAGGCTCGGTACCAGCGCACCGCGAATGGGCCGCGACCCTGCTGTCGGTCTGGGTCCAGGCGTACAACACCAACCTGATCCGGCGCGAAGACCTGCCCAAGACCTACCAGGACCTGCTCGACCCGAAGTGGAAGGGCAAGCTCGGCATCGAAGTCAAGAACCAGGACTGGTTTTCGTCGGTGGTCGAACTCACCGGCGGCGCCGACAAGGGTTTGAAGTTCTTTCAAGACCTGGTCGCGCGCAACGGCATTTCGCCGCGCAGCGGCCACACCCTGCTCACGAATATGGTCGTGTCCGGTGAAGTACCGCTGGCGCTGACGGTCTACAACTACATGCCCGAACAGGCCAAGAAAAAGGGCGCGCCGATCGACTGGTTCGCGCTCGAGCCGGCGGTCGCGCGCTCCAACGCCATCGGCGTGGCGCGCAAGGCGCCGCACCCGGCGGCGGCGCTGCTGTTCCACGAGTACATGTTGACCGAAGCGCAAGCCCTCCTGGTGGGGCTGGACTATGTGCCGAGCAACACTCGCGTCGCCTCGCCGCTGAAGGGGGTGAAGATCATGATCACGGACCCGATCCGCTCGCTCGACGAAGCCGAAAAGTGGACCAGGCTTTTCGACGACACCGTGATCAAGCGTGCCGGGCGTTGACAGCGCAGCCCGCGCCGGCCCCGGGCCGGCGCTCGCCGGGCCGAGCAGCCCGAGCTTGCGCGAGGCCTGGCTGATCACCCTGGGCCATTCGCTGACGCATTGGTATCCGGCCACCTTCTATTTGTTGCTGCCCATCATCGGCGCCGAGCTCGGCCTGACGTTCAGCCAGATCGGCCTGATCATGACCTGCCAGTACATCGCCGGTGCCGTGGCGAACGTGCCCGGGGGCGTGCTCGTCGACACCGTCGGACGCAAGGGCCTGCTGATGGCGGTGTCGCTGTTCTGGGTCGGCTTCCCCTACCTGCTGATGAGCTTCACGCACAGCTACCTGATGCTGCTGGCCTGCGTCGTGATGGTCGGCGTGGGCAACAGCCTGTGGCACCCGACCGCGATCCCGACCCTGGCGCGGCGTTTTCCGCAGCGCAAGGGCTTGGTCTTGTCCCTGCATGGCATGGGGGGCAATGCCGGCGACGCCATCGCTCCCCTGGTCGTGGGCGCTTTGCTGGCGGTGCTGTCGTGGCGCGAAGTGGTGGTGCTCAATGTCGTGCCGGGCCTGGTCGTATCCGTCGTCCTGCTGCTGTTCCTGGGCACCCTGCAACTCGGCCGCAAAGGCCAGACGCCTCGCGCCGGCGGCGAAGCAGCGAACCTGCAGTCCTTGGCCGATTACGGCCGCGGCCTGCGGCAATTGATGCGCAACCGCAGCCTGGTGCTGCTGTCCACCAGCGGGGCGTTCCGCTCGATGACGCAAAACGCCTTGCTGACCTTTCTGCCCTTGTTCCTCGCGCGCGAGTTGGGCTATGCGCCGTTCCTGATCGGCGCGTCGATGTTCGCCTTGCAGGCCGCCGGGTTCGCCGCGGCGCCCGTGGCCGGGCACCTGTCGGATCGGCTCGGGCGGCGCGGCGTGACGATGGGCAGCATGGCGCTGACGGCCGTCGTGCTGCTGGCCATGGCGCTGGCAGGCCGAACACAGGGCTTCGTCGCCTTGATCGCCGTGCTCGGGTTCTTTCTCTACGCCCTGCGCCCGGTGCTGCAGGCCTGGCTGCTCGAGTCCACGCCCCGGAACATGGGCGGGAGCAGCATCGGCATCCTGTTCGGTGCGCAGGCCCTGGGCTCGTCGGTGGCACCGGCCATCGGCGGGCTGATCGCCGACCGCTGGGGTCTTGGCGCCACGTTCTATTTCCTGGCTGCAACGATAGTCTGCGCGAACCTGTTCATCCTGCTCATGCCCAGGCACGAAGCGGCGCCGGTGTGAGCGCCGCGCCGCGCCGCGTGTTCCCCAGAGCAGAACGTAGTTCCGCATACCAGAAATGTTGTTAGGATTGGGCGATGAATGCGAGCTCGGCGAAAGCGCGCGAGAAACTGCCCGAGAACGAAGCGCCCGCGTCGCGCCTGTCGTCGGTCGCTTCGGCCTTGCTGGTCCTGAAAGTCTTCTCGGCCGAGGAGGCCGAGATCGGCATCAGCAATCTGGCCAAGCGCCTGGGCCTGGCCAAGAGCACGGTGCACCGTCTGGCGGTCACCTTGGCCTCGGAAGGCTTCCTCGAACAGAACCCCGAGAACGGCCGCTACCGGCTCGGCCTGTCGCTGTTCGCGCTCGGCGCGCTGGTTCGCCAACGCATGGGTGTGTCGATCCAGGCGCGCCCCTTGCTCGGCGCCTTGCGCGACAACACCAAGGAGGCGGTGCACCTGGCCATCCTGGACCAGTCTTCCATCATGTTTCTGTACAACCTCGAGACTTCGCAGGCGATCGGCATTCGTTCCTACATCGGCACGCGCAAGCCGGCGCATTGCACCAGCGAAGGGCGCGCCCTGCTCGCCTTCGCTACGCCCGAAGCAGTGGCCACAACGATCAAAGCCGGCCTGGTGGCGCGCACGCCGAAAACCAATACCGACCCGAAGCTGCTGCAAAAAATCCTGGAAGAGGTGCGCCAGGCCGGCTATGCGATCGACGACGAAGAAAGCGAGATCGGCATGCGAGGTGTGGCGGCACCGATTCGCGACATTTCGGGCAAGGTGATCGCTGCCGTCGGTCTGGCCGGGCCGATTCAACGCCTCACGAAGAAGGACCTGCGCAGCCTGGCCTCGCAGGTGGTGAGCACGGCCGACGCCATCTCGGCTCGGCTGGGCTACCCCACGCGTTGAGCGCGATGACGTCGACCGCGCACCGGATTGTCCTGGCCGGCAGCAACGCCGAGTTCGCTTGCGAGCTCGGCGATAGCCTGCTGCGCGCCGCGCAACGCGCCGGCCTGGGCTTCCCCTACGAATGCAATGTCGGATCGTGCGCGAACTGCAGGTTCGAACTGGTGCAGGGCGAGGTGCAGATGAATTGGCCCCAGGCGCCGGGCTGGACCGAGCGCGATCGGCAGCGCCATCGCTACCTTGGATGTCAGGCTCGGCCACGCAGCGATTGCGTGCTCAAACTGCGCCTGGATCCGCGCTGCGTGCCCGTGCACCGGCCGCGCCGCATCAGCGCAAGGCTCGAAGCGCGGCGCGCGATCACCCACGATATCGGCGAGTTCCGGTTTCGGCTCGAGCAGCCCCAGCGGTTCGAGCCCGGCCAGTACGCCCTGGCCTATCTGCCGGGCGTGGTGGGGGCACGCGCCTACTCGATGAGCAATGCCTCGGGTGAGGCCGGTCTTTGGGAGTTCCAGGTTCGGCGCGTCCCTGGCGGGCAGGGCAGCGCGGCGCTGTTCGACGCCGTGGCGCCGGGCCAAAGCATCGAACTCGACGGCCCGTACGGCATGGCCTATCTGCGCCGTGCCGCGCCGCGCGACATCCTGTGCCTGGCGGGGGGTTCGGGTCTTGCGCCGATGATCTCGATCGCGCGCTGCGCCATGCACGAGCCGGCGCTGATGCAGCGCCGCTTGTTTTTCCTGTATGGGGCGCGCACGGCGGCCGACGTCTGCGGCGAAGACATGCTGCGCGAACTGCCGGGCTGGGGGCAACGCCTGAGCTACGAAGCCGCCGTGTCGCACCTGGCCGATCCGCCCGGTGCAGCCTGGAGCGGGGCGGTGGGCTGGCTGCACGACGTCGCGCAGCAGCGCTTCAGCACACAGTTGCAGCAAATGGAAATCTACTTCGCCGGCCCGCCTGCGATGGCCAGCGCCGTGCAGCGCATGCTGCACGAGACGCGGGTGCCGGCCGAGCAGATCCACTTCGACCAGTTTTATTGATCATCTTCCAGGGAGTTTCGTGTCCAAACTTGCTCTGACGCTCGGTTGCTGGAACTACGACCGCACGCGCGCCTTGATGGACGGCAGCGTGCAGCCCGATGGCATCACTTTGAACTATCTCAACATGCCGGTGGAGGAGACCTTCTTTCGCATGTTGCGCCACCAGGAGTTCGACTGCGCCGAGTTGTCGCTGTCGTCGTACACGGTGTCGCTGTTCAAGCCTGAGAGGCCCTTCGTCGCGATTCCGATTTTTCCGTCGCGTTTTTTCCGCCACTCTTGCATCTATGTCAACGCCGCTGCCGGCATCCGCGAACCGCGCGACCTGATCGGCAAGCGCGTGGGCAACCCCGAATACCAGATGACGGCGCCGGTGTGGATTCGCGGCATCTTGTCCGAGCACTACGGCGTGCCGGTGGACAGCGTGAGCTACTACAACGGCGGTGAAGAGGAGCCTGGCCGCTCGGAGAAGATCAAGCTCGATCTGCCGGCGAACATTCGCCTCCAGCCCATAGGGCCGACGCAGACCCTGTCGCAAATGCTGCACGACGGCGAGATCGACGCGCTCTACACCGCGCGCATGCCTTCCACATTTCGCAGCGGCGGCGCTCGCGTGAAACGCCTGTTCGAAAACTACGCCGAGATCGAGCGCGAGTACTTTCGCCAGACTGCCATCTTCCCCATCATGCACACGGTGGTGATTCGCCGCAGCGTCTACGAAGCGAACCGCTGGATCGCGCGCTCCCTGGTCAAGGCCTTCGTCGAGGCCCAGCGCCGCACCTATGAAGACTTGAATGAAAGCGCGTCGCTCAAGGCGATGTTGCCGTGGCTGACCGCGCACGTCGAAGCCACGCGCCAGGAAATGGGCGACGACTTCTGGCCCTACGGCCTGGAGCGCAACCGCCAAACCCTGGCGACGTTCCTGAGATATCACTTCGAGCAGGGTCTGTCCAAGCGCCTGCTCTCGCCGGACGACTTGTTCGCCCCCGAATCGCTCGAGTCCTTCAAGATCTGAGGCACGATGGCCAAGCCCGAAGCGCCGATGCCGCCCCTGCCGGGCGGCGCCCCTGTGGCGCCAGCGCAGGCCCAGCCGCACCGTCTCGAGGACCACCGTTTTGGCGCGAACCTCGGGCCCGGCCACGAGCACGGCGACGGCGACGATCACGACCACGATCACGACGATCCGGGCGGCGCTGCGAACGAGGCCGACCCTGCGCTGTGGGAGCAGGACAATGTGATCCTGACCAGCGTGGGCATCGACATCGGCTCGGCCGGCACCCAGGTCGTTTTCTCCAGGATCCACCTGCAGCGTCTTGCCGATCAACTCTCGACGCGCTACGTCGTGGTCGGGCGCGAGCCGATCTATCAGTCGCCGAACCTGTTGACGCCCTATTGCAGCGAGACCCTGATCGACGCGCAGGTGCTGGGCGAGATGATCGCCGACGCCTACGGCGCGGCAGGCGTGCACGCCGACAACGTCGATGCCGGCGCCGTCATCCTCACCGGCGAGGCGCTGCGCCGCGACAACGCCCAGGCGATCGCGGCCCTGCTGGCCGAGCAGGGCGGCGAGTTCGTCTGCGCCACCGCCGGCCACCACATGGAGTGCATGCTGGCGGTGTTCGGCTCGGGGGCAGCGCGCCGTTCGTACGAGCAAGGCAATCGCATCCTCAACATCGACATCGGCGGGGGCACGACCAAGCTCGGCCTGGTCGAGCGCGGCGAGTTGCGCGCGACGGCGGCGGTGCATCTGGGCGGGCGCTTGCTGGTCGTGGACGAGCACGGCAGGATCGTCCGGCTCGACCCGGCCGGCCGCGCCCATGCGCATCGCGCCGGCTTTCACTGGCAGCTCGGCAGCGTGGCGAGCCGAGGCGAGCTGGCCCAGGTGGCGCAGGGCATGGCCGACGCGCTGCTGCGCATCCTGCAGGGCGCAGCCACGCCGTCCGACCTGGGCGAGTTGATGCTGACCGAGGCGCTGCCGCCACTCGAGGAGCTGGGCGGCATCATGTTTTCGGGCGGCGTGGGCGAGTACGTCTACGGCCGCGAGCCGCGCGACTTCAACGACCTGGGCAAACTGTTCGGTGAAGCGGTTCGCGCCAGGCTCGATGCCGGCGCCCTGACGTGGCCCCTCCTGCCCGCCGGCGAGTGCCTGCGCGCCACCGTGCTCGGCGCCTCGCAGTACAGCGTTCAGCTCAGCGGCAATACGACCTTCATCTCCGAGCCCGGCGCCCTGCTGCCGCGCAAGAACCTGCAAGTGCTGCCGCTCGCCCTGGCTCTGCCCGAGACCATCGTCGCCGCCGAGGTGACGCAGGCGCTGCAGCGTTCTTACCAGCGCCACGACATCGTCGAGGGCGAGCAGGACAATGCGATTTCGCTGCGCTGGAGCGGCGCGCCATCGTATGCGCGGCTCGCCGCATTGGCCGATGGGCTGCTCAGCGCGATCCCCCATACCTTGCGTTCGGGCCGCGCGCTGTATCTGGTGGTGGACGGCGATATCGCGCTGACGCTCGGACATCTGATCCACGACGACCCGAGGGTCACGGGCGAAGTGCTGGTCATCGACGGGATCACGCTGTGGGGCTTTGACTTCATCGACCTCGGGCGCATCCGCATGCCTTCGGCGACCGTGCCTGTGACGATCAAGTCCCTGGTGTTCAGCCAAGACCCGCGTGCCCACGGCAAGGCCGATATCGACCACGACCACGACCACGGCCACGACCACGATCATGGCCACAGCCACGGCCACAGTCACAGCCACGGCCACGATCACCAACGAGAAACAACATGAGCACGCAAGCCATGGGCGCGAGCCTGTTGACCTCGCTCGCCCTGGTGGGGTTGCTGGGCTTTCGGCACGGCTTCGATGCCGACCATATCGCCGCGGTGGACGGCATGACGCGGGCCCGCCAGCTCGAGCATTCGTACTGGAGCGCGCGCTGGGTGGGCTTGCATTTCGCGCTGGGCCACAGCGCGGCGATCCTGATCGCATCGCTGCTGCTGTATGGGCAGAGTGCGGCCCTGCCGGCTTGGCTCGACGGCCTGGGCATGGTCATCTCGACGTGTTTCTTGCTGGCGATCGCAGCGTCGAACCTGAACCACGCTTGGCGCGGCGCCGACGCGGCGCCGGCCGCTGCCGGAGCGCTGACCGTGCTGCTGTTGCGCATGACGGGACGCCATCTGCACCCGGCGTGGGTCGGCATGGCGTTTGCGATGTCCTTCGATTCCCTGGCCCAGGCTGCCTTTTTTGCGAGCAAAGGCAGTGCATTGAACGGCGTCGCCGCCGTCATCGCGATGGCACTGGCTTTCGGCGCAGGCATGGTCGTGGCCGACGCCGGCAATGGTGCCCTGGTCGCCTGGTGCATGCGCCGCAGTGACGCTCTGGCGCGCCAGGCGGCACGCTGCAGCAGCGCTCTGATCGCCGCCCTGGCCCTGCTCACCGCATGCAGTGGCGTGTTGCGCGAGTTCCATGCCGGCTTTGCGCAAACTTGGGACGATCAGGGCGCATGGGTCGGCGCGGGCGTCGTCGCCCTCACGACGCTCGGCCTGGTGAGCATCTGGTCATGGCAGCGCCTGGTCCGGCAACGCGGTGGCGCGGTTCGCCCACAGAGCGCACGTTCTCCCTAGCATGGTGCATGAACCGCACAGACTGCCGGCGCCGAAGTCGGCCACGGAGTTATTCCTCGCCTTTGCCTGGATTTCGCTGCAAAGCTTCGGCGGTGCCCTGGCCTTCATCGAACGCGCCGTCGTGCGCGACAAACGCTGGCTCAGCCCCGAGGAGTTTCTCGGCATGTACGCCGTCAGCCAAGTCCTGCCCGGGCCGACCGGGGTGGCGTTTTGCGTGCAACTGGGCGAACGCTTTTTCGGCCCGCGCGGGGCCCTGGCGTGCGTCGCGGGTTTCCTGCTGATTCCCTGCGTCACGGTGATCGGCCTGGCCGCGCTGTTCCAGCAGTTCCAGCATGTGCCCCAGGTGCAGGGCGCCCTGCACGGCATGGGGGCGGCCAGCGTCGGCCTGATCGTCACGACCTCGGCACGCATGGCGCGAACCCTGCGCGGCCAGCGCGTGGCCATCCTGGTGGCACTGCTCAGCTTCGGCGCGGTCGGCCTGGGCCGCTTGCCGGTGAGCACGGTCATGCTCAGCCTGGGCGTGGTTTCGGTTGGCTTCGCCTGGTGGAGTTTGCGGCGATGAGCGGCGCTGAGTATTGGGCGCTGTTCGTCCATTTCCTGACGCTGTCGGTGTTCGCCACGGGTGGTGCGATCGCCCTGGCCTCCGACATGCACCGCTACGTCGTCGACCAGCACGGCTATATCACGCACACCCAGTTCGTCAATTCGATCGCGCTGGCGCAGGCTGCGCCCGGGCCGAACGTGATGTTCGTCACCGTCATGGGTTGGCAGATCGGCGGAGCGCCAGGCGCCTTGGCCACGACATTCGGGTTGGCCTTGCCGTCGCTGACCTTCCCCTTTCTGATCGCGCGGCTCGGACGCATGGCGCAGTTCGAGCGGCTCATCAAGGCCTTGCAACGCGGCCTGGGCCCGGTGGCGATCGGCCTGACGGCCTCCACCGGCTGGCTGCTGGTGCGCGAAGCGCCGGGAGTTTGGATCGGCGCGGCGATCATCGGCGTGACAATTGCGCTGCTGGCGCTGACGCGCCTGCCGCCCTTGCTGCTCATTGCCGCCGCAGGCGCTCTGGGGGCGTTCATCCCCTGGTAGGGGCGGGCGCGCGCAACCTCGCTGAATTGAATGACGATCATGAGCCAGCTGCAACTCTCCATCGCCACCACCGACTACGATCACTTCCGCGATTTCCGCCTCGGCACGGTCAAGGCCGAGGGCATCGACCTGAACTGGCTCAACCTCGGCCACCACGAGTGCTTTGCGCGCTTCACCGCGAACCGCGAATTCCACCTGGCCGAACTCTCGTTCGCGAAATTCGCGACCCAGGTGACACGGCCCGACAGCGACATCATCGGCTTGCCGGTGATCTGCTCGAGGCTGTTTCGTTTCAGCTCGTTTTACGTCAACAAGAAGAGCGGCATCCGCGACGTGCGGGACCTGGCGGGCAAACGAGTCGGCTCGCCGGAATGGGCGCATTCGGCGGCGGTCTATATGCGCGGCTGGATGCACAACGACATGGGGGTGAAACTCTCCGACGTGCACTGGCACCAGGCCGGCGCGAATGCGCCGGGGCGCGTCGAGAAGGTCGAGATCAACCTGCCCGAGGGCGTGCGTCTGACTCGCATCGCCGACAAATCGCTGAGCGAGTTGCTCGCTGCAGGCAGAATCGACTGCGCCATCATCGCCAGGCCGCCGACCTGTTTTCTGCAGGGCCACCCCGACGTGATTCGCCTGTTTCCCGACTTCCTCGAGATGGAGCAGGAGTACTACGAGCGCACCAAGGTCTGGCCGATCATGCACATCATCGCGATGCAAAAGGCGATCCTGAACGACAAGCCCTGGGTCGCGCGCAATCTGTTCAACGCCTTCCAGGAGTCCAAGCGCCGCAGCATCGAGCGCCTGCTCGACCCCGCCGTTTCGCGCTACCCGCTGGCCTGGCTGTCGAGCTACGCGCGCCAGATGCGCGAGCGCTTCGGCGGCGACCCCTTTCCCTACGGCATCGAAGAAAACCGCGCCACCTGGGAGCAGATGGCGCTGTACACGCACCAGCAGGGAATCGCCCACAGACGATTCACGCCCGAGGAAATCTTCCCGGCCGGGATCATGACCCCTGTGATCATCTGAAGCCGCAGCGCCGAGCCGAGCCCATGAACATGTCCCCTGCATCGGGCGGTCAGGTTGCACCTGAGCTTCTGGCCGACCTGGCCGCCGCGAGCCGCATCCTCGCGGCCCAGGGCGTGGTCGACGGCTTCGGCCATGTGTCGCTGCGCCACCCTGCGTCGCCCGAGCGTTACCTGATGGCGCGCTCGCTCGCGCCGGCCTTGGTGAGCCCGCACGACATCATCGAATACGACCTCGACAGCCGGCCCTGCAATGCCGATGGTCGAAAGAGTTTTCTCGAGCGCTTCATCCACGGCGAGGTCTACAAAGCGCGCAGCGACGTGATGGCTGTCGTGCACAGCCACTCGCCCTCGGTGATTCCGTTCGGGCTGGTGCGCCTCGAGATGCAGGCGATGTTCCATAACGCGGCCTTTCTCGCCGCCGGTGTTCCCGTCTTCGACATCCGCGAGAAATTCGGCGCTACCGACATGCTGGTCGGTGATGGCGCGAAGGGCGAGGCGCTCGCCACGACGCTCGGCCCCAGGGATGTGGTGCTGATGCGCGCGCACGGCAGCGTGGCCTGCGGGGCGAGCCTGCAGGTCGCGGTGTTTCGCGCCGTCTACACCGAGGTCAATGCGCGCATCCAGCACTGGAGCGTTGCGCTCGCAGCGGGCGAGCCGCTGGCAGCGCTGGACGAACAAGAGGGCTTGCTCGCAGATGTCGTCAACCAAGGTGCCGGAATGCGCGCCTGGGATCTGTGGCGCGCCCAGCTGCGGGCACAGGTGGGGTGGTAGCGACAGATAGAACGAGGACAACTCATGATGGCCACGACGAATGAACTGAAACAGCAGTTGGTCGACTGCATCCGCATGCTCGAACGCAGCGACATCATCGACTACAACGGTCACGCCAGCATCCGCCTCGACGCCGGCGAGGGTGGCGAGCGCATGCTCATCAACACCGGCTCGTGCCAGCGCAGCAAGCTGACAGCAGCCGACATCTGCACCATCGACATGCAGGGCCGGGTGCTCGAAGGCCTCGGCAAGCCGCCTCTCGAATTCCACCTGCACGCCGGCATCTACCGTGCCCGGCCCGACGTCAAGGCCGTGGTCCACGCGCACCCGAAATGGTCGACCTTTCTCAGCATGACCGGCCACGCCTACGAGCCGGTCTACGCCCAGGGCTCCCTGGTCCACCCGGTGCCGCTGCTCGACTCGCCGAACTCGATCAACAACCCGGCCATGGCCGACCGGCTGGCAGCGACGCTGGGCGACCGGCCGGCGGCGATGATGAAATCTCACGGCGCGGTGAGCGTGGGCAAGAGCATCGTCGAAGCCTTCGTGCTCGCCAACTACATGGAAGAAAACGCCTACCGCCAGTACATGTCGATGCAGATCGGCAAACCCTATGCGTTCAACGCGCAGGAACTCGCGCTGTGCCGCGAAAAGCTCTGGTCCGAAACGCTGTTTCAACGCGCCTGGGACCACTTCCACGCCAAGCTGGGCTAGTGCCGGTCCGGGTCTTTGGAGTCTCATACGGATTGGCGTTCGAACGCATCGGGCGGACGAATCGGGAATGCTCGCTTTCGGCCCGTTGCTGCCCTTCGCAGCGAGCTGCCTGCAAGCGTTCGAGCGTGGGGCAGGTGGCCCGGGGCACGTTCTCCGGCCCACGCTCGCGGGGCACCAGATGTGTTGCACTGGCCTCTCTCGGTCATCACCGGAGTTTTCGCCCGTAGGTCGAGGACACCGCGAATGGGGCCTGCGCCCGTGCCCCAAGCCACCTGCCCCGGGCAATGGGGAGGTGGGCGAAGACGTGGCGCGCCACCTCGGGTGCCGCAGGGCGGTGGAGGCGCCCCCGGGCGCAGGCCCCATTCGCGGTCGCGCCCCAAGGG
>JBAQUQ010000032.1:0-2115 GCA_049297615.1 Burkholderiaceae bacterium
GCCCGGCACCGGGCGACGCGCGCCTCGAGGAATGGGCGGTTCGAAACCGACTATTGTGTTGGGAGGAGAGCGGCGCTGATTGCCGATACGCCATCAACTCCTGCAATCTTGCAGATGGGATGGGAGAAATCCGCTTGCAGGCTCGGCACCGCAACCAGGCCTTGATAGTTGATGTTATCGGGTTGCGTGGCAGGGCCCACACCGCCAGGAACGAAATCCAGGTTCAAGCCCTTGCGGGTACGCCAAGCGATGTTGTGATCGGCGCACGACGTGTCGCCACTGACGCCGATGGCACCGACCAGTGTCTTGACGCTGCCATTGAGCTTATAGAGCGCGAGGCCTCCGCCGAACACGTTGACCCCGCCGATCTTTTTGCCGACCATCGGATCGTTAGCTTGGCCGAAGTTGGCTGAGGGCCCTTTGTAAGCGACGCCAGTATCGACGGGATTGCTGTGCTGCAATCCGTATAGCGATCCGCCGGGCTGCACTGCCGCCCACAGGTTCGCGGTAGAAAGGGCAAGCCCTGGCAGACTGAACGAGTTCGCGGTATTCGCTTTCTGCGCCGAGATGACTCGACTGCCGGGCCATTCCGACCCGCGGTCGGCTCCCGTGAAGGCCACCGCGCAGACGATGCCATCGCGGTTGACGATGGTTCCCCACATATGCAGGCCAAATCCGCCGTTCGATTGGAGTTGCGCACCAATCAGCGCGGTCTTGAGCGCCGAGTGGCTGGGCAAGTTTCCGCACTTGTCGTCCGAATCGGCGTAGACGGACGCTCCTGTGAGAGCGATCGCGGTTCCGCAAGCGACTCTGGCAATTTGTTGGGTGATTGGCTTCATCATCTTGTCCTCGACGTGTTTGTTGAACGGCCCTGTGCACGGGGAAAACCGTGCACCATTTGTGTGGCATTGACGTTCAGTGCTACTGGCGCTTCCATTGCCACCGCGGGAGAATGAAACGCGAACTCGGAGAAGTCGTGATGGTTCGCCGATATTTGGACGAAGAAGTTCCGATTCAGGTGAAACCCCAGGCGCCGCGCGGCGAATTGCCACCCGCATCGGCGCACGACCGTCCATAGACCCGAGTCCGCGCAACGCTACGCCACTGTCAGGGCGTCCTGCCCGGGTTCCTTCGCGGGATAATTCGCACATGACGCCGCCTCTAGAGCCACGCCTCGCTGCCCAGCGCATCGCGATCGCGAGCCTGTGCCAGCTGCACGGCGTGGTCGCGCTCGACGTGTTCGGCTCAGCGGCAGACGGCCACTTCGACCCTGCGCGCAGCGACTATGATTTCATCGCCCGGTTCGCGACGCGTGAAGGAGATTCACTCGCGCGGCGATACGTCGCTTTCAGCGAGGCGCTCGAATCCCTGCTCGGGCGACGCGTCGATGTGATGACCGACCACCCGATCGCCAACCCGTACTTGCGCGCCGCGGTCACGGCATCGCGACGAGTGTTCTATGCCGAACCGGCTCCCCAAACATCTGCATGACGCTCTGACCGCGGCGCAGTTGGCCATGGAGTTCATGAACGGCTTCGACGCCGAGGGCTATGCGGCGAACGCGCTGGTGCGCTCGGCCATTGAGCGGCAACTCGAAATCCTGGGTGAAGCCTGCCGCCGAGCACTCGACGAGGCTCCGACGCTGCTCGAGCGGATTCCCGAGGTGGCGCTTGCCGTGGCCCTGCGAAACCGCATCATCCACGGCTACGACCGCGTCGAGCATGCCATCGTCTTCGACACCGTCAGGCGGGACTTGCCGATTCTGGCGCAGCAATTGAAGGACGAATTGTCCCGGCACCCGGCGCCTTGACCGCGGCGTTTG
The DNA here is from genome assembly GCA_049297615.1 of Burkholderiaceae bacterium. Lineage (GTDB taxonomy): Bacteria > Pseudomonadota > Gammaproteobacteria > Burkholderiales > Burkholderiaceae_C > JAEMQF01. The sequence goes on from JBAQUQ010000032.1 coordinate 1,823, forward strand.
ATATAAGCGGTGCCGCCGAACGCGAGGACTGGCTCAATGCTTGGATGACACCACGATCCCCGCGATGATCAGCACAAACGCCGCGCCGTGGTACCACTGCGGCGCTTCGCCCAGCAGGGCGGCCGACAGCAGCGCGGCGAAGACGGGCGTGAGGTTGCTGAAGAACGCCGCCACCGCAGGCCCTGCTTCGGCCACGCCCAGACCCCAGCAGCGGTACGCGACGATCGACGGTCCGATGGCGATGAACACGAGCGCGCCGAGCAGGCCGGTTGTCCAGTTGATCGGCAGGGGCG
>JBAQUQ010000033.1:0-7713 GCA_049297615.1 Burkholderiaceae bacterium
CGCCGATGCCCATGCCGCCCTGCACGATGGGCAGCAGGGTGCGCGCGCCGAGCACGAGCGGTGCAAGGCCGCTGCGCTCGAGCAGCGGGGCAAGGTCGGGGTGGAGGTGCATCGGCTCCTGCGTCGAGGCAGGGAGAGTGCCGCATTCGACGCGCTCGCCGCTTGATATGGAACAAGCGGCAGTGGTTTGACCGCCGTGCGCCGGCTTAGCCCGCTGCTCGATTCGTCGGTTTCGAGGCTCTTGGCACAGGCCCGCTCGGCTTGGTCATGTCGTCATGCCTGCTGCCGGTGTGACTGGGGTTGCCAGCGGCCGCGAGGCCGACAGGCACATGTCGATGTGCACCTCGAAGGGGCACAAGACCCGGCCGCTGCTGGTACGCTGAAGAAGATTCGGCTCGGCCAGCACCTCGACATCATCATCAACGCGCCAAACTTCGCACGCCAACCGGTATGCCAGATGCCGCACCGATATGGGCCCCTAACCCTGCAGCGCATGCAGCAGAGCTCAGCGACGCTCGGTGAGCTTGCCGAAGAAGCTACGCTCCACGCCAATCGGCGGTCAGCCTGATCGATAGCGCTCGCTTCGTCATGTCGTGCTCCTCACCGCATCGACCGCAGCATTGAGGCGTCACTTCCTTGAAGCGAGTGATTAGCCTCACCTTCAGTGTTGACACGGATGCGAACGTTTCCGAGTGCCAGCACGTTCAGACTGGCGGCCTTGCTCGAATGCCCTACCGCTACCGGCCAATGCTGGCGATGGGCGTGCCCACAGAACACCGATGCGGCGATGCGCGGAAGTACAGGGCTGCGGCAACCACTGGCGCCGCGGCTGGCGCCGAGGGCCGGCTACTAAGTATCGCGGCCCTTCCTCCACCCGTAGACGAGCTTAGGCAAGCGCTATGTGTGACACTTTCAAGATGAATCAAGAGCAAACAACGTCGAATAGAGGCAGCCAAGGGCAAGGCATTCCACCCGACAATTCGGTATATCGAGCGCCATTGCTGAAATGGCCCGGCGGTAAGAGGTCTGTAGTTAAACTGATACTTGAGCATGTTCCTGCGGATTTCCGCACTTACTACGAGCCGTTCTTCGGTGGGGGAGCACTATTCTTTGCTCTGGACCCAGATCGAGCTGTGATTGGAGATTTGAACGAGGAGCTAGTTAATTGCTATCAAGTGGTTAAGAATGAACCAAACGCACTAATAGAAGTTATTCGAACATTCAAGAACGACGAGGCAACATACTATCGGATTAGAAATTATAAGCCAAGAACGATCATCCGACGTGCAGCACGCCTGCTCTATTTGACTCGACTCTCATTCAACGGAATTCATAGAGTTAATTTGAATGGTGACTTCAATGTTCCATATGGTCGTAAAACGCATCTCGCTAGTTTCGATGAAGATTCAATCCGAGATTCCAGCGTAGCACTGAGCAACGCGCGAATCGTATTCGGTGATTTTGAGGTAATTACGGCAGATGCATCTTTCGGTGATCTGATATATTTCGATCCTCCATACACTGTCGCACACGCAGATAACGGTTTCTTGAAATATAACGAGAGAATATTTTCTTGGGCGGATCAGCTGAGGCTGGCGCGGCACGCTCGTTCACTTGCGTGCCGCGGGTGTACTGTCATAGTTAGCAACGCTGACCACGAGTCCGTTCGTCAGCTCTATGACCACGCACTCACGGAAACAATCGAGCGCTTTTCCGTGATTTCCGCTTCAAGGGAACATCGGCGCTTAATCACCGAGTGCCTGTTTGTCCTATCTGGGGAGAAGCGCCTTGCTTGATAACGTATTTCAACGCGATGCCCTTGGAAGTCTTGCCCGCGCGAATTCGAAGCCTTTCCATAGCCAAAGCCTAAATAACAAGCTCGTGCCTGATGTAGTTGCCACCGGTTGGACCGTTGTCAAGGCAGGCAACTGGACCTCGAGGTTGACCAAACCGAAAGCGCGTTCGACTCTTTTAGAGCACCGCGTATGGACAATGTTGTATCGGATGGGTCTGCCCTACTTGTCAGGCGATGGGGGTGGCTCGCTCTTGCTGCAAGACCCGCTAAATTCAAGGGTCAAGAATCAGCTGGATGTGGTTGCTATCGATGATGAACTTGCGATGGCTTTCGAATGTAAAGCAGCAGACAAGCTCACCAGGCGACCACTATTCCAGGAGGAACTCGCCAAGCATGCAAGCTTTCGTGAACGCTTCATTCGTGCCGTCAACTCAAACGAAACCTGGAAATCAGGTGGAAAGCGAATCGCTGTACTGGCATTCTTCCTAGAGAATATTATTCTCTCGGAGAACGATCGAGAGCGTGCAAAGGAGGCAAACGTACTGTTGTTCGACGATGGTGATCTCGATTATTATGAAAAGCTTGTTAATCACATTGGCCCTGCCGCGCGGTATCAGTTTTACGCGGATGCAGTTCCGGGAAGGATAATACCTGGTCTCACGATACGCGTGCCAGCCGTCAAGACTAAAATGGGCGGCCACAATTGCTACACTTTCCCGATTTCGCCTGAGTATCTACTTAAGATTGCATACGTCTCACATCGCGCCCGAGGTAAAGCTTCAGACATCCATGCTTATCAACGCATGATGGCAAAATCGCGCCTAGCCAAGATTCGCGATTACATATATGACGATGGAATATTCCCAACAAATATCGTCCTCAACATAGAGAAGAAATTTATTAACTTCCAAAGAGTCAAACAAGAAAACACCGAAGAAGAACAGAACGCTAGCGGTTCTCTCGGTTGGTTAGAGATAAGGCCGGCCTACAAGTCTGCCTGGGTAATAGACGGGCAACATAGACTTTTTGCGTATTCTGGTCACCCTAGAGCAGCCAAGAGCCATTTATCAGTTCTCTCCTTTGAGGGGCTGAGTCCAAGCATTCAAGCCGGTTTATTTGTCGACATCAATGCAAAGCAGAAGAGTGTTAAGCAATCACTGCTTCAGGAACTAGACGCAGAGTTGCATTGGGAGTCCGATCGCGTTGCAGATCGTGTTCGTGCCGTCGTTTCAAAGGTCGTGCAGGTGCTTGATGCCGACAAAGGTTCTCCGCTTTATGGGCGGGTTCTCACTGCCGATGTGCAAAAGGATTCCAGTCGATGTATTTCATTCACGAGCCTATATCGAGCTATCGCAAAACCACGGTTATACGTGGTCAAGGAGAGTAAGGGTGAGGTCTTGGAATACGGCCCGCTTTGGGGTGGTGACAACGACAGAACGCTCAAGCGCACAAGTCGTTCAATTAAGTCTTGGCTTACGCCGATTCGAGATGCTGCGCCTGATTGGTGGGAACTTGGCTCAGCCGATGGTGGTGGATTAACGATGAACGACGGCATCACCGCCTGTTTGAACGTACTGGATAGCGTTCTAGAGCACGTAGAGAAGTCTTCGGGGCCGCTGGTAACGCGAGACGATGGAGATCTCTGTAGCTTAATCGAGCCGTATGCAGTCACACTGGGCGCGCACCTCGGATCAATGTCTGCTGAGAAGCGAAAAAGCTTTCGCGATTTGCGCGGCGTGCAGGGTCAGACCTATCGCACTCGCCAGCTACAAATCGCGTTGCGCACGAAATATCCGTCTTTCGACCCGCCAGGGCTGGATGATTTCTTTAAACGCGAGAGCGAACAAACAAATCTCAAAGCGAAGATATCAATCGACCATATCGAACAAATGGCACAGTCAATAATTATTCAAGAGCTTAGGCAGAACTTCAAGGCGACCAGGGAGTCTTGGTGGCTCGACGGCGTTCCTAAGCAAGTTCGACTTACCGTCAGCCAGCGCGGGGAGCAAGATGACAAACGGCGAGGATCGATGGAGGCTTACTTTGATCTGATGGACTACCGGAAAATAGTGGTTGACCAATGGCAGATATTCCAGAACATCCTTGGCTATGGCAAAAAGAGCGAGAGCAAGGATCGTCAGACAAAGTGGTTTGTCGAGGTGAATGACTGGAGAAACGTAGTTGCACATCCTTCATCCGGAAAGACGGTTTCTCTGGAAGAGCTAGCGAAGCTCGTTATGTACGAAACCTGGCTAAAGGGCCGCCAGCAGGGTACGGAAGGCATCGTAGAGAGCTCGGAAAACGAAAGCGCGGAATAGAGACGTGATACCGCTCATTCCAAGCGTGGATTCTGACCGGAGCTCGCTCGCTCACTGGGCTTTACTCCCTCAACCCAACTAAAGCAATGGACTGTTTGAGTCGTTTTTGTCGGTGTTAGCCACCGCAATACCCAACCGCTCAGGGGTACTTGACATGCACCTGGGTTTGTGTACAGTATTGGCATCCTTCATTTTGCAGGGAGCAATCGTTATGGCACGGGCACCGAGTACTGATATCAATGGACGACCATTCGCCCAAACCACCATTGGCGCGGTATGGCGAAAGGGCCGCGTAATCGCAACACACGATTCAAACGTATGGCGGCACGACATGTGCGGTCAAGTAATGAAGTTCGACGAGTATGGCAAAGTCAATTCGAAGTTCGGATGGGAAGTTGACCATGTCAAACCAGTCACGAGGGACGGAACCGACGACATAGCCAACCTCCAACCACTTCAATGGGAAGACAATCGCCGAAAGGGCGATACGTTTCCTTGGAATTGCTAGCCTAGGTCGTTCGCCAATTTAGCAGGGGCGCCCCGGGCGGTGCCTTGTCAGCGAAGGTAGTGTCGGTCGCTAACCTTTCGTCCCACCGGACTACCTTTGGCAGCCGGTGAACTCAAACGATGAGCCACCTTTTGCGGCGTCGCTGTCACATCGGTACTGACCGGGTGCGTCTGCGGAGAGCGATCGCTGTCGGCTCGGCCTTGCACGCGGATGATTCAGAGGTCGTCGCCGAACTGCGAGACCGATTCCATTTGCGCAGCCCAGCCTTCGATGTCGGCCAGGCTGACTGTCGCGCTGTCACCAGGTTCGGCGTCGAGCGCCGGGCGCCAGCCGCGCCGCTCGTGCAGTCCGGGGCCGATGGCGATGGCGCTGTCGATCGACGCGTCGGCGAAGTAGTGGCTGCGCGTCACGACCACCGGAATGTCGGCGGCGCGAGCCGCAGCCGCTCCGCCGGGCGAGTCTTCGATCGCCACTGCCTGCAGCGGGCCGATGCCGAAAGCATCGAGCGCGCTCAGCGCGATCTGGTAAGCCTGTGGGTCGGGCTTCTTGCGCTGCACGTCTTCGCCGCACACGACGACCGAAAACCACTCGGTCCAGCTCTGCCCCAGGTGGAAGCGCAGCAGTGCGTCGACATTGCTGCGGCTCGTCGTCGTCACGATGCCCATGCGCGTGCCGCGCTCGCGGCACTCCTGCATCAGCTCGGGCACGCCGCCGCGCAGGGTGATGCGGCCCTCGCGCACGAGTTCGGCGTAGAACCCGTTCTTGCGCCGGTGCAGTTCGCGCACCAGGGCTTCGCGCTCGTCGGGCAGCGCCGGAGCGTCGCTGCGCAGGCGCATGTCGTGCAACAGGCGTTCGCGTCCGCCGGTGATGCGCAGCAGCGCGCCGTAGTGGGCCTCGTCCCAGCGCCATGGCAGGCCGCAGGCCTGGAACGCCGAGTTGAACGCGACGCGGTGGCCGTCGCGCTCGCTTTCCGCGAGCACGCCGTCGACATCCCATAACAGGGCTTTCAGTTCGGCCATGTTTTACCTCGCTGGAATTGAAGCGGCGCGGCCCAGCAGGGTGCCCGACGCCGGCAGCGATTCGGCTTCACCAAGCTCGAGGGCCCGGCCGGCGAGCACATGCTCGGCGACTTGCGCCAGCGAGGCGAAGACGCGCTGCGGCTGGGCTTGCGCGATCGGCACGCCGGCGTTGTAGCCATAGGGCACGGCCCAGGCTGCGACCCCGGCGTTGCGCGCCGCGGCCACGTCGGTCGCCGAGTCGCCCACATGGGCCGTGCGCGCCGTGCTCGCACCCAGGGCGGCAGCGACGTGGCGCAGTACGCTGGCATGGGGCTTCTTCTCGGGCAGGGAGTCGCCGCCGATCACGAGTTCGAAATGCCCGGCCAGCCCCGTCGCGTGCAGCACGCGCATGGCGTGGTGATGCTCCTTGTTGGTGACGCAGGCCAGCAGCAGGCCTGCGGACCTGAGCCGGGTCAGCGCCGCGCTGCACCCGGCATAGGCAAGGGCCGAACTGCCCGCGAGGGCCGCGTAGTGTTCGTCCATGCTCGCGAGCACGCCTTCCACGCTCACTGTATCGGCCAGCGCGGGCTGTTCGAGCAGACAACGCGCCAGCAGGGCGAGCATCAAGTCGCGCGTGCCCGCGCCGATCAGGTTCGTGATCTGTGGAACCGGCCGGCGCGCCATGCCGTGCGATTCCAGGGCGCGGTTCACCGCTTCGGCGATTTCCGCAGCGGTGTCGACCAAGGTGCCGTCGAGGTCGAAGCTGATCAGGTCGTAGGCCATGGCTTGTGCAATCTGTCCTGCGACGCCGCCGGCTCGCCTGCTCAGGCGCTGGCGCGCACCCGGCTTTGCGCTGGCTCGCATTGCGACTGTACGAGTTCGGCCAGCTTTTGCGCGCTCAGGCCGAAATGTTCGTAGACCTGGGCCGCGGGCGCCGACTCGCCGAAGCGATCGACGCCCAGCGCGGCGCAGCAGCCGTATTGGGCCCACCAGCGCGTGACGCCGGCCTCGACGCCGACGCGCGGCAGGCCGGGTCCGAGAACGCTTTCGCGATAGGCGCGGTCCTGGCGGTCGAACAGGGTCGACGAGGGAATCGACACCACGCGAACCGGCAAGCCGCGCGCATCGAGCAAGGCCTGCGCCTGCATGGCCAGGGCCACTTCCGAACCCGTGGCCAGGATCACGGCCCGCCGATCCTTGCGCTCGCTCAGCACATAGCCGCCACGGCGGATTTCGAGCACCTGCTCGGGGCTGTGGGTCTGAGCCGGAAGGTTTTGGCGCGACAGCAGCAGGGCCGTGGGCCGGTCCTTCTGCGCCAGGGCGAAAGTCCACGCGGTCGCCGTTTCGGCAGCGTCGCAAGGGCGCCAGACGTCGAGATTGGGGATCAGCCTCAAGCTCGCCGCGTGTTCCACCGCCTGGTGCGTCGGCCCGTCTTCGCCCAGGCCGATCGAGTCGTGCGTGAAGACGTGGAGCACGCGAAGCTTCATCAATGCCGCCATGCGGATCGCGTTGCGGCTGTAGTCGCTGAAGGTGAGGAAGGTGCCGCCGTAGGGAATGAAGCCGCCGTGCAGGGCCAGCCCGTTCATCACCGCCGCCATGCCGAACTCGCGCACGCCGTAGTTGATGTGGCGCCCGCCCGCGGCGCCGCCCCGCACCGCGCCGCAGCCGGGAAAGTCGGTCAGGTTCGAGCCCGTCAGGTCGGCACTGCCGCCGAGCAGCTCGGGCAAGTCCGGCGCCAGCCGGGCCAGCACCTTTTGCGAGGCCTTGCGCGTGGCCAGCGTCTCGCGCGACTGGCCGAACTCGGCGAGTACGCTCAGCCGGGTCTGTTCGAAGTCGCGCGGTAGCTCGGCCGCGATGCGCCGCAGATACTCGCCGGCCAGGCCGGGGAACGCGGCGCGATACGCGGCGAAGCGTTCCTGCCACTGCGCCTCGCGCGTAGCGCCGCTGGCGCGCGCGTTCCAGCGCTGGGCAATCGGTGCGGGGATTTCGAACGCCGCATGCGGCCAGCCGATCGCCTCGCGCGTGGCGGCGATCTCCTGCGCACCGAGCGGCTCGCCATGCGCCTTGGCGCTGCCGGCGCGGCCCGGTGAGCCC
>JBAQUQ010000034.1:0-6148 GCA_049297615.1 Burkholderiaceae bacterium
GCGCCGAGCTGGTGCAAGCGCCGCCGGTTGCCGAGGTTCCAGCCAGGCCCGATGCGCCGACGGCAGCGACGCCGCCCGAGCCCGAGCCCGAGCCCGCGCATGCGGCGTTCGAGCCCGAGATCGGATCGCAGTCTTTCGACCGGCTCGACGCGGACGACCCCGCCGATCAGATCGACCTCTGGGAACGCGTCAGGCGCGGCTTCGGCATGGCCGATCTGCAAGGAAAACGCGTCCGCTCGCAGGAGCGCTGGTACGCGGCGCGGCCCGACTACGTGCAGCGCATGACGCAGCGCGCGGGGCGCTATCTGTTCCACATCGTTCAGGAAGTGGAACGCCGTGGCCTGCCCACCGAGCTGGCCTTGCTGCCCTTCATCGAAAGTGCCTTCAATCCGCAAGCCATGTCGTCGGCGCGAGCCTCGGGCATGTGGCAGTTCATTCCGTCCACGGGGAGGAACTACGACCTGAAGCAGAACGTCTTCCGCGACGACCGGCGCGACGTGCTCGCCTCGACGCGCGCCGCACTCGACTACCTCGAGACCCTGCACGCCATGTTCGGCGACTGGCACCTCGCCTTGGCCGCCTACAACTGGGGCGAAGGCAATGTGGCGCGCGCCATCGCACGCAATCGAAAAGCGCGCAAGACCACCGACTACGCCAGCCTGAGGATGCCCGCCGAAACGCGCCACTACGTTCCCAAACTGCAAGCCGTGAAGAACATCGTCGCGCGGCCCGAGGCCTTCGGCCTGAGCCTGCCGGCACTCGCCGACCACCCCTATTTCCTGAGCGTGTCCATCGAAAGCGATATCGACGTGGAACTCGCGGCCAAGCTCTCCGGCTTGAGCGTCGAAGACTTCCATGCGCTCAATCCGCAGATGAACAAGCCCGTCATCCTCGCTGCGGGCACGCCGCAAGTGCTGCTCCCCTACGACAACGCGAATCGATTCCTGCAGGAATTGGCGCGCCACCGCGGGCGCCTGGCGAGCTGGACAGCCTGGGTGGCTCCCAAGACCCTGAACCCCGCCAACGCCGCCCAGCATGTCGGGATGAGCGAAACCCAGCTGCGCAAAGTCAACACGATTCCGCGACGCATGCTGATCCAGGCCGGATCGACCCTGATCGTGCCGCGCCAGGACGCGGGCGAGGCCGATGTGTCGGAACATCTGGCCGACAACGGCAAGATGGTTCTCGTGCCGGAGCGCGCGCGCACGCGCCGTATCTCGCTGAAAGCCGGCAAAGGCGACAGCGTGACCACACTGGCGCGCCGCCACGGCATCGAGCCCGCGCATCTGGCGCGTTGGAATCGGGTCAGCGAGGCCACGGTGTTCTCGGCGGGGCAGAAGGTTGTCGCCTTTGTTGCGTCCCAGGTCGCACGGCGCGGCGCCGCAGCGCCCACCTCGACCCGCCAAAGCCAGGGCGTGAAGTCGGGCCGCCCCAGCGCCAGCACTTCAAGGTCGCGCGCATCGAGAAAGTGAATCGCGCTCGAACTGGAGCGCGCACCACCGCCCGGGCCTCGCGCAACGCCGCGTCGTCTGCAACAAGCCGGTTTCGAATGTCACAAAGTCTCACGGATCACTGATTGGACGGCGCGTCCTGGTCAGGGATCGGTCAGCGATGGGCTGCGATAAACAGGGCGTCGAGAATCCTCAACCGGCGCACTGCGCACAAGGAGAAGTCGAATGAACCTCCCGGACATCCTTTCGCAAAGCAACAGCCGAGCACCGGCACTGCGTGTCACGCTCAATTCGCTCGTCGATTACGAGGAGATTCCGATCGGCGCGCGCCACACCATCATGCTGGTTCCACCGAAACACGCCGATGAACGCGAAGGGCGCGTTTCGACCTTTGCGCCCATGGGCCGGGCCCTGCTGGGCGTGCGTGTCGGCAGCATCGTCGATGTCCCCATGCCCAATGGCGACTGCTCCTGCGTGCAGGTCATGGCGGTGCGCACGCACGCTGGCGATGCCCGGTAGCTGAGTGCCTGTCGGGCTCGACCCAAGGCCCGACCGGCTCCTCCGGACCTTGCGCGCAACGATCCGCACGCCATCGCGCACGGCAGGCGGCGGATCGACGACAAGCCCGAGTGCCGGGACCTTGGTGAAGGCGCCCGGCTCGGCGCGCGTGACCCGCCCGTCGAGCGTGACCGGCCCGCCCCAACACTCGATGAACACGCGGCTGCACGGCTTGATCGTGCTCAAGCCGTGCACAGTCTTTACTCGAGTCGCCGGTGCGCCGGCGGCACCCTGCAGGCTGCTCATTACATAATGAGGCGCGCGGCGACGCTGAACTGAAAGCCCTTTGCAAGTGTCCAAGCGCAATCCAGCAAGGAGCCGATCATGAAACTCGCCACCCGCACCCTGGCCACTGCGTTCCTGGCCTTGGCGTTGAGCGTCGTCACGGCGTCGGCGGACGCGCGCGGCCGTCACGGTCACGGTCACGGGCACTGGGGCCCCGGCGCGGTTTGGGGGGGCGTGGGCATTGGTCTGGGGATTGGTTTGGGCAGTTATTACTACTACAACCGGCACGCCTACCCCGGTTACGTCATCGTCGAGCCGCCTCCCGCCTACTACTACCCCGAGCCGCGTCCCGTGCCCGTGCCGCTCGAGCCGGCGGCCGCCCCCGCGCCCGACCCGATCTTCTACCCGCGCAGTGGCCAGAGCCCGGCCCAGACCGAGGCCGACCGCGTCGACTGCAACCGCTGGGCCACCACCCAGATCAGCGCGATGCGCGACGCGAGCGTGTTCCAACGCGCCACACTGGCCTGCATGGAAGGCCGTGGCTATGTGGTGCGCTAGCACAAACACCGTCGAATGCCCGAGGCCCGCAGTACGACCCTGCACGCTGAACTGTTGAACACGCTGGCGCGCGCCCTGGCCGGGCGCAAGGTGCCGCGCGTGCGTGCCCTGCATTTGCCGCGCTCGCCCTGGGACGGCAGCAAGGACGGCGAATTCGGCGCGCTCGAACTCGACGACGGTTCACTCGGCCTGAGCTATGTGCTGCTCGGCGATTCCCTGGCTGCGCTCGCATCGCGTTCCCACACGCCCCAGCTGATCGGCGCCGATGCCCTGGCCGTCGCCCAGTGGTGGGCGAACGGGCAAGGCGCGCAGCGCACCCTGGGCTTCGCTGCCGTCAACGCCCTCACGCGCCACGTGTTCGACCGCTTCGGCTTCACGCCCCCGCCCGCCACCGACTCGATCGGCGGCCTCGACCCGCAAGCCGGGGAGCACATCGGCATGATCGGTTTTTTCCCGCCCCTGGTGAAACAGGTGACTGCCTGCGGCGCGCGCCTGACCGTGCTCGAACTGCGGCCCGAACTGGCGGGCGAACACGCGGGCGAACACGGGATCTTCAGAGTCACCCTCGACGCGCGCGAACTCGCCGGCTGCGACAAAGTGCTGTCCACCAGCACCGTGCTGCTCAATGACACGCTCGACGAGGTGTTGGCGCGTTGCACGGGCGCGCGTGCCTTCGCGATGATCGGCCCCGGCGCTGCTTGTCTTCCCGACCCCTTGTTCGAGCGTGGCGTCAGCCTGCTCGGCGGTGCCTGGGTCGAGGACGCGCAGGCCTTCAAGCAAGCCCTCGCCGCAGGCCAGCCCTGGGGCGCGCATGCGCGCAAGTTCGCGCTGGCGCGCGCCCACTACCCGGGCATCGACGCCTTGCTCGCGCGCGAACCGAGCCTTTCCTGAGGCCCGTGAATCCGCAACGGCGATGCCCACCCGAAAGCATGACTCTCGGCACCCGACATGCGCCCCTGGACCATTGTTGCGCCCAGTCAATTCCCTTGACCGCACTTGGCGCTAACTTCGTCTGCGAGGCGCAGGCCGACCCTGTTTGCGTCATGCGATGACAACGATCCATCAAACCGTGGCCATTGGTCCCCTGGTCTTGCCCGGGGACCTGGCCCTGCCTGGCGCGGCCGCAGGGCTCGTCGTCTTCGTCCACGGCAGCGGCAGCAGCCACCGCAGCGCGCGCAACCGGGCCGTCTCGCAGGCCTTGCAGCAGCGCCGCATCGCCACCTTGCTGTTCGATCTGTTGACCCCGCAAGAGGCCGAGCAAGGCCACAAGGTTTTCGACATCGATCTCTTGGCGCTACGCCTGCTTCAGGCGATGGACTGGTTGCGCGGTGTCGCCGCCGTGCAAGGCTTGCCCCTGGGCCTGTTCGGCGCGAGCACGGGCGCTGCGGCGGCCCTGGTGGCCAGTGCGCAACGGCCACGCGACGTGACGGCCCTGGTCTCGCGCGGCGGCCGGCCCGACCTGGCAGGCCCGGCACTGGGCGACGTGCGTTGCCCGACCCTGTTGATCGTCGGCGCTGCCGACGTCGAAGTGCTTCAGCTCAACATGGCTGCCTATGCCAGGCTGAAGTGCGAGAAGCACCTGGAGATCGTGCCGCGCGCCAGCCATTTGTTCGCCGAGGCCGGCGCCATGGAATCGGTGGTGAGGCTCGCGCGCGACTGGTTTGCGAATCACTTCGCCGCGCCGTCCGCACGCGATGGCTGATTCGAACGCTGCGGGCCGTGGCTCGGGCGGCGCTGAAATCGGCGAACTCACCCTGGCCGATCAGTCTGGCGTTGTCGGCCAACTCATGCAGGCGCTTACGGCGGCACAGGCCCCGCCGGCCGTGGAGCTGATCGAAACCCATATCTCCTTCGTCCTGCTGGCCGGCGGCTATGCGTACAAGATCAAGAAGGCCGTGAACCCGGGCTTCCTGGACTTCACGACCCTCGCGCGGCGGCGCCACTTTTGTCAGGAGGAGCTGCGCCTGAACCAGCGCATCGCGCCGCAGCTCTATCTCGACATCGTCCCCGTCACGCGCGAGGGCGGCCAGGCCGCCTTGGGGGGCGCCGGCGCGTGCATCGATGTGGCGCTGAGGATGCGCGCCTTCGCGCAGGACGCGCTGTGGGACCACCGGGCGGCGCAGGGCCGGCTCGAACCCCGGCATATCGACCAACTCGCGCAGGCCCTGTGCGGCTTTCATCGCGACGCGGCCGTTGCGCCGCCTGACTCGCCCTATGGCGAGCCGGCCCAGGTGCGCGCGCCCATGCTCGACACCTTGCAGGCGCTGCAGACCTTGCTCGGCCCTTCAGGGCGCAATCGCCTGGCCGATCTGCGCGTCTGGGAAGCGCGCGAATTTGCGAGCCTGGAACGCCACTTCGCGCGACGGCGCAAGGCCGCCTGCGTGCGCGAATGCCACGGCGACCTGCACCTGGGCAATGTGACGATGGTCGATGAACAGCCGACGATGTTCGACTGCCTCGAGTTCGACGCCGATTTGCGCTGGACCGACGTGATGAACGACGTGGCCTTCCTGGCCATGGATCTGCGGCGCCACGCGCGCACCGATTTCGCGCATCGCTTCGTCAACGCTTACCTCGAGCGTAGTGGCGACTACGACGGCGCGCGGCTGCTGGCCTACTACCTCGTTTACCGCGCCCTGGTGCGCACCAAGGTGGCGGCCCTGCGCAGCGCGCAGCTCGCCCTGGAGCCGGGTTCGCGACCCGCGGCGGCGCGCGACCCGGCGCTCGCCTATCTCGACGTGGCGTGCCACTGCAGCGCGCCGAGCCGCCCGGTGCTGTTCATCACGCACGGTTTTTCGGGCAGCGGCAAGACCACCTGGGCAGGCCATTTGCTCGAGCAGATCGGCGCCGTGCGAATTCGTGCCGACGTGGAGCGCAAGCGCCTGCTCGCCTTGCCGGCCCTGGCGGCCACGGCCAGCGCGCTGCGCAGCGGGGTGTATTCGAGCGCCAGTACCGCTGCCACCTACGAGCGCCTGCGCCAGGCCGCGGCATGCGTGCTGCACGGAGGCTTGTCTGCCATCCTCGACGCGACCTTCCTGCAACGCGAGCAGCGCGACCAGGCGCGCGCCCTGGCGCACAAACTCGGCGTGGACTTTGTCATTCTCGACTTGCGCGGCGCCGCGGCGACGCTGCGCCGGCGCATCCTGGCGCGCGCCGAAGCTGGAGGCGACGCGTCGGAAGCCGACCTCGCCGTACTCGACGACCAGATCGCTCACGACGAGCCCTTGGGAGCGAACGAGCGGGCCGAGGTGTTCGACATCGACGCCGAACTGGCACCGAGCCGCGCAACCGCGCAGCGCGTCGCTGAGCTGCTGCGAATCCGGCTTGCCGGAGCTGCTGCGCCGCCGCGCTGAGGC
>JBAQUQ010000035.1:0-10739 GCA_049297615.1 Burkholderiaceae bacterium
CGCCAATGGCGGCGTGCTGCTGCGCGACCTGCGCCTGCCCGACTTGCGCGACCACGCCGTGAACGTGTCCGCGCCGGGAGCGGTGCTGGGCGAGGCGACGCGTGTCCTGGGCGAATACCTGCGCGACGTGATGAAGCTCAATCTGGAGGCGCGCAACTTCCGCGTGGTCGGGCCCGACGAGACGGCTTCGAACCGTCTGGGTGCGCTCTTCGAGGTCACGAGCCGTGCCTGGATGGCCCAGTGCTGGCCCGACGACGATCACCTTGCACCCGACGGGCGGGTCATGGAAATTCTCTCCGAGCACACCTGCCAGGGTTGGCTCGAAGCTTATCTGCTCACCGGCCGCCACGGGCTGTTCTCGTGTTACGAGGCCTTCATCCACATCGTCGATTCGATGTTCAACCAGCACGCCAAGTGGCTCAAGGTGTCGAAGGAGATCGCGTGGCGCCGGCCGATCGCCTCGCTCAACTATCTGCTGACTTCGCACGTCTGGCGCCAGGACCACAACGGCTTCTCGCACCAGGATCCGGGCTTCATCGACCACGTGGTCAACAAGAAGGCCGATGTCATCCGCGTGTTCCTTCCGCCCGACGCCAACACGCTGTTGCACGTTACGGACTGGTGCCTGCGCTCACGCGATCTGATCAATGTCATCGTCGCCGGCAAACAACCGCAGTGGCAGTGGCTCGACATGGACGCCGCCGTCAAACATTGCAGCGCCGGCGTCGGCATCTGGGAATGGGCGAGCAATGACGCGCTCGGGGAACCCGACGTGGTGCTGGCCGCGGCCGGCGATGTGCCTACGCTCGAGGTGCTCGCCGCCATCGACCTGCTGCGCCGGCACCTGCCCGAGCTCAAGGTGCGGATGATCAATGTCGTCGATCTCATGACGCTGCAACCCAAGGAGGAGCATCCGCACGGCCTGTCGGACAGCGAATTCGACATGCTGTTCACCACCGACAAGCCGGTCATCTTCGCCTATCACGGTTATCCGTGGCTGATTCACCGCCTCGCGTATCGGCGCACCAACCACGGCAATCTGCACGTGCGCGGCTACAAGGAAGAGGGCACGACCACGACACCGTTCGACATGGCCGTGCTCAACGACCTCGACCGGTTTCACCTGGTCGCCGACGTGATCGACCGCGTGCCCAAGCTGGGCTACCGCGCCGCCCACCTCAGGCAGCTGATGCGCGACAAGCGCATCGAGCACCGGCAGTACATCCGTGAGCACGGCCAGGACATGCCGGAAATCCTCGACTGGCAATGGCCGCAGGCGTCGGGGAAAGAATGATGACTGTTCGCGCTCCTGCGTCGAGACAATCACCGGGCTTGGCGAGTCGCTGGATCAGCGAGGCGGTAGTCCTGGTTCATTGGTGGTGGTACTGGAGCCTTCGACGAATTGCCCCCACTGGCCGACCCGCGGAATGAACATCGGCACACGCCTCTGATACGCGCGGTACGCGTCGCCGAATTCCTCGAGCACGCGCCTTTCCTCACTGCGTGCCAGCAGCCAATAGACCAGCACGATCACCGGAAACAGCGCTACCGAGAAGATCGTCGGCCAATGCACGACGCCCTCGCCGAACAGCCCGATGAACAAGCCGGTGTACTGGGGGTGTCTGACGAGCGCGTACAAGCCGCCTGTGGCGAGCCGCTTCTCCTTGCGCGCGCGGTAGAGTTCGCGCCAGCCTTGTGCGAAGACGCCGATGCCGATGAACAGCAGTGCATAGCCGAGCAGCATCGAGATCATCATGCCCAGCTCGCCCACGCCGAGCAGCGTCGACCAGAGACTCGCGTTGAGATTTGCGCCGTCCAGCCCGAAGAAGCGAACCATCAGATAGACGGTGAGCGGGAAGCCGTACATCTCCGCATACAAGGCGATGATGAAGGCCTGGACGAGCCCCGCGCCGGCCCATTCGCGCCATGTCTTGGGCGCCAAGTAGCGGTAGAGCACCCAGGACACGATCACGATCATGATGGCGGCCAGGCCCCATACGCCTGAATGTGAAACGGTTTCGTTCATATTGCAAAGCCTTCAGAAGTTGTGCGATGGGAATGGACAGGACCGTCGGGTCGGGTTCAGCGCGCCATGGGCTCGACGTCGATGCACTCCGGCGTCGAGCTGTCAGCCCGGCGGACCCTCGCCGATGAGCAGGGTGGAGGCGGAGGCGAAGTGGTAGGGTGGCACGGCGAGGTTGGTCGGCGCCGGCACGTTCTTGAAGACGCGCCCGGCAAGATCGAATTTCGAGCCGTGGCACGGGCAGTAGAAGCCGCCGGGCCAGGAGGCATCGATGTCCGCTGCACCTGGCGTCGGGCGAAACGCCGGTATGCAACCCAGGTGGGTGCATATGCCCACCAGCACGCCATACTCCGGCCTTGCCGAGCGCTCGGCATTGCTGGCGTATGACGGCTGGTCCGAGCGCCTGGACTGCGGATCGGCAAGCAGGGCGTCATGCCGCGTCAGCGACTCGAGTATTTCGGGGGAACGCCTGAGAACGAACACCGGCTGTCCGCGCCATTCGGCTGTCCTCAGTTCACCGGGGGCCATTCCCTGAAGCTCGACGGCGGCCGGGGCGCCGATCGCCCGGGCTCTTTCGCTCGGAGCGAAGGAGGACACAAACGGCACACTCGTCACCACCAGCCCGGCACCGCCTGTTGCGGTCGCGGCGCATATCCAAAAGCGGCGCTCGGGATCGTCGGGGAGTGTCGTTGTCATGGTGATCCGCCGCCCCACAAGCTATGTGCAAACATGTTCATCACTGTGGCCTATGCTCAGTCCTGCCGCAGGTCAGCCCCGCGCAGCCGCAGGGCGTTGCTGATCACCGAGACCGAGCTCAGGCTCATCGCCAGCGCCGCGATCAGGGGCGACAGCAGCCTGCCGGTGAAGGGGAACAGCACACCCGCAGCCAGCGGCACGCCCAGCGCGTTGTAGATGAAGGCAAAGCCGAGGTTCTGCTTCATGTTGGCCACGGTGGCCACCGACAGCGCCCGCGCCGTGGCGATGCCGCGCAGATCGCCCTTGACGAGGGTGAGCTGGGCGCTGTTCATCGCCACGTCGGTGCCGGTGCCCATCGCGATGCCGACATCGGCCTTGGCGAGCGCGGGCGCGTCATTGATGCCGTCGCCGGCCATCGCGACGACGCGGCCTTCCTTCTGCAGCTTCTCGACGAGTGCGAGCTTGTCGGCAGGCTTGACTTCACCATACACCTCATCGATACCCAGGCGCTTGCCGACGGCGCGTGCCGTCGTCAACCCGTCGCCGGTGGCCATCACGATGCGCAGCCCCGACTTGCGCAGCGCGGCCAGGGCGTCGGGCGTCGTCGCCTTGATCGGGTCGGATACCGCCAGCAGGCCGGCCAGCTTTCCATCGACCGCCAGGTGCATGACACTGGCACCCTGGGCGCGCAGTTCCTCGGCTTGCGTCGTCAGCGCGTCCACCTTTACGCCGAGCTGATCCATCAGGGCGGTGTTGCCCAGCGCCAGCGCCTTGCCTTCGACGCTGCCGCGCACGCCGATGCCCGACTCGGAGTCGAACTGCTCGGGCTTGGCCAGGGTCAGCCCCTGCTCGCGCGCCGCAGCGACGATGGCCGCGGCGAGCGGATGTTCGCTGCCCTGGTCCAGGCTCGCGGCCAGGCGCAGTACCTCCTTGTCGTCGAAGCCGGCGGCGGCCACCGCACGCTCGAAGGCCGGCCGGCCTTCGGTCAGCGTGCCGGTCTTGTCGACGATCAGCGTATCGATCTTGCGCAGGTTCTCGATCGCCGCCGCATCACGAAACAGCACGCCGTTCGTCGCCCCTTTGCCGGTGGCGACCATGATCGACATCGGCGTGGCCAGGCCCAGCGCGCAGGGGCAGGCGATGATCAGCACCGCCACCGCATTGATCAGGCCGAAGACCCAACCCTGTTCGGGCCCGAACACGCCCCAGGCGAAAAAGCTCAGCAAGGCGATCGCCACGACGGTGACGACGAAGTACCCGGCCACCACGTCGGCCATGCGCTGCATCGGCGCGCGCGAGCGCTGCGCCTGCGCGACCATCTGCACGATCTGCGACAGCACGGTGGCCGATCCCACGTGTTCGGAGCGCATCACCAGGGCGCCGCTGGTGTTCATCGTCGCGCCGATCAGTTTGTCGCCGGCGCGCTTGGTGACCGGCATGGGCTCGCCCGTGAGCATGGACTCGTCCAGGGCACTGCTGCCTTCGACCACGACGCCGTCCACCGGAACCTTCTCGCCGGGGCGAACGCGCAGCAGGTCGCCGACATGCACATTGGTCAGAGGCACGTCTTCCTCGGACCCGTCTGCGGCGATGCGGCGCGCGGTCTTGGGCGCCAGGCCGAGCAGGGACTTGATCGCAGCCGAGGTCTGCGAACGCGCCTTCAGCTCCAGGATCTGGCCGAACAGGGTCAGCGAGATGATGACTGCGGCCGCCTCGAAGTACACCGCCACCTGCCCGTCGACGACGAAGGTGGCCGGAAAGATCTGCGGCGCCACCGTCGCGACGACGCTGTAGACGAAGGCCACGCTGGTGCCCAGGCCGATCAGGGTCCACATATTGGGGCTGCGGTTTATCACTGACCGCACGCCGCGCACGTAGAACGGCCAACCGGCCCACAGTGCCACTGGCAGGGTCAGCACGAGTTCGATCCAGGTCTGCGCGCGGGGCTCGAACCAGCCCAGCCGGTGGCCGGCCATGGCCAGCACCATCACGACCATGGTGAACGGCAGGGTCCACCAGAAGCGCCGCGTGAAGTCGATCAGTTCGGGGTTCTCTTCGTCCTCCAGCGCAGGCAGCATCGGCTCGAGCGCCATCCCGCACTTGGGGCAACTGCCCGGATGGTCCTGGCGGATCTCCGGGTGCATCGGGCAGGTGTAGTCCGTGGCGGCCGCCTGCGCGGGGATCTCGGCCGCAGCCGGTGCGCCGCCGCCGCCTGCATAGCGCGCCGGCTCGGCGGCAAACTTCGTTCGGCATTTCGCGCAGCAGAAGTAGTACGGCCGCCCTGCATGCTCGAAGCGATGCGGCGACTGCGCGGTGACGGCCATGCCGCAGACGGGGTCTTTCAGGCCCTCTGCGGCCTTGGGGGCCGAATGATGATCACGATGTGCGTGCGACGCGTCGCCTCGGCGCGAGGGCATGTCCATGGCTTCATTTCTCCGTGTCGGCGGCTTTGTCGGATGGCGAACTGTGGCTGGAATGTCCGCCATGCCCGCCATGCCGGTGGAACAGGTGCATCAGCGGGCAGGCGAGCAGCAGCAGGTAGACCCAGTTGCCCGCGACATGGTGCCAGTGTTCGCGCAGCAGGTAGAAGCCACCGATGATGGCGACCATCAGCACGGCCACCTTCAGCGGGCGGGTGGCTGCGGACGGGCGCGCCGACCCAGGCAGATGATCGGTCATGCCTTGCCTGCTGCATCGCGGTCGAGCAGTGCCTTGCGCTGCTCGTACTCTTCGGGTGCGATCTCGCCACTCGCCAGGCGCCGCTGCAGCACTTCATGGGCCGTCTCGCGCGGGGGCCGGCGCTGTTCGCCCCGCCGTCCCCAGCCGTAAAACACGATCACGCCGATCAGCGCGAGCCAGAAGATCCACCACAGGCCGTGCATGCCACCCATGAAAAAACCGCCTTCGTAGAACATGTGCATCTCCTTCAGCCCTTGGGTCGGGCAACCGCGCCGGCGACCAGGGCCGCCTTGACGCGTTCGAGCCGTTCGCGCACCTCATGCGCGACCTTTGCGACCTCGGGATTCGTCGTCATCTGGAGCACGGCCACCGGGTCCATGAAGCCCACGACGAGGCGGCCATCGTGCTCTTCCCGTATGACCACGTTGCACGGCAGGAGCAAGCCGATGTCGGGCTCGGCAGTCAAGGCGCGGTGCGCCAGGGGCGGGTTGCACGCGCCGAGGATGCGGTACGGGCGCACGTCGACGCCGAGCTTGGCCTTCATCGTGGCCTGTACGTCGATCTCGGTGAGCACGCCGAAGCCTTCCGTCTTGAGGGCCTCGGTGACGCGCGCCAGCGCCTGGGTCAACCCGGTGTTCTCCAGTTCACAGTGGAATCCATAGGATGATTCCCTGGCTGCGGCGCTTGACGTGAATGAGCGGGCCATCTTGTGCCTCACTTCTGCGCCGGTACCGGCGCCTGCGGCAGACGGTCCATCATCAACTGCATCGTGGACTGCATCATTTCCATGCGCTTTTCCATCCATTGCTGGCGTGCCGCGAGGTCGGCCGGCGCACCGGCGCCGCTGCGCATTGCGCCCATGCCAGCGCCGCTCGCGCCCATGCCCGCGCCCATGCCTGCGCCCATGCCCATGCCGGCCCCGCCTGGGCCCATGGGCCCCATCATCTGCATGCCCTGGTTCATCAAGGCCCACTGTTGTGTCATCAGTGCACTGCGCTCCTGCGGCGTTCGCGCGCTGGCCATCCGATCGTGCATGCTGCGCATCGCTTCCATTTGCTGATCCATCTTCGCCGTCCAGTCGGCGGGAGGATTGGTGGGTGTCTGTGCAAAGGCCGTCAGGGCAGTTGCAAGCGCGGCGGCCAGCGTGAGTGGGCGAATAAAGCTCATGTTCGACTCCTGATCAAGAAAGAACTACACGGTCCAGGCGGGGTTATGGGTCGCCCTGCAGGCGACGCCACGTGCCCCCGGGGGTGGTGATTGCCGGGTCTGTGCCCTGTATCCGGGCACACAGGCAAGTCGGGGGAGGGGGGCGGCGCCGAC
This sequence comes from Burkholderiaceae bacterium, assembly GCA_049297615.1. Classification (GTDB taxonomy): domain Bacteria; phylum Pseudomonadota; class Gammaproteobacteria; order Burkholderiales; family Burkholderiaceae_C; genus JAEMQF01. The sequence goes on from JBAQUQ010000035.1 coordinate 6,719, forward strand.
TGCCGCGAAGCGAGACGCCTGCGGCAAACGCCGCAGCGGGCTACAAGGCCAGTCGCGAATAGCGAGTCCGCAGGGGCAGGCTTGGCCGGGGTGACGGCAGCTCGAGCATCGAGCGGTCCGGCGCGTGCGCAACCGGGTGTGCCGTCCAGGTGGATGTCACCGCCGGTGCAAATCCCGCGTCGCTCGGATCGCCGGCCGGCGCCGGCTTGACGACGGCTCGAGTGGCGTCGTCGCAAACCTTCAGGCAGGCCCCCTTGGCCGCGCCCGAGGCTTCGTGATGCGCTGTATCGGCTCCGACATGTCCGGCTGAAATGACGGCCGCCTGGACAAGGCCTGACGTGTTGCCCGATAGGCCATGGGCATGCGTGCCCAGTTGCTGCAAGATGCAGGCATTCGCCCAAGCCGCGCTCAACGCGAACGACCACCCCACCAGGATCGCGAAGGCAGTGCGGCGCTTGGCGCGGGGGTTCGAGAAGAGGTTCATGTCGGCATCGAATCTGCGCTGTCAACCTTACATGCAACGCGACGGCATGACTTTGACGGGTATCAAAGTCTCGCAGGTCTCGCCCTCGCGCAGCACATGCGCGCGCAGCGTCACCAGACTTCACGGCGCCTGGGCGGCGCGCTCGGCGCGGAATTCCTGGCAGGTCAGGCCGATCCCGGGTCCGCCGCAATCCTTCGGCCCTGCGAACCCGGCGCGCGCCGGCTCGCGATGGCGCTCAGCATGTCGACGAAGCGCTTCACGTCGTCGACGTCGGCCAGCGCAAGCTCGGCCGCAGTCTGGCGCATGCCGCCGTCGCGCACGGCCACGCAGACCCCGCGCCCGGCGAGGGCGTGAAAGGCATGCTCGTCAGTGATGTCGTCACCGATATAGATCGGCACGCTTGCGCCGCGCTTCGCGGCGAGCCGCTCGAGCAGCCAGCGCACGGCCTGGCCCTTGTTCCAGTCAATGTCGGGCTGGAGCTCGAAGACTTTCTTGCCGTGTCCACGCTTGAGCCGCGGGTGCTCGGCGAGCACGCTGTCGACCCTTGCCTGAAGCTTGCCGAGGTCGCCATCGGCGACCTGGCGAAAATGCACGGCGAGCGAGAACCGCTTGCGCTCCACCGCGTGGCCCTCGATGCCGGCCAGGCGTTCTCGCAAGGCCTGCTGCGCCTGGTCGAGTTCGGCAAGAAATTCCACGCCTTTGTCCAGCCTGTGGCGGCTGCCTGCGGGGCCGGCGATCTCGAAGCCGTGGCTGCCGGCGTAGAAGACCGAATCGAGTTGGACCAGGCTTTGCAGCATGGCCAGGTCGCGGCCGCTGACGATGGCCACCGTGCAGACCTCACTCAGCGCGTGTACGGCTTCGCGCATCTGCGGCGCGAGGAAGGCCTGGGTATGGTCCTGGACGATCGGCGTGAGCGTTCCGTCGTAGTCGAGGAAGACGACCAGTTCCTGCCCCGCTAGGCGCTCGCGGAGCTGAGTTTCGCGGTCCCACACCGACGGCAGGTTGGCCAGCGTCTTGACGTTCAGACGCCGGTTCGAGTCGAGCGACAGTTCGCTGAGGTCGTGAATGACGAGATGGGCACCGGCTTCGAGCAGCGCAGCGCCGTGCTCGCCGCGATCGACGCCGATCACGCAGCCAAAGCCGCCCCGGGCGCCGGCCTGGACGCCGGCGATCGCGTCCCCGATCACGGCGCATTGCGCGGGCGATGCAGCCAGACGCGCCGCGGCCTCGAGCAGGACTGCAGGATCGGGCTCGCCTGGAAGATGCAGCCGCGCCAGGTCGCCGGCGTCGACCCAGGTGTCGAACAGATCGAGGCCCCCCGCCTTGTGCAGCACCTCATGGGCACTGCGATTCGGCGAGATCAGGGCGATGCGGATTCCCGCCTGGCGCAGTGCGCCCGCAAGCCTCGAGGTGCCGGGCAAGGCCTGAACGGTGAGGGCGTCGTCCGTGTCGAACAAGACGGCTTTCAGTGCCTGTTGCACGCGGATGGGCACTCGCTGAGACGCACGGCTGATCGAGCCTTGAATGTCATTTCACCTGCAGCGTCGAAACCACCTCGCGCGCGTCGGCGGTTTCGAGCGCGATCAGGATCGCCTTGCCGATCAACTCCGGCGCCGCCACGGTCCCGGCCAGGGTGACGCGGCCATCGCTGGTGTTCACCGCGATGGACAGCGCCGACAACTGCGAATCCGCGGCCAGCTTGGCCTTGATCTCGGCCGTTACGCGGGCATCGACGGCGGCGTCGGCTGTGGCCTGGCCGATTTCTCGAGCCTTGCGCCGCACGACCTTGCCGGTCTGCGCGAATTCCTCGCGCAGCGCTTGCGCGCCGAGCTCCAGAGCCTCGAATTTGGCGGCCAACTTCTGGCCGATGTCGGCAGCGGTGGCCGCTGTGGCCTTGCCGGCTTGCGCGACCGCCTGGGTCGCGCGCTCCTCGGCCTTTTTGGCCGCCTCCTGCTGGACGTACCAGTAACCCGCGGCGCCGAGGACGATTCCGAGCAGCAGGGCAACGAGAATATTCTTCATGATTCACTCCTGGGGTGAGTGCGCCTGGGGCGCGCCATGTCGGCCCGGCAGCTCAGTGCCGAGCGAGTGGGTCAAGGATTCGCTTTCGGCTGCGCCATGCGCAGCGGCAGCTCGGGCGCCATGCCCTGTTTGTCCTGCCCGGCGTACACGGTCAGATGCGGGAACGGAATTTCGATGCCCCGGGCGTCGAAGGCAAGCTTGAGCCGGCGCAGGTATTCGCGGCGCACGTTCCATTGCTCGAGAGGCGAACATTTGAAGCGGCAACGGATCACGACGGCCGAATCCGCCCAGCGCTCGACCCCGGCGACCTCGAGCTCGTCGAGCAGGCGCGTCGCGAAGGCCGGATCGGCGCGCAATTGCTTGCCCACTTCGCGCATCACCTGCACGACGTCGTCGGTGTTCTCGCGATACGCCACGCCGATGTCCATCACCGACTGCGCGAAGCCCCGGCTCATATTGACCACGGTGGTGATCCCGCCATTGGGCACAAAATGCACATTGCCGTTGTAATCACGCATTTGCACGTAGCGCAAGGTGACCACTTCGACCAGGCCGGCGTGCTCGCCGAGCTTGACGACGTCGCCTACGCGAATCTGGTTCTCCAACAGGATGAAGAAACCGGTGAAGTAGTCCTTCACCAGGCTCTGCGCGCCAAAGCCGATCGCCAGACCGACGACGCCGGCAGCGCCCAGGATTGGCGCCACCGAGACGCCGAGTTCGCCCAGCACCAGGACGCCGGCAATCAGCGACACGACCACGCCAGCCAGATAGCGGAACACGCGGCCGAGCGTTTCGGCACGCTTGACAGCCTCGCGGTCGTCCAGGCGGGAGGCGATGCGAATGCGGAAGGCGCGAATCGCGCGCTGCAAGACGCCGATCAGTACCCACGCGACGACCACGATCACGACCACGCGCAATCCGGTGGTCGCGGCGCCGCCCATGCCGCTCCACAGGGCAAGCACCTTGTCCAGGGAGTTCTCCATCATGCTGTGGCCTCCATCGAGTTTCACACGGCGCGCGCTGCTCGCGGCTTGCGCGCAGCGGCTGCCAGGGCATGGCCTCGCAGCCTTGCGCCCAACGCGCCGCCACCAGTGCCAGAATACCGGGAAAGATGAAGATGTCCGCGACCGGGATTGGACTGTATAACGTGAGCTCCTGTCGGTCAGCGCGGCGCAGTGGGCCCATCCCCCGTGGGCGAGGCTCGAGTGTCCCGATCAATGGCGCGGCAGCTTTGACTCGTGTCAATGTCCAGGCAATCCTTTACTCCCATCTTTACTCCCATGCTGCATTTGTGCACATAGAATGCGCGCCTTGAATCTGCCAGGCCACGCAGCTACCTTCTTGCAGGAGATCGTTCGATGAATCATCTATATGCCGGCTCAATCGTTCTTGCTGCCAGCGCCTTGTTCGCCGGCTGCAGCGTCACTTCGGAGGCGCCAACGCCGCTTGCAGCTCCCGCCGCCGCCCCAGCACCGGCCGTGCAGCCCGCGCCGCCGCCTGTGGCCAGGGCCGCAC